>CAZQUQ010000134.1:0-7742 GCA_964596445.1 uncultured Oscillospiraceae bacterium
ATTCAAAGTAGAACAGATCTTCAAACTTTTTATCAAGTGCAATGCAGAGGATCAGTGCAAGCCTGGCTGTAGGATTGAACTGGCCTGTTTCGATAGAGCTGATCGTCTGTCTCGAAACTCCGACCATCTCCGCAAGCTCACCCTGCGATAGGTTCTTTTCGGCCCGTGCGACCTTCAGGCGGTTTTTCAGTACAAGCTCGTCATTCATAGTCAATACCCCTTGATAAATCTAATAAGTGCCAAAATTGCAGCAACAGCGCTAATGATTCCCAGAATCAGGCAATCTTTTCTCTTCGTTTTCATAAAACGATAGATAAATGTAACAAAGCATGACCCGCATAATACGACCGTCAAGTCCATAATGCTCTGCCCCCTGCTTTCTCTTATAAAGTCAAATATTTCCGAATGGGCGGGCATGGCCAGCATCGTCCACCTCAATGACCGATCCCGGACCATTACCTCCCTTTCCTCCGTCTTTGCCATTCTGCTCTTTGCAAGTATCTCTTCTTTATTCATATAAGCACCTCCGACAAGTTTTGTTGTACTATTGACAAGTTTTCTTGACATGATAATTATAATCATGCCAATTTTTCTTGTCAATAAAAATTTAAATGTTAATTTCAAAATTTTGAAATAAGTGATTATATGAATCCTGTTCCCGGCAAATTGCATAAAATTCATATGAGAAAATAATAACTTTATATGAAAAGTATCCACAAATCAAAAGTATTTACAATTGACATAATGTTTGTCCTAAACCTATCATAAAAGTATACAAAGCAGAACAGCAAAGTACTTAAGGTATTTTGTGTCAATTTCAAAATCATGCAGTACCATGCAATACCATGCTCAAGTTCAAATTCTAATTAAATTGAGAGGTGTTAGGTTAATGAGGACCAGCGCAGTAAACAATGATCTGGTAGTTCCGCAGAAAACACTAAGATCAAAGAAATGGAATAGTTTGCAGCAACAACTTAAGCTTAACAGGGAATTAAATGTGATCATAGCGATCCCCATAATTTGGCTGCTGATATTCAGCTATTATCCAATGTATGGCGTACAGATCGCCTTCAAGAGATTTCAGGCTATCAAGGGTATTGCTGGGAGCCCCTGGGTAGGATTTGCGCACTTCATTAAGTTCTTTAAAAGCTACAACTTTACAAGAGTAGTCGGCAACACCGTTGCAATCAGTTTGTACGATATCATAGCAGGATTTCCATTGCCAGTCATACTTGCACTGCTTTTGAACAACTGTTTAAAGCCAAGGTATAAAAAATTCGTTCAGATAGTCACATATATGCCGTACTTTATTTCAACAGTTGTTATGGTCGGTATCATTATTCAGTTCCTTTCACCAAAAGTAGGTGTAATCAATTATGCGATAAAGGCTCTGGGTGGTACGGAGATAGATTTTATGGGTAAACCCGAATATTTCAGGCACATTTATGTATGGTCCAATATATGGCAGGGTACAGGATGGGGAGCAATCATCTATTTGTCTGCTTTGTCTTCTATCGATCCGGGTCTTCATGAAGCTGCACTGGTCGATGGCGCCACCCGCTTCCAGCGAATGTGGAATATCGATATACCCGGAATTCTGCCCACTATTGCAATAATGCTTACGCTTCGAATGGGCAGCATTATGAGTGTAGGCTTTGAAAAGGCATGGCTTATGCAGAATTCCCTAAATCTAAACACATCCGAAATAATTTCCACCTACGTGTATAAGACAGGCCTCGCTGCCGCTGCTCCCGACTTCTCATATGCGGCCGCGATAGGTTTATTCAACTCGATCATAAACCTTATTCTGATATCAGCAGTGAATTACATCAACTCAAAGATAAACGAAATAAGCTTGTTTTAATCAAAACCGTGGGTTGAAAGGAGAACAGAGATGTCAAGCATTCATACAAGCAGAACAAAGATCAAGTTCAGATTTGAGGATAAGCTGTTTAACTTCGTTAATGACGCGCTTTTACTGCTGGCCGCATTAATCGTGCTTTACCCCCTTATATATATAGTCAGTTCGGCATTTTCATCGCCCTCGGCCGTGGCCAAGGGCAAGGTGTGGCTCTTCCCGGTGGAATTTTCTCTGAAAGCCTTTGAGGAAGTTTTCAGCCACAAAGCTATTGTCACAGGCTTTACCAATACGATTTTCTACACGACTGTCGGTACGGCCGTGAATCTTATTATGACTATTGCCGCAGCTTACCCTCTTTCCCGCAAAACCATGCCTGGGCGGCGTATATTCCTCTTTATATTCACATTCACAATGCTGTTCAACGGAGGTCTGATTCCTTCGTACCTGCTCATAACCAAGCTTGGAATGATAAATACCCGCGCTGTTATGATAATTCCGACTGCTTTGAATGTATTCAACGTAATTATCTGCCGTACATTCTTTGAGACGACTATCCCCAACGAACTGATCGAAGCAGCACAGATAGACGGCATCAGCCATACGAGATTCATCATCCAGATAGCAGTGCCGCTGTCAAAGGCCATCATAGCAGTGTTGACGCTGTTCTATGGTCTGGGTCACTGGAACTCATATTTCCAGGCTTTCCTGTATATAACCGATAAAGATAAATACCCCCTTCAGATAGTCCTGCGTGACATTCTCATACTGAATCAGGTAAACGACATAATATCCGACCCGCTGCTTTATCAGGCCAGGCAAGGTATGGCACAGCTGCTGAAGTATGCGCTGATCGTCGTATCGAGCGTACCCTTTATGATAGCCTATCCATTTGTCGCCAAGCATTTTGTAAAGGGCGTAATGATAGGCGCTGTAAAAGGCTGATGTAAATTATCAAACTGATTTGTTGCAGACACTCTTTTGTGTCTGAGCAAATATCGCGGCGAAATCATCGCCGCAAAAAATTCAAAAGGAGGAATTTGCATGAAAAAAGTTTTGGCACTTATTGTGAGTATCGTCATGCTGTTGTCATTGCTGACAGCTTGTGGTACCGCCGACAAAGGCAGTGACAATACCGGTGATACTTCTGTAGGTTCGTCAAACAACGATGGCAACACCAGTACACCTGCAACTGGCGATGATGGACTCATTCCGTCTGCATACGGCGGTGTCTCAGTCACAGCTCCGGGTACGCTGCCCATCGTTAAAGAGCCGGTCAAGCTTTCCATCTTGATCGCACAGAACCCACGCGTTGAGGATTACGACAACAACAAGATGACTCTTTACATGGAACAGCAGACCGGTGTTGATATCGAGTGGGTCATCGTTCCGGCACAGGACGCTACTCAGCGTGTCAACCTGCTGCTCTCCAGCCAGGTCGATCTTCCTGATGTATTCATGATTCCGACTGGTATGACAAACGAGATCGTATCCGATATGGCTGACCAGGGCGTTTTCAGGCAGCTTGACGACATGATCGACAAACTTGCGTACTGGTACAAGGAAAGACGTGATAAGGATCCTCTTCTCGAAGAGATGCTCAAGCTTCCTGACGGCCACGAGTACACTATGCCCAAGGTCGTTCTTTCCGAGCCTAACGATATGTCCCGTCGTGCATGGATAAACCAGAAGTGGCTCGATAACCTGGGACTCAAGGCACCTACTACGACGGAAGAACTTGTTACAGTACTCAAAGCATTCAAGACAGGTGACCCGAACAGGAACGGAAAACCTGACGAAATCGCTTTCATAGGCGCTAAGAACGGATGGAATACTCTGCCTGAAGAATATATACTCAACTCTTTCATAAAGTTCAACAGAAGTACTCCATACTATATCGACAACGGAAAGGTTCAGGCTGCTTATGATAAAGATGCATACCGTGAAGGTCTGAAGTACCTGCACAGGCTCTGCGTCGTAGAAGGCCTGCTTGACCCTGCAACATTTACACAGGAAAACGATCAGCTCAAGCAGCTGTTTGACAACGAAGAAATAGCTCTGGTTGGTCTTGCACCCGGCGGCGGTACATTCCTGTGGGCAGATATGGCCGGCGAAAGAGTCAAGGAGTATGGACCTCTTGCTCCTCTGAAGGGTCCTGCTGGTGTTCAGTACACCTATTATGACCCATACGGAAGCTATTATCTTACTGAGTGGATCATCACCACTGTCTGCAAGAACCCTGAAGTTGCTTTCAGGTTCGCAGATTTCATGTACTCACGCGATGTATCCATGAGAAACCGTCTTGGAGAACCCGGAGTCGACTATGCTATACCTACCAACGGTGAAATGGGTGTTGACGGCGATCCCGCAACATACAGCCCGATTCTCCCTTGGGGTAAAGTCAACAGCTCTCGTTGGGAAGAGATCGGACCGACGTACAATGACTTTGACAACAATGGTGTAAAGAGCGACGATCCATATGAACTGCAGCAGTATCTGTGGAATGCAACTGCTCAGTACTATGCTCCGTACAAGCCACCGGCGGATATGAACCTCAACGGTAAGATCTTCTATACACCTGACGATGCAAGAAGGCTGTCCGAGATCAACACAGACCTCAGGACATATGTGCAGAACTGTATAGCTGAGTTTACGACCGGTGTCAAGGATCCTAACGATGATAATCAGTGGAACGCATACTAGAAAGAACTCAAGGCATTGGGTTACGAAGAGTATATTTCAATCGTTCAGGCTCGTATCGATTCATTGAAGTAATACTCAGACAGGCAAGACACAATGACACAAAAAGGGGTCCTGGCAGCAATGCCGGACCCCTTTCTTTATTTATTTACATAAACAGATTTTTATCTATATCACTTCAATATGTCCTGTACTCTTTCGGTGTTACTCCATAATATCGCTTGAACGCCTTATAGAACGTATTGATATTATTATAGCCTATCCTGTCTCCTATCTCCGTTGCCGTAAGGTCTGTTCCCTTAAGCAGCGCCGCCGCTTTTTCCATACGCTTTTTCTCAATATAGCTGTGTATATTGGTACCCTGATATTGTTTAAAGAAACTCGAGATATAGCTCTCAGTCAAACGCATGGATTGAGCTATCGAGATCAGGCTCAGGTTCGGGTCGTCATAGTTTTCGTCTATGAATGCTATAATATTTTCAATCAACCGCTGGTAGCTGTTTTTCTTGCGCGATACTATGGACGTACACAGTTTTTCAACTGCCAAAGAAACGTAATCGATTATAGCATTGATGGAATCTGCCTTTTTCATTTGACTCAGTATCCGCTCAATTTCTCTTTCAAGCTGGCTGTCCGGATTTGAGAATTTTGACACCGACAGCAGAATAGTCTCCGACAGCATGGATATAAACCTGTTCCGCTGTCCTCTCGATGCCTCAAGCACTTCCATATTTTTATCCACAAGCTCTTTTATTGTCTGAACGGTGGCTTCAGCATCTCCATTGGATATAAGAGTATACAGGCGCTGAGCGTCATCGAAGCTGTACATCAACCGGTTCCTCTGCTTGTCTGCGCTGGTATACCATACGATGACCTGGCTGTCCAGGACATCATGATTATACAGCGCATATTCCGCATTCCTGTACGAGGCGAAAATCTGGTCATAACTTGTCACCGTATCACCTATGCCCCATCTCAGGGAAATAAGCGAATCAAAATTCAGTTTTTTCAAAGCCGATTCGATCACATTTGTTATCTCGCTTTGATCAGGAGCCTTATTGCTGCATATGATGACTGAAAACCTGTCAAAAGCGGTCTTGCAGAAATAGACCCCTTTCTCCTGCATACCAGCAAATGCTTCGGAAACTGCAAACATGGCGATATCGTTGGATTTGTCCTCATTGGAGGAAATTATCCTTGCCACTGCGACCGTATAATGACTGAAATCAAGAATCACATCCTCCTCCAGCATCTTGACTTCATCAACAGATATTACCTCGCCCTTTAGAAGCCTGTTGAAGAAAATACCCCTGGAAGTGTCCCTGTACTCATGGATCCTTGATTCAAGCTGCTCGTATTCGTTAAACATATCAGAGACTCGCCGCAGTACATAATAAAGGTTCTTTGCAATGAAGGATTCGTTTTTGCTCTTTTTCGTGCTGCCTGCAGGTACCATATTGCTGTCCCATCCATCAACCAAACCAAGCAGTGATACGACCGGATCGGATATTTTTTTCGAGAATATCACAGATAGAATAATTGATGAAACAAGTACCAGTGAATACAAATATACCAGGTTGGTCTGGGCTCTTCTGCTGTCCGCATAGATATCGGCTGCAGAAACGAAGAAGCTGATCGTCCAGTCAATCAGGGACAACTTTTCCGAGCACAGTTCATAGCTGGTATCTTCAAATATAACATTGGAACTGCCGGGGGATTTTGCTGCCAAATCAATCAGCGCTTTTGCATCCTCCCTGTTCGAGTACAATATCCTGCCATGGCCATCGGTAAGTATGATGGCAGAATCGTTATATGGCTTGGTCAGCGCCAGATTTTCGATCAGTTTGCCCAGACTGATACGGGCCAGTACAGTTACACCCTTTGACTGGTCTAATATGGGCAGACGGTAGTAAAGGTCAACATTGCCGTCCGGTGAATCTTTCGTGACGAAAAATTCACCCTTTTTATGAACCAGCTGTTCGCTGCGCCATTGATCATAAGATCCGGATTCATTTGTAAAATTCAGCCTGTAAAATATCTCAGGACGGCTGTCGAGCATATTTGAAGCAATAAAAAGCTGATTATAATGGAAATACAGCGTCAGTCTGTTCAAAAACTGACCTGACGAAGTATAACTGGACAACTTATTGGACATGTCCAGAAAGCGCATATACTCCCTTGGCTCAAAATCGGCCTCCAGCTTGCGAAGGCGTGATATGGCTGAATTGGTATAAAATGTTGTCTGAATATTCACCACATCACGCATATTCGTCTCTATAACGCTGACTGCTTTTTTGACCGCCTGCTCCATCTCAATGGTCGCTTTTTCCTTCTCGGCTCTGATAATATTGGAATATGAAAAGCTCCCGATCACAAAAAAGAGGAGCGTAATGATAATAAGATAGGTAACAAGGTATGTCAACAATACCTTATGTTTGGAGCCATATCTTATTCTGGCTGGGACAAACACGTACTACACCTCCCGAATAATGCAAGTGCAAGAGATACCTATCTTGCTGTTTGATACATTGCTGGTGACATTTAGTGTTGCATTTCTGGTTATCCAGTCCTTGCAAATTACACCGGTATAAGTGTCCTGTCAAACGATTGCCGCATATTATTATATCATAAATCAAATACGGGGACAGGGCTGAAA
Organism: uncultured Oscillospiraceae bacterium; assembly: GCA_964596445.1. Classification (GTDB taxonomy): domain Bacteria; phylum Bacillota; class Clostridia; order Acetivibrionales; family DTU013; genus DTU013. Next base: position 7,215 of record CAZQUQ010000134.1, read on the forward strand.
TATTCCCTTATTCAGTGGATTTCTCCATTGTTCGGTTCTCTGTCAGATCCATACGGTCACGTCATCTATATTTTTTCTGGGCCTCATCGGCGGATTTTCATCTGCATATCCCAGCGCCAGTGCGGCAACCATCTGGCAGTCTTTCTTCAGCCATTTGCAAAGCTCTTCATATGCAAAAAACACATCGCATATCCATAAAGATCCAAGTCCAAAGCTTTCAGCCGCCAGTATCATGTTCTGGATCGCCGCTCCCACCGACTGGACATCAACTGTTTCCGAAATCTGCTGTTCAAATGTTTTCTCCTGCCAGGGGAACGTCCCATATGGATTGAATATAAAAATCGTAACCGGCGCCTGCTCCATTATGACTGCCGAGTGTTCAGCACTGCCCGTGCTTACATCACTTTTCTTGCAGGCTTTAATGCCTTCTCTCATGACCTGCACCATTTCAGTTCGTTTTTCACCAGTCACAACTACGAATTCCCAGGGTTGTTTGTTCTTGCCGGATGGTGCCTTGATACCGGCATC
>CAZQUQ010000135.1:0-7678 GCA_964596445.1 uncultured Oscillospiraceae bacterium
TACATGGGGTAACTGTCCGATTATGGTGACAGGCACCAATGGTCTCATTTGCAGGGTGCATTGTTTGGCGGACACTTCTTTTGATATTCATCGTAATACTTGTGTGTTGCATCCTCATATTTGTGCACATGTCCGTCGGCTTCCTTAGTGATCCCGCAGTACATGTGATAGTGCTTGCCTCCGACGTATATGGCCGGACCTGTTGCATTGTGATATTCATGGACGTGCCCGTCGTCAAGGGAGGTTTTTCCGTCCATATAATGGATATGACCGGGATCATTGGGATCACAGCTTGTCATACCTTCATAATTATGCCAGTGTCCGTCGTCGATCGTTGTTTTGCCTAAATAGTAATGTGAATGCATTTGTAACACCTCCAGTATAGTGTATTTTATGTTAACTCAGCTCCTTGTGTGAATGAATTTTTGCTCTCAAAGCATATTTGGCTCATCGTGGTAATTGATATATCAGACATTTTTTGCTAGAATATATCAGTAAAGAACGAATATAATGCCGCATATACCGGGATGTATGATCTTATCTGCTGATGTTACAACGTATCAGAACTGGGAGGTACCATGAATCTTGACCTGCAGCGTGAAATACACCTTGGCATCTATAGTATCGATTACCTGTTGAAATGCAGTGTAATCGAGTTTTTTGAGAATGTTCTCAAATTATCGCCGATCTCCGGCAAAACAGACATGTTCAGGAAGTATGACCCTGTCGTGCTTATCACAAATGCGGCCGGCAATATCGATACCACGGCTGCTGATGTCGTCGATATCGATAAAGGTTCGAGCCGGATTACTCTTTTTACAAGGGACGAAGATGTGCCTGAAGAACGGCGTGTTTTTGAAAGATATCCCGCTTCTCTTGAGGTAAGTGCCCGGAAAAAATATTCAAACAAGAGACTTCAGATGATAGTGAAAAATATCAGCCTATACGGGATGGGTGTTGTGTCGCATGAGGATCTCGAAGCCGAGGAGCTGATCGATATAGACCTGATAACAGACCGAAATATGTTCTATTTCAGCGGGAAGGTAGTGTGGAAGAAGCCGTTGGACGGTATTTTTGATTATGGCCTTCAGCTGACCCATTATGATGTTGCCACCAAATATCTTTTCCAGGAGTACTTGACCAGACAGAAGATGAACTACTCAAATATGATACCCAAAGCAAGATAGGTCACATATTCTTATAGAACTCCAGATTTTCCTGAAGTACCGCATCCAGCTCGCCGTTTGCCTTGATGTAGGCTTTATATCTGTTCTCAAGCTCTCTGACTTTTTTGGAACGCTGAATATTGAAGGCAGCTATAAGCTCTGAATAGATCGGCTGCCTTTCGAGCTGCCCTCTTATTTCGCGGGAAAACGGGCAGTATCTCGACAATATGTTCCTGGCGACTCTGTTCAGCCTGGGATTGCCCTTAGACTCGTTGGCGATCCATATTTCGTATTCTGAAGTGAATATATCGCGCAGTTTGCTATGATACTTTGCGATCAGTGCCTTCACTTTTTCCTTCGCCTCTTCGGTGAGGTCCCGGTTTTTGCGGTAAAATTGTATGTAATCCGCATATTCCGATGTCAGCGAGTTTTGTGATATATCGTTCCATGCGGCGCCCATCATGGTCCTGCACAACTCCCACCTGAAGTTGCCCGCCAGCTTGACAAGCATATCGTCGATGTTTTCGTCGGTGAATACCGGCAGGATGAATCTTCCCGGACTGTTCCTGACCCTGCCTGCGAGTTCCTGCCACATCATTGCCCTTGTTCCGTAAACAGGCATGAGCAGGATGTCCGGCAGAACTTTTGTCATAACTATCTCTTTCTCGATTCCCTTCTCCGGATCCCTGTAATGTATTTCCCTGTGGAACAGTGAGTAATCTATATCCAGCAGTGCCGTCAGCTTCTGCATTATGACAGACGGTGATACGAAAGAACGGCAGGGATCGATGGGAGCCGCATCACTGTGCAATATCGGGAAATATGTCGATATCTGCCCGTGACAAAGCTTATGGTTAGTTTTGAACATGTTGCTTATTTCGAAATCCAGTCTGCCGTTTCTGTTGCTCATATAGACGGGTTTGTCGCTGTCTGTCAGCCGTCCCTGCTTTTTGAGCTCCCTGAACGTATCGGAATAGTCGCTGCCGAAGCTGTTGACGGAAGGATCCTTTGACATGTTGTATATCTCATTTAGCCAGTCATGCATGAAAAATACATTTGAACTGCCGCTGCCGTGGTCCATTCCCGCCAGCTTGTATAATGCCATCGTCTGATCCGTATCGAGCAGTTTCTCATCCATATACCCGAAGGAGAGAAACATCCTGATAAGTCTCGGCATATCTCTGCCTGTGAGTGTTTTTCTGAAGACTGCTTCATAAATTTCAAAAAACAGATCAGTAACTGCTTTTCTGATGTTTCTTGCCTGTTCGTCACTGGAAAGCCTGTCTTTAAGGTTTCTGAAAGCGGTCAGATTCATCATGAAGCAGGTAGCTTTTTCTTCAGGGAACTCGGCATATTCCAGTATTTTTGCCGCACTGTTCCTGAGCTCTTCCGGCAGGCTCTGTACCGTGTCTGCCGTCTGCATCCCGGATACTGCCGTGCCCTGTGAGATCGTGCCGGTTTCCAGCGTTTCCGTGCGGTCTTTATGAATATGTTCCAGATATCCAAAATCGATACCCGTATTGTGCCTGTATTCAAATTCCGCATATGAAGATATATCTTTCAGCCTGCCTAATATATATGAAGCGGCATCCAGCGCCGGAGAATGGTCGAGGTTCTTTTCCTTCATCTCGAATGCTGCCTTCATCAGGCAGCTGCATATACTATTGTCACCTGAACTGTAAAGCAGGTTTATAAGCTCCTCAAAGCGGCCAAAGGTCTGCCTCAGAGCGTTCAGGATTTTTTCCAGGCATACGGAGGCTTCGGCTGCATGTCTGCATGCTACATAGCTGTCCGCCGAGAAGAAGGATTTTCTGATGTCTGACGATATGTTGAACAAATGGGTGTAGTATTCGATTTCGCCGATCGATCCGGTGTCTTCAAGGGAAGGGACAGCGGATGCTGCAGCTTCTGTTTCTGCCTCTGCAAATTGCCTGCTGAACTGGGCAGGTATAAGGACTCCTCTTTCAAGCAAAGCCGAATATACTGACTCTCCGGTCTCCGATATGGCTTCGGGCAGCTGGTTTAACTCACATGCTTTTGCAAGTGAGATACAGTATGCGCACAGGTTGCGGAACAGGCTCTCTATGGAGCGGCAATATGAAACGGCCTTGTTTAGCGCCTGATGAGAACTTATTATCAGACTGCATATGGAGTTGATAATATATGCGCCATAATCCTTTTGCTTCTGGATAAGCTTTTCGACATCCTGCCTATTGCATGCGGGGCAGGCGAAAATACTGCAGTCCGTAGCTGTCATGAATGTCAGCGATGTGCTTTTGCCTGTAAATAGGTCGTTGGCACCGATGAATATATTCTGCTCAACATCAAACAGCTTGTAGCCGTTGTTCGATGCTCCCCTGATGCCTGTGTATGAAGAGTGGATCCCTCTTGATGAAATATATGCCTCAAGTCTGCCCTGAAGCAGCAGCTTCAGCGATGAAGGAGTTTCGCCTTCGGCGATGATCCACTGGTCTTTGCTAGTACTATATGTACCGTCATTGATCTGATTAGGATTCATCTGAACGCTCCGTACTCTTTTGTGATATTGCTTCGTGATAGACCGCCAATAACATTTACATATATTATACACCAAAATTATGGTAAATGGAAACCGGACTTTTGTACTATGCCAGGACCTATATCATTTTGCGCCTGCAATGTCCGCCAGGACCAGCCCCTTGTTTTTCTCCTCGGCCCATCTGATATTCCAGTCGTTTTCAAACAAAAGCACAGGCCTTTCGCTGCTGTCCTCGACCAGCATCGTTGAACTGGTAAGATTGAGGCTTCTTATATCCTCAACCTCAGATATTATCCATCTGGCATGCTTGAATGAAAGCTGCTGTACCCTCAGGTCCACATTGTATTCGTGCCTGAGCCTGTGCTCGAGTACTTCGAACTGCAGGACGCCCACAGCACCTACGATGATCGTCTCCATGCCCGAATCAGGCTGCCTGAACACCTGTATTGCGCCTTCCTGTGACAGCTGTGTTATTCCCTTTATGAACTGCTTCCGCTTCATCGAATCGGCAGGCGAGACCCGTGCGAAGTGCTCTGCGGGGAAAACGGGGATACCTTCGAACCTGAAGCGCTTGTTCCCTTCGCAAAGGGTATCTCCTATCCTGAATATGCCCGGATCGAACACACCTATGATATCGCCCGGATATGCCTCTTCCACCATCGCACGTTCCTGAGCCATGAACTGCTGGGGCTGCGCCAGCTTTATCTCTTTGCCGGCCTGGACATGATACACGGACATGCCGCGTGTAAACTGGCCTGAACAGATGCGGATGAATGCTATCCTGTCCCTGTGGGTAGGATTCATGTTCGCCTGTATCTTGAATACAAAGCCTGAGAACTTGTCGGATTCCGGGTCGATCTCGCCGATATCGGCAAGCCTTACGCCCGGACACGGAGCCATATTTATGAATTCCTCAAGGAACGGCTGCACACCGAAGTTGGTCATCGCGCTTCCAAAGAACATCGGAGTCAGTTCTCCCTTTTTCACCTTTTCCATGGAGAAATCATCGCCTGCCAGATCCAGCAGTTCTATCTCCTCGCGCAGCCTGTCATGATAATGGCTGCCGAGCAGTTCTGCGAACAACGGATCGTCGGCGCTGCCCTTTACCGAGCTGACTGTCGTCTGACCGTGCCTGCCTCCCTCAAACAATTCGATCTGTTTAAGCTTTCTGTTGTAGACGCCCTTGAAATCTCCATCGGTGCCGATTGGCCAGTTCATTGGATACGAACGGATGCCCAGCACGTTTTCTATCTCTTCCATCAGCGCGAAGGGATCCTTGCTGGCGCGGTCCATCTTGTTTACAAATGTGAATATCGGGATGCCTCTCATTTTACATACGTGGAAGAGCTTTATCGTCTGGGCTTCCACGCCCTTTGCGCCGTCGATCAGCATCACTGCGCTGTCTGCCGCCATCAGCGTACGGTAGGTGTCCTCACTGAAATCCTGATGGCCCGGGGTATCCAGTATATTTATGAAATGGCCTCCGTACTCGAACTGCATTACGCTGGAGGTTACCGATATACCCCTTTGCTTTTCGATCTCCATCCAGTCCGAGACAGCGTAATTTCCTGATTTGCGGGCTTTGACCGCACCGGCGAGCCTGATGGCTCCGCCATAAAGCAGCAGCTTTTCAGTTATAGTGGTTTTTCCCGCATCAGGATGCGATATGATTGCGAAGGTTTTTCTTCGATCTATTTCGTATTTGATTTTGTCAAGGCGGCTTTGCTCAACTTTTTCCGTCATTTCGTCCCATCATTCCTCATATTGATTTTTCAATTCATATTAACTTATTGCTGTCGTTCCTGTCAAATGTGCATCAAATATATTATAATATAGTAATGCGGCAGCTTGTTATTTATAAAGTGTAATCTTATAGAGCTTTTTCTATAGAGTATTGTCTATAGAACATAAAATGAGCAATTATGAAATAATGAGGAGAAATGAAATGACAGTAAATGAACAGGTAAGGGTCAGCGTCGGATCCTGTGAAACTATATATGTGCCGAAAGGCACCACACTGCTTGAGCTTTCACGCAGGTTTGCAAGCCTCCACAGTGAGGTTATCATCGCTGCAAAAGTGAATAACGACATCAGGGAGCTGACTTATGAATTGCACAGCGACTGCAGCGTGAGGTTTATAGACCTGACAGAGGAAGACGGAATGAGGATATACAGAAGGAGCTTGTATTTCATTTTCATGAAAGCGGCAAATGATCTGTTCCCCGACAGGCGCGTCATCATCAGCCATGCCATCAGCAAGGGTCTGTTTTGCGAGCTGAGGGGGGACAGTGAGCTTACTCCGGAGGAAGTCAGGCTGATCGAAAAGAGGATGCGGGAGATCGCAGACCAGGCGATCCCGTTCCTGAAAAGAGAACTGCCGCTTTCTGAGGCTGAGGCACTTTTTGAATCATCCGGAAGGATGGACAGATATCATGCGATAGAACACAGGAACAGGGAACTTGTAACGATATACGACTGCGGGGGCATGGATGATTACTTCTACGGATACATGGCGCCGGATACCGGGTATATCAAGGTTTTCGGCTTAAAATATTACCAGGGCGGACTCATCATACGCTTCCCCGACAAGTCGGCTCCAAGGGAACTGCCCGAGTTTGTCGAGCAGGAGAAGCTGTTCAATATTTATCTTGAGTTCAAAAAATGGGGACGCATACTGGAGGTCGAGAATGTCGGCGCACTTAACGACATTGTCAAGGATGGCCGTGCTGCAGAGATCATCAGGATATCCGAAGCGCTGCATGAAAAAAAGCTTGCCAGCATAGCGGACATGATTTCCGGCAGCGGGCATAAAAAGCGCATCATCCTGGTATCAGGGCCGTCGTCCTCAGGGAAAACTACATTTGCCCAGAGGCTTTCAATACAGCTAAGGGTCAATGGCCTGAAGCCAGTTACCATATCGCTGGATGATTATTTTGTAAATCGCGAGGAAACGCCAAGGGACGAGAACGGCGAGTATGATTACGAAGCGCTGGAAGCGATAGATGTCAGGCTTTTCAACAAGCAGCTCAATGAACTTATCAGCGGCAGGGAGGTGGAGCTACCCATATTCAATTTTGCCACCGGATCCAGAGAGCCTGTAGGCAAAAAGCTGCAGATAGGTGAGGATCATGTGCTGATAATCGAAGGCATCCACGGGCTGAATGATAAACTGACATCCGAGATACCGACAGACAGCAAGTTCAAAATATACGTAAGCGCGCTGACATCGATGAACATCGATGACCACAATAGGATACCCACGACCGATAACAGGATCATCAGGCGCATAGTGCGGGATCACCAGTTCAGGGGAAGCAGTGCTGTGAGCACGATCAAAAGATGGCCTTCGGTAAGGCGCGGAGAGGAGAAAAACATTTTCCCGTTCCAGGAGAGCGCCGATGTTATGTTCAACTCTGCGATGATGTACGAACTGGGTGTTCTGAAAACATATGCGGAGCCGCTGCTGAGGGAGATCGACAACAGTGCGGAGGAGTACTCGGAGGCAAGGAGATTGATCGAGTTCCTGAGCTACTTCCTGCCGATAGACAGCAAGGATGTTCCTGCCAACTCCATCATCAGGGAGTTCATCGGCGGCAGCTGTTTCTATTGATGCGGGGGTATGCATCAGCATTCAAGGAAAGCTCCATGACGGCCTTTTGCAGGACACGTTATGGAGCTTGTCAATTGGACGGGATAATAATGCTCAGATCCTGTCAGCTGTTATCTGCAGAATAGTAGAAGGTGGCACAATCCGTTTGATCGGATGTAAGAGAATCTCTTGGTTCAACCTGTATCTTCGATGCTGCGCAGTGATCGCCCTTCATATAATAATAACAGGTGTTCACCGTACATGTTATGCCTTCATTCGGATGGTCCATTTTTTGTGCTTTCATGCTAATTTGCCTCCCTTTCTGAATGTCTTCACAAATATTATTAGCTCAATGCTTTTATTTATTACTGTTTATGTTTGCTTTATTTTTTGCTATGCCAATTT
>CAZQUQ010000136.1:0-1473 GCA_964596445.1 uncultured Oscillospiraceae bacterium
GTTGTAGTGTTCATACATCAGATCCATTGTTCTCATGATATGCTGATAATCAAATGCAGGTTCTTCATAGAAGGTATTCAGATTTTCAAAGCTTCCAAGTTTTGAATCAGGAGCGAGAATCCTTGAATAGGTCATAAACCTGTTTACAAGGTCAGGTTTGAAGCTGAATTTCCTGTCTTTTGTGATATCATTGAAGAACTTATCGATCTCAAGCTGGTAGTAAAGTCTTTGCAAATACAAATAGCCTACGTTTTTTAATGTACTGGCAGAAACGGCCTCACCAGTTGATTTGATTTTTTCAGCGAAATCAAGGTGTATCTCCATATCAACCTTGATGTTTGTCTTCGTTTCCTCATTGTACTTTGCAATCTGTTCTTTTGCGTAAGCAAGAGGATCATTAGTAATCTTAAGCAACTCTGAGTGTTTACCTATTTTTGCGATATTTTTAGATGTAACTTTCTTTCCGTTGCGTATACCTATCTGCACATAGTATGTTGGGTCCTTGGATTTTTTATCGTAATAAAGTTTCATATTTCTATTACCTCTTCTCCTGATTATATACGTATAATTTCATATCTCACCAATAAGTCTTATATTTACACTATTATACCATATATTAAATCAAATTGCAACACATGCAACAAAAATATTTTCGAGAATTGACAGGTTTTTTGCATAAAAAAAGCCCATTTTTCAATGGGTTTCAGACTTTTTGATTCTTGTTTTTTAGCAATTAACTGTTAAACTCCCGACCCCGAAGATAAAGTCATCAAGATTGTCATAAGAGATTTTTTCATACTTCTTTGTAATCATAGCTGGTCACCTCGTTTGAAAACTGCCCGGCCTCTTATTATTCAGCCTGATAGTATTGGGAGGCATCTGAATTATGCCGGACTTCCAGCTTAATTTTAACTTTGTAGGGCTCGTTTTTCTTTTAATAGCTTTAGAATTATTGTACTATTTTACGTACATGATGGATTAGATGAGCAGGTTTGAGGCTTACAGGGTATGTCAGCGAAAATTTAAATTTCCTATTGTGTACTTGACAGATTCCGGTTATAATATATAACAATATTATATTGCTCGAAAATGCGATGACGAAGAGAGTACGTGCAATGTTGATTTAAAGCGAGCGGAGGAGGGTGAGAGCTCCGCATGATGCATGCATCGAAGAACACTTCCGAGCACCCAACCAAAATCACTTATGAAAGTAGGCCTGGGCGGATTTCCACCGATAAAGGGAATAGGTATCGACAGAACCGGTATCGCCTGTAGCGGCAGTATCAGGAGGTCCGTACCGAAACGAGGTGAGTCTTTCAGGCTAACCAGGGTGGCACCGCGGAATGTAGATACATCCCGTCCCTGTACAGAAAAATGTACGGGGACGGGATTTTTGTTTTTGTTCGGGAGACCGGCATTTGTGAAGTTTTAGTGAGCTTCATTGCTTAAAAATCGGAGATAAGGAGGAGATAT
>CAZQUQ010000136.1:1483-7513 GCA_964596445.1 uncultured Oscillospiraceae bacterium
ATAAGTTCAGGTCATGAAAAACCCGGGGCTTCATGATCCTGATCTATATAGTGGCGGCAAGTGTTTTAGCGCCTATTTGATGCAAAATCGGAGAAAAGGAGGAGATATCGTATGAAAAGGTCGTATGCAGCAGAAGTGTTTCAGAAGGATTTGAAGAAAGTACTGGTAAAGGGATGGGTGCACAATATAAACTGCATCGGCAAGGTCGCTTTTGTCCATCTCAGGGACAAGACGGGCATTATCCAGATAGTGGCCGATGACGAGGCAGTAAGGGATCTGAGACTTGAAATGAGTATTGAAGCAGTCGGGGAAAAAGTCATAAACGATAAGGCTCCTTCCGGAGCCGAGATACATGCCGACTCGATCAGCATCATTGGACGTGCCTGTTATGATATGCTGCCTTTTGAGATCAACAAGGGCAGGATAAAAGCTTCACTTGATACTCAGCTCGATCACAGGACCATCAGTCTGAGACCGCCCAAAATGAGGGCTATATTCAAGGTACAGCAGGAAATCGAGCAAGCATTCAGGAATTACCTCATAGAAAATGGTTTTTCCCAGATCCATACCCCCAAAATCATCAGCAGCAGTACCGAGGGCGGTTCGGAGATGTTCACGGTGGATTTCTTCGGCCGAAGAGCGTTCCTCGCCCAGAGTCCGCAGTTCTATAAACAGATGATGGTGGGTGCCGGCCTTGAAAGGGTGTTTGAGATCGGGCATGCATACAGGGCGGAACTTCACAATACATGGAGGCATTTAAGCGAGTACGTCAGTATGGATGTCGAGATGGGCTTCATCGACAGTGCCTCTGATCTGATGGATCTGGAGGAAGGTTATATCAACTATCTGTTCGGTCATCTTAAAGCGACATGTGAAAAGGAACTGGAGCTTTTCGGCATAAAACTGCCTGAGGAGGTAAAGATACCGAGGATGCCGATAAGGGAAGCTCAGGCAATACTGCTTGATAAATATGGGAAGAGATCTCCCTCCAGCGGTATTGATGCCGAAGGGGAGAAGCTGTTTTCAGAGTATATAAAGGAAACATATGATTCGGATCTGGTTTTCCTGACAGGATATCCCGTTTCCAAACGGCCGATGTACACGATGCCAGATCCCAATGATCCGGATTTGACACAGAGCTTCGATCTGATATATAAAGGGCTTGAGATCACCACCGGCGGACAGAGGATCCATGATTATGAGATGCTAAGGCAGAATATCATAAAGTTTGGCCTTGATCCTGACAGCTTCTCCTTCTATCTGGACAGCTTCAGGTATGGCATGCCGCCGCACGGAGGCTTTGCTATCGGCCTTGAAAGGCTCACGATGAAGATACTGGATCTTGCCAACATACGCGAAGCGACAATATTCCCGAGAGACATTAAAAGGCTGGAGCCGTAGAAGGCATGGCATTTTGCCTGAGGGCATGCAAACATTGCGGAATAGTATGGAATTATTGTATTGAGGAGTGTGAAATATGAAAATATCAAGGGATGACGTTATCTATATTGCAAAGCTGGCAAAGCTTCGCTTCAGTGATGAAGAGATCGAAAAGCTTACCGGGGAATTCGAGAGCATACTTAATCACTTCCAGTCTATCGACAGGATGGATCTGGAAAACATTGATGCGGATAATATGGCAGATGGACTGGAACCGGTGGTCAGAACTGATGAAAATGCAATTTTTACGGACAGGGAAAAGTTGTTCAGAAATGCCGGTTCTATGCGCGGGACCTATATACAGGTTCCAAGGATACTGGAGTAGAAGGGGGTGCCAGGATGAACAGCGGTTTTATGGGCATACATGAGATCAGCAGCGGTGTAGCCGGGAAAAAATACTCGGCAGAAGAAATCGCAAGAACGTATATTGAGAAAATTAAGGCAGCGGATGAAACGATAGGAGCTTTTCTGACCATTTGTGAAGAAAGCGCTATAGCCCAGGCGAAAGCAGTAGATGAGAAGATAAGGGATGGAAAGCAGCCCGGGAGGCTTGCAGGAGTACCTGTCGCAGTCAAGGATAATATTTGCACCGATGGCATCAGAACTACATGCGCATCCAAAATGCTTGAAAACTTTATTCCCCCGTATAATGCAACTGTCGTGCAGAAGCTGCTGAGCGAGGATGCCATCATAATCGGGAAAACAAACATGGATGAATATGCTATGGGTTCATCTACTGAAAATTCTGCGTTCAAAATTACAAAAAACCCAAGAGATGTTACCAGGGTGCCAGGCGGCTCGTCAGGCGGTTCAGCCGCTGCTGTTGCATCAGGGATGGTGCCGGTTGCGCTGGGCTCGGATACCGGCGGGTCGATAAGGCAGCCTGCCGCTTTCTGTGGGACAGTCGGCCTGAAACCTACCTACGGGCTTGTTTCACGGTATGGACTCATTGCATTCGGATCTTCGCTCGATCAGATAGGACCCCTGTCAAAAACAGTGGAGGACAGCGCTCTGATGCTGGAAGTCATCCAGGGCAAAGATGAGAAGGACAGTACGTCATACAGGGGTGAATATCGGCAGGATTATACCGGCATACTCGGTCGCGGTATAAAGGACCTGAAGATCGGAGTTCTTAGGGAATATTTCACGGATGGCCTTGACAGTGAGATCGCATCGTCGGTAAATGAGAGCATTAGGTGCTTGGAATGTCTCGGGGCGGCAGTGGATGAAATCTCTCTTCCCGCTGCCGGCGACGGACTGTCCGCTTATTATATAATCTCTTCCGCCGAGGCCAGCTCAAATCTCGCAAGGTATGACGGCATACGTTACGGGTACAGGCCAAAGGATTATGCAGATCTGGATGAACTGATGGAAAAGTCAAGGAGCGAAGCCTTCGGGGCTGAAGTGAAGAGAAGGATAATGCTTGGCACATACGCTTTGTCGTCGGGCTATTATGATGCGTATTACAACAGGGCGCAGAAGTACAGGAAGCTGCTGAGGAGCCAGCTTGCCGGAGTTTTTGAAAAATATGACCTGATCCTCGGGCCGACCTCGCCGGTTCTCCCCTTCAAAATCGGGGAGAGGAGCGGCGACCCGCTTCAGATGTATCTTGCGGACATATATACGATCATCGTGAATCTGGCGGGTCTTCCGGCAATATCGATCCCATGCGGCTTCAGCCGTGAAGGCCTTCCAATTGGGCTTCAGCTGATCGGCCCGCATTATGGAGAAGCAACGATATTGCAGACTGCTTATGCATTGGAGCAGGAGCTGAAGCTTGATATATAACGGCATTGGTCAGTGCTTCTGCTTGATCTGAAGGAGCTGTGGATAGTGATCAAGCTCGATTAAAACGGTAAGGAGGTTGTCCGAATGAATTATGAAACGGTTATTGGACTTGAAATACATGCGGAGTTGAATACAAAATCCAAGATATTCTGCGGATGCTCGACGAAGTTCGCATCAGAGCCGAATGAGAACACATGCCCGGTATGCCTTGGCATTCCAGGTACGCTCCCGGTGCTCAATGAGCAAGTTGTTAATCTGGCCGTCAAGGCCGGAACGGCATTGAACTGCAAAATCAACAACATAAGCAAGATGGACAGGAAGAACTACTTTTACCCTGACCTTCCGAAGGCATACCAGATATCACAATATGATCTGCCGATTTGCAGCGGAGGGGCCGTGGAATTCGACTGTGAAGGAAAGCGTGTAAAGGTGCGCATAAACAGGATACACATAGAGGAGGATGCTGGCAAGCTTATACACCTGGAAGACGAGCCATACTCTCTGGTGGACTATAACAGGACAGGTGTACCGCTGATAGAGATAGTTTCGGAACCGGATATGCGATCGCCTCTTGAGGCAGTGACTTTTTTAAGGGTACTCAAATCGATACTCGAGTATGGCGAGATTTCGGACTGTCGAATGGAACAAGGTTCGCTCAGATGTGATGCCAATATTTCAGTGAGGCCCGCAGGACAAAAGGAATATGGCACAAAAGTCGAATTGAAGAACATCAACTCTTTCAGAGAGCTTCAAAAAGCGCTGGAAAAGGAAGAAAAAAGGCAGATCGAGCTTTACCGGTTCGGCGAAAGCCACAAGATAGTACAGGAAACGAGGAGATGGGACAGCGGCAAGGGAAGGACCGTACCGATGAGATCCAAGGAAGAGGCTCACGATTACAGGTACTTCCCTGAGCCTGATCTTGTGCCGGTCATCATCGAAGAAGCTGCTGTTGTCGGGATAAAAAACTCATTGCCCGAACTTCCGCCGGAAAAATACAGAAGATTCATGGATGATTACAAGCTGAGCGCTGACGATGCCGATATACTGACAGGCGACAGGAGTTTGTCGGAGTTTTTCGAGAATACGGTAAAGGCAGGCGCTTCACCCAAAGTGGCTGCGAACTGGGTTCTGGGCGATTTACTCAGGATGCTTAATGAAAGTGGCTTGACTTCGGACACTATCCCGGTCGATCCGGTTTATCTGTACAGGCTCATCGTTATGGTCGAAGAAGGGAAGATCAGTAATACGGCAGGCAAAGAGGTCTTCAGAGAGATGTTCACAGACGGCGGGACACCGGAAGAGATAGTCGAGAAGAGGGGCCTGGCTCAGATCAGCTCTGAGGACGATCTTGTCATGCTGATCAGAAAGGTGCTTGAAGAAAACCCAAAATCCGTTGCAGATTACCGCAGCGGGAAAACACAGGCCGCAGGATACCTGGTAGGCCAGGTCATGAAAGCATCCCGTGGAAGGGCAAACCCCGGCATGGTGAGCGAACTGCTGAAAAGAGAACTGTAAATAAAACGGAATGGGGTCAGGCTTGAGTTTTCACTTGTCATAGTATTAATGCAGCAAGTAAAAACTCAAGCCTGACCCCTTATCTTAAACTTCTTCGTATTTCCGCTTTTCGTTGAGTGCGTCGGTCAATTCCGCAAGCCTTGATGTGTCGCCTATAAGGATGACGCCTGCCAGACGGTTATCGATGAAAAAGTATTTTTTGTAGGTGTTTTTTTCTTTATCTCTGACTTCTCTTGTTTTATACTTGATATCCGGATTCCTTCCGTTATCGCCGGCTGCAAACAGGGAAGTGTCCATCCCTTCAAATGTCAGAGCGGGCAGAGCGGGCTTGTATTCGAGCTGCTCTCCTGCGGCGTTGGCGCCTGCAACTTTACCCATGTCAAGAGCATGAGACCAGAGAGCATAGTTGATACCGTTGTAGTAAGCACAGTCTCCGCAGGCATAGATGCCCGGTACATTGGTCTCCATCCTTTCGTTTACGACTACGCCGCGGTCAACTGTCAGGCCGGCTTCTTTTGCCAAAGCAACATTCGGCCGAACTCCGCAGGATACTATCACCAGGTCGGCCGGATAAAGCGTACCATCATCCAGTTCTACCCCTGTTACCGAGCTGTCGCCGGTTATTGCCGTGATATTTGCTTTCAGCCTGTAATCGATACCCTTGCTTCTTATTATGTCAGCGAGAAAGTCTCCTGCGGCATCATCGAGTTGGCGGACCATGAGTTTATCGGCTGCTTCAAGTACGGTAACATGGCTTGATTTGCTCATTTCCCAGGCAGCCTCAAGTCCGAGTACGCCTCCGCCGATCACGACGGTGTTTTTGACCCTGGGTGAGAGCTCCCGTATCCTTTTCACATCAGATATCCGGCGTATCGCGACTACTTCCGGCTTGCCGATGTTCAGGTTCGGCGGGATGAAGCACTCGGAACCCAGGGCATATATGCATTTATCATAATTCAGGATGCTGCCGTCATCAAGGGTAACTGTTTTGGCTGCAGTATCGATCCTCTCCGCACGTGTGCCGAGCTTATTAACTATATTGCTCTGTTTATACCAGTCTGCATCATGAACAGCTATCTCGTCAGCATCCGCGAGCGTGCTCAGAGCTTTTGTCAGCATGGGCCGGTTATAGCTTGGCACTGGTTCATCGGATACCATGATTATGGAACACGTGGAATTCCTTTTTCTTATTTCTTCTGCTGCGCTGATGCCTGCAGCCCCATTGCCCAGGATCACAAATACTTCATCCGTGTCTTTTTTGAATGAAATTTCCTCTTCCTCAAATGG
>CAZQUQ010000137.1:0-1397 GCA_964596445.1 uncultured Oscillospiraceae bacterium
GGTATAGATATCTCCGTCGGCATAAGCAGCAACTCATACACCCCCTGCATGCTGCAGAATCTGTACAGTGAAGCCGTCGAAGCGCTTGATACAAGGTTCTGGCAAGGTCCAGGCACATTTGCCGGGTACACGCCCGGCAGCCTGTCTGCTGACCCGAAGCTTTCGCTGCAGGAGGATATGCTTAATAAAATCATTCTGAATATAAAGCTGTCAAATCTTCAGACAGCCATATCCTATATGGAAAGCGTGTCAGCCTCGCTCCGCGGAGAACCCTCGCCAGACTTCAAACCGGCTCTGGTAAAGGAATTTTACTGGCAGTTCATCCAGTCCGTTATTATCATGCTCAGCATACAGCTGCCGTTCATACGCCAGGAAACAGTAGTGTCAGGGCAGCACCCGTATGACAGGATAAGGAGCACGGCATTCTTTACGGACCTTGAGGATTATGTAAAGGAACTGCTCCAGCATATTTTTGACTTCTACCATGATAAGAATCCTGAAGACAGCACCAATCTGATCGAGAATGCGAAAAAAGTTATCGAAAGCAATTATGCCGGCGATATAAGCCTTGAGCAGGTAGCAAGGCATGTCCATCTGAGCCCGGCCTATCTGAGCGAGCTGTTCAAAAAGCAGACCGGCATGAGCTTTATCGATTACAAGACCATCGTACGGATCGAAAATGCAAAGAAGCTGCTTATGACGCCTTCGGTAACGATAAGTGAGGTCAGTACACGCGTAGGATACACCGACCCGAAGTATTTCAGCAAGCTGTTCAAGAAAATAACGGGCAAGACGATATATGAGTTTAGAAAGGGACTTTAGATGTCGCTATAACCAAACAAGTTATTATAGCTGACTATTTATATATTTCTTTATTTAGTTAACTATGTTGGTATATTTCCTCATAAGTATATAGCACAGTGTGGAAATAATGCTGAACAGAACCATGGGAATGTGTATAATGTATAAACCCATTGATGAGTCATTCACAAAGTATAACCGGATTCTTTCATTTAACGGCATATATGTATAAAGTGACAGGATGTTGCTAATGACATAAATTGCATTAGCAATAATAAATATTATCGGAACTAACCATAGATACTTATCAATCTTAAGAATGAGAAGCAATACAAGCACACATAAAGGGTGACCTATATCCAAACCCAGTATCAATAAAACTATCATAAAACCACCAGCCTGATGTTAGGTTTATGAATAACATTCAGCATAATGCATGATAAGCAAGATCCTGAACAAAAGGTCGCATTGCATTTTCCCTTTTGATTTCCAATCTTCTTCAAGAGCAAATCCGAAATACGGACTCCAACCAAAGTTTTTGCGCTTATCGAGACTTATATTGACATTCAGATCATCATCAACCCGTGCAAGCAAAG
>CAZQUQ010000137.1:1407-7483 GCA_964596445.1 uncultured Oscillospiraceae bacterium
AAAGATTCATACATTTCCTTCAGCAGCGCCACCTTCTTAATGATGCCGCAGCGCGCAAACAACTCCATTAAGTCAAGTGAAATATTATCTTTATCCATAATGCCGATATTTTTCGCCTGGGAATTGATAAAAGCAAAACACGGTCCTATAAACTGACCTTTTCTATAGGTATAAACCATTTCATCAGTATGCGGAAAAGAGAATAAATGATTCACACTGTCCGCCAATAAGGATACGCTCTGCTCATTCCTCCATCCCCGGCTGTGAGCGAGCATACGCAAGTCATACATGCAAGGCCAGCGAACACCCTGCTTGAAGCACAATTGCCTCTTGCTTGTATCGATCACATCGTCCAATGAGCTATAATTTAGAACGCCGGTGAATGATTTGTACGAGAAATCGATATCATGCTTTAAGTCAATAAAATCATTAGGCGGCAATAAGAACTCATAACCTGCACGGATAATGATAGTACTCCTGGCAAGGTATAGCCCGATGGCTGTATATGTATAGTCTGTTTCCGGCGGTACCGGTGGTTTGATTCTATAAGCTGCTGCATCAAGGGGTTCTTTTAATAAAAATGAATTTACTGCCTTTGAGATGTACTCATTTTCCGGGGGGAAACCCTTTTCTGCAAGATAACGTAGTCCGACTTCCATGTTATCATACATGCCGGCTCCAAACTTGGCACTTTGGCCATGAAAATGGTTTCCGAACCAACCGTCAGGTTTTTGTGACTGTATTATGATTTGAACGATTTTCTGCTGAGTTATTTTGCTTAGAAGCTCATTTTCCTCTTCTTTCGACAGTTTATTGATTACTTCCTTTTTGACCCGCAATACAATGGATGGGTCGGCATTTCCGATCAAGTGATCAACTATTTTTTGCTTTATATTTTTCATAATCGCACCGCCAGAAATGAGAAATTTTATTGACTCCGATAACTTTTTGATTTCGTTGATAACTCATAATATTACTGCCCGTATATTTACCTTGGAATTATGATACAGTCAACAGGCAGATGTGTCAATATCATAAATTGCTATCTTTGATAGTGGATAAATATCTGGCTGCGCCATAAATTTAAAGGGGACATACCGCAAAAGGTATGTCCCCTTTCCATATTCTCACTTTACTTAAGCAGCGATTCACCGGTCATATCAGCCGGCTTTTCCAGGCCAAGCAGCTCCAGCATCGTCGGCGCCAGATCCGCCAGACGGCCATCCTTCAGCTTGCGGTCTCCGAGACCGATGCCTATCAGCGGCACTATATTGGTAGTATGGGCTGTGAACGGGCCTCCGGATTCATAATCGATCATCTGCTCTGCATTGCCATGGTCTGCAGTGATCAGCACTATACCTTCCTGTTCACGGACTGCTTTGACTATCCGGCCAAGGCAGCTGTCTATAGCCTCCACTGCCGCTTTTGCAGCTTCGAAAACGCCGGTGTGGCCAACCATATCGCAGTTGGCAAAGTTCAATATGATGACATCATATTGCTTCGAGTCTATCCTCTTCAGCACCTCTTCAGTAACTTCGAAAGCGCTCATCTCAGGCTTGAGGTCATATGTCGCGACCTTCGGCGACGGTATGAGCACGCGGTCCTCACCATCATACATGGCTTCGGTGCCGCCGTTGAAGAAAAATGTCACATGGGCGTATTTTTCCGTTTCTGCTATCCTAAGCTGCTTCAGACCATTGCGGCTGACATACTCTCCGAACGTGTTCGTGAGACTCTCGGGCTTGAATGCCACCGTTACATTCGGCATAGTCTTGTCATACTGCGTCATGCAAACATAATGCAGCGGGAAAAAGCCATTCGGTCTTTCGAAGCCTGAAAATTCCGGATCCACAAAGGTCCTGGTAATCTCCCTCGCTCTGTCGGGCCTGAAGTTAAAGAATATGACCGAGTCATTATTTCCGATTACTGCCGTTGGTTTTCCATCCTTTACGATAACAGTGGGCTTGACGAATTCATCGAACTCATTGCGCGCATAGGATTCGGCGACCGCCTGGGCTGCAGATACTGCTGTCAGCCCCTGTCCGAGCACCATGGCGTCATATGCCTGTTTTACTCTCTCCCAGCGGTTATCCCTGTCCATAGCATAATACCGCCCCATCACAGTGGCAATTTTGCCGACGCCTATCTCGGCGAGTTTATCCTCGAGCTCCCTGACATAGTCCTTCGAGCTGTCCGGCGGAACGTCCCTGCCGTCGAAGAAACAGTGTATGTAGACGTCCTTCAACCCATGCTTCTTGGCAAGCTCCACCAGAGCATAGAGATGGGTATTGTGGCTGTGCACGCCTCCATCGGACAACAGTCCATAAAGATGGAGCTTCGATCCGTTATTTTTGCAGTTTTCTATCGCGTCGATGAACTCCTTCTTTTCAAAAAAGTCGCCGTCTTCGATGGATTTTGTTATCCTTGTCAGTTCCTGATATACTATCCTGCCGGCGCCGATATTGGTGTGGCCTACCTCGGAGTTGCCCATCTGTCCCCTTGGCAGACCTACATCCATACCGCTCGTGCGTATGACGGTATTCGGGTAATCCCTGAAAAAGCCGTCCAGATTTGGTTTGTTTGCCGCCTTCACTGCATTTCCTTCGGTACGCTCGTTGATACCGAACCCATCCAGTATTATCAATGTTACCAGTTTGTTTTTCATGATATTTACTCCTCGTTTTCTAAATACCAGGCTGTAGAGTATCCCCCTGCATCCGGCAGTAACACCCCGTTGCCTTATTCAAAGGGGACACACCATGCTGAGGTATGTCCCCTTCCCATTACCTGTGCTTTTATGCTGTTATTATCAGCCGGCTTTGACTATCTTCTCGAAGTCATCCAGCTTCAGGCTCGCGCCGCCTACCAGGCCGCCGTCGATGTCCGGCATTCCGAAGAGCTCCGCCGCATTGGCAGCCGTCACGCTTCCGCCGTACTGGATACGGACCGCGTCGGATACTTCCTCGCCGTAAAGGCTCTTGATCGTGTTCCTGATAATTGCGCATACTTCATTTGCCTGTTCCTTTGTAGCGGTTTTCCCGGTGCCGATGGCCCAGATAGGTTCATAAGCTATAACAAGCTCCTTGACCTGTTCACCGGTCAGGCCCAGCAACGCGATCTTTACCTGGTAACTCACCAGTTCCGCTGTGACCCCCTGCTCTCTCTGTGTCAGTGATTCACCAACGCAGATTATGGGCTTGAGACCGTACTTGAATGCTGCATGGGCCTTCTTATTCACCGTCTCGTCAGTTTCAGCAAAATACTGTCTTCTCTCGGAATGTCCTATAATAACATACTCAACACCGAGTTCCTTGAGCATCTGTCCGGACACCTCGCCGGTAAATGCTCCCTTTTCTTCCCAGTGCATGTTCTGTGCTGCAGCCTTTATATTGGATCCGGCTGCTGCTTTGATAACATCGGGCAGACAAACGAATGGTACGCCGACAACTACTTCTGCCCCGGCATCTGCGACTCTCGGTCTCAGTGCCGTAACGAACTCGGCTGCCTCTTTGGCAGTTTTATTCATTTTCCAGTTGCCGGCTGCAATTTTTTTTCTTGGGTTCTTGTCCATCAAAACTGCTATTCCCGGAAGGACCTTACCTTCGAGGAACTCCAGTGATGCGCCTCCGCCTGTTGAAATATGAGTGATCTTATCTGCAAAGCCCAGTTGTTCTACGGCAGCTGCAGAGTCTCCGCCGCCGACTATCGAAATAGCGCCGGATTCAGCGACAGCCTTTGCTATCTCTCTGGTACCGTGTGCAAAGTTCTCGAATTCGAATACGCCCATCGGGCCATTCCATACGATCGTCTTTGCCTTTCTTATTTCCTTGGAGAAATACTCGATGGTCTGCGAGCCTATATCCATGCCCATCCAGCCGTCAGGCATATCATCGGAGGGAACATACTTGTATTCGGTATCTGCCTTGAATTCCTTTCCGACTATGCTGCCTATCGGGAGCATCAACTGGACGCCTTTTTCCTCGGCCTTCTGGAGCAAGCTCTTTGCCAGGTCGATCTTATCGTCTTCGCATATGGAATCGCCGATTTTGTAACCCTTTGCCTTGAGGAATGTATAAGCCATTCCGCCGCCGATAATAAGCGTATCCACTTTATCGATAAGGTTTTCGATGACGCTGATCTTGTCGGATACCTTTGCGCCGCCCAATATAGCAACGAAAGGCCTTTCAGGATTGGAGAGCGCCTTGCCCATTATATTGATTTCCTTCTGGATCAGATATCCGCAAACAGCCGGGAGATAATCTGCAAGTCCTGCTGTTGAAGCATGGGCTCTGTGCGCTGTTCCGAATGCGTCATTTACATATATCTCAGCCAGTGAGGCGAGTTCCTTTGCAAACGCCGGATCATTCTTTTCCTCTTCCTTGTGGAACCTGACGTTCTCCAGCATCAGCACTTCGCCTTCCTTGAGAGCGGCTGCCTTAGCCTTTGCATCCGGGCCTATGACATCTTCAGCCATAATGACCGGTTTACCAAGGAGTTCGCTGAGTCTGACCGCTGTCGGCTTCATGCTGTACTTGGCCTCAGGTCCGTTCTTCGGCCTGCCAAGGTGTGAAACCAGTATGGTTTTTGCACCGTTGTTCACAAGGTACCTGATAGTCGGAAGTGCTCCCACTATCCTTTTGTCATCGGTTATGCTCCTGTTCTCATCCAGCGGAACATTGAAGTCAACTCTGACGATGACTTTTTTACCTTTGACGTCGATATCCTCGATCGTCTTTTTATCGTACAATGACATGCTATCCACCCTTTCAAATTACCGGGAACGCGGTCGATATCACTTGTGGCGGTACCCCGTGTCCGGTACTGATTAAAAAGGCCCACCCTTCAACCACTCACATAAGGTAAGGGCAAGAGTGGACCTTGTTAGTCCTTCAGTTCAGTAGTTTCTGTCTGAGCATCCCCAGTGCGGGAATGCCTTATTATTTTGCATCGACCTTTGCCATATGCATGATGAGGTCGACTACCTTGTTTGAATAACCCCATTCGTTGTCATACCAGGATACCAGCTTCACGAAATTATCGTTGAGTGATATGCCGGCTTTTGCATCGAATATGGATGTGCGGGGATCATGGATGAAGTCGGATGAAACGACATCATCTTCAGTATATCCCAGGATACCCTTGAGTTCATTCTCAGAAGCCTTCTTCACAGCTGCTTTGATTTCGTCATAGGTAGCAGCTTTCTCAAGACGGCAGGTGAGGTCGACGACTGATACGTCAAGAGTCGGAACTCTGAATGACATACCTGTCAGTTTGCCGTTGAGTTCGGGGATGACCTTTCCAACAGCCTTTGCAGCGCCGGTGGAGGAAGGAATTATATTATGAGCAGCTGCACGTCCGCCTCTCCAGTCTTTCTTGGAAGGTCCGTCAACTGTCTTCTGTGTAGCAGTGATGGAGTGCACTGTGGTCATGAGTCCTTCAACTATTCCGAAATTGTCATGAATGACCTTTGCGAGAGGTGCCAGACAGTTAGTGGTGCATGATGCGTTTGATACGACATTCATATCCTTGGTGTACTTGTCCTGGTTAACACCCATTACGAACATCGGAGTGCTGTCCTTTGCAGGTGCGCTGATAACGACTTTCTTTGCGCCGCCCTTGAAGTGTGCCGAAGCTTTTTCGGTTGTCAGGAATACGCCTGTGGACTCGACTATGTATTCAGCACCGCACTCGCTCCATGGGATCTCATCAGGATTCATCGATGCGTATACAGCTATCTTTTTGCCGTTTACCACCAACTTGTCACCTTCAATTGAGATATCGCCTTCGAACTTTCCATGGACTGAGTCATACCTGAGCATATAAGTCATGTACTCGAGATCGATAAACGGATCGTTGATGCCTCTTACTTCAACTTCAGGATTGTTGATCGCTGCTCTGAAAACGAGACGACCGATCCTGCCAAAACCATTGATACCAATTTTTACTGCCATCTCTTTTTACCTCCTATATAAATAATAGTTATTACTATCCAAAATCACAATTATTATATGTTATTTAATCCGGCTTTTCAATACTTATACAAAAAATAATTAAATTTTTAACAAAGTCCGGGCAC
>CAZQUQ010000138.1:0-7437 GCA_964596445.1 uncultured Oscillospiraceae bacterium
ATTGTATTTGAACATACTTGACAGCATTTTAGTTTATGGTATAATATATTCAGAATATATTTTTTAGTGAGGTTCTGCTAATGCGAAGAATCATATCTTTTATGCTTGCAGTACTGATACTCTCAGTTGCCGTGCTGACCGGATGCGCTTCGGAGAATGAAGCTGAAGATACCGAAGGTGCCGCTTTTACAGAGGAGTTGTCCTCTCCTACCAATGCCAGTGCATCTAAAGATATTAAGGGAGATATCATATTTTATCCAGCGTTTGAAGATGGTTATAAAACCTGCAACAACGAAAAATTCGACTTCTGGTTCGATGTGCCTGTCGAATGGAGCGTTACCGACAGATCGGAGGACGGCTCGGAATATTACATATTGCCCAAGGACAGTAAAATCGATATGAGGATATATGGTGAAATGATCGATGAAAATGTCCCGGCAGATGAATACTACAAGACTCTTGCCGGCAAAGACGGCATCATATCTGATTATGTTTACCGTGACAGCTGGATGGGAAAGAAAATCGAAGTTTCTGCAAATGAAACATACTATGTCCGTATTGACGGCGACAGTTATTTGATATTGCATGTAAACGCAGCCAACGACCCTGAATGGAAAAGACAGAACGGGGATATAATCGATTATGTCGCAATGAGCGCAAGAACGACCAGAGAAAGTCTTGGTACAATGCCGGACGAAGTAAGCTCAATAACACCGGATGATCTGAAGCTGGGGGATATAGAGGCCGGAATAACATACGAGAAGCTGCTTGAAATAATGGGGCAGGAGCCTGTGGATGTGGCGGAGGAAGCATATGAGGGCATGATCACAAAGATGGTGTATTTCCCTGATGATACTCAGGTCTATGTCGTCAATGACATCGTATTCACGGTAAATGTTACTGATCCAGGCTACACAACACCAAGAGGGCTTAAGACAGGAGACAGTGAAGAACGGATCCTTGAATTGTATGGGGAACCCAATACGAAGTCGGATGGCATCTGGGGATATAATATCGACGGATATGAGCTTCTGACCTTAGTCGTGACAGACGGCATAGTCACACAGATACAGATCGAGCATGGAGTGTGGGACATCGAGGTATTCTGAATGATACGGCAGTAACCCTGGAGGTGTACGAATGGATAATATGCTGCAAATGTATAAAACTGCGGCAGACTTTATAGGCAGCAGGATAAGCGAGAAACCGCAGATAGCGATAATACTTGGATCC
Source organism: uncultured Oscillospiraceae bacterium (assembly GCA_964596445.1). Lineage (GTDB taxonomy): Bacteria > Bacillota > Clostridia > Acetivibrionales > DTU013 > DTU013. The sequence goes on from CAZQUQ010000138.1 coordinate 1,234, forward strand.
GGACTTGGTCAGCTGGTCAACGGGGCGGAACAGGCTGTAGAGATCGAGTACAGCGACATCCCGGGTTTCCCAAGGACAACTGTCAAAGGACATGCAGGCAGGCTGGCATACGGTATTCTTGGCGGGAAACGAGTACTGGCAATGAAGGGGCGGTTTCATTATTATGAAGGATATGATATCGCACAGGTCATTTTTCATATAAGGGTGTTCAAGCTGCTGGGCATTTCAAATTTAATCGTGACAAATGCCGCCGGAGGTATAAACACATCTTTCAAGCCAGGTGATCTTATGTTGATCACCGATCATATCAGCTTCTTTGCGCCTTCGCCGCTCCGAGGCGAAAATGCCGATGAATTCGGGCCGAGATTTCCTGATATGTGCAATGCCTATGACAAGTCTCTCATAAGCCTGGCTAAAGAAGTCGGACAAAAAAGAGGACTCGATATTAAAGAAGGAGTTTATGCATTCGCTCAAGGCCCTATGTTTGAAACGCCTGCCGAGATACGTGCGATGCGCATGCTTGGAGCAGATGCAGTCGGTATGTCGACTGTACCGGAGGTGATTGCGGCAAGGCATTGCGGTATTAGAGTGCTTGGCATATCCTGCATCACAAATATGGCTGCAGGCGTGCTTGACCAAAAACTGGACCACAGTGAAGTTATCGATACTGCCAGCAGAGTGGAGAAGGATTTTACGGCAATCGTTACAGACATTCTGGAAGCGTGGAAGGTGTAAGAGATATAGCGGCACTCTTGAATGAGGTTAAGGGACACTCCTCTGCAAGATGTATTCCTCGATAGCTGAGGACTGTCTAAGGACGGCAGCTGCAATCCGTTGCATCATCCATAATTGAATATAATAGCGGCCAGAGCGCAATTACAGGCAATATAATTGAAAATGATTGATAGTTGAATTGCTTTAGGATATAATACGAAGGGACGAACCATATATTGGACGTCCCTTCATTGATAAGGAGTGTATTATGGCATGGATAAAGAGATACTTAACATGGAAGAAGCCGCTGAGCTTTTTAATGTAAGCATCAAGACCTTTATCAAGCTGCTGAAGGAAGAGAAGGTACCGGCGCGCAAGATCGGCAGAGAATGGCGCTTCAGCAGGCAAGCACTGGTGCAATGGCTCTCCGCGGGCGATTCTCAGCAGTATTCCTCCAGTGAGAGCGAGACCAGAGAGTTTTTTGACAAGGTTGCACCTGACTGGAGTACGATGCGCAGCGGTTATTACGATGAGGACGTTATCAACCATCTGATGAGCACAGGACTGCTCAGTGAAGATATGGTGCTGGTCGATCTCGGTGCCGGAGATGGTTATCTTTCCCGGGCTGCGGCTCCCCATGTGGGTACAGTGATAGCTGTGGATATTTCCGGTGCAATGATCGCCGAACTGAACAAAAAGGCATCGAAGGAAGGCATAAAGAACATACAGTGTATAGTTGGCGATGGGTGTGACCTGCCTTTGTCCGACAGCAGTGTAGATATCATATGCGCGAATATGTTCCTCCATCATATTGAAGAACCTGTGACGGCTGTCAGGGAAATGCATCGGGTCCTGAAACCTGGCGGCAGGGTGTTTCTGGCTGATTTGACCGAGCATGGCAACAGAGAACTCAAGGAAGCCATGCATGATGTCTGGCAGGGATTTTCAAAAAATGAGATAAAAGAGTGGTTCAGCAAATGTGGCTTTGTGATCGAGCAATTCGATATACTGGGGAAAAAGACTCCGGGCAAAAAAGCCGACAACGGCGTGTTTGTGATGATTGCGGCCAAATAAAGCAAAAGGCGGTTAATGTATGGGTAAAATAGTAGTTGCAGGTTCGATAGCATATGATCATATAATGGACTTTCCAGGCTACTTCAGAGAGCAGATAATTGCCGACAGGATCGATAACATCAATATCAGCTTTCTTGTCAACAGCCTGAAAAAAGTAAGAGGAGGATCCGCTCCCAACATTGCATACAATCTGTCACTCACAGGGCAGAAAGCAGAGATACTCGGCACTGCAGGGTGTGACTTTGAGAGTTACAGGCAATGGCTCGGGGAAAACGGCATAGGCACGAGCCTGGTCAGGATCAGGGAAGACGATTTTACAGCTTCCTGCTTCATAACTACAGACCTGTCAAACAACCAGATAACAGGTTTTTACCCCGGCGCAATGGCATATGATGAACAGATAAATATGAGTGAGATACCGACGGACGATGTGTCGATGGTCATAATAGCACCGACGGAACCTGCTGCAATGACTAAATGGTGTGATGAATTACAGAGAATCGGGATACCATATTTATATGATTCGGGGATGCAGATCCCAAGATTGTCGCCGGATGAACTGGTTCGGGGCATGCTTGGAGCAAAGATCGTTATATTCAATGAGTATGAATATGACATGATGAGAAAAAAGACCGGTCTGACGACAGACGATATTTTGGATAAAGCAGAAATCGTCGTGATAACGCTCGGCGAAAAAGGGTCCCAACTGTTCAGCAGAACCGGGAAAGTACACGTTCCCGCAGCAAGGCCCATAAAAGTGGTCGATCCGACAGGTGCGGGAGATGCATACAGAGCAGGATTGCTGATGGGTTATTTTGAAGGTGCGGGATTAGAAAAGATGGGTAAATATGCAAGTATAACATCGGTATATGCCGTGGAACACAAAGGAGCCACGGAACACAGATATACCATGGAGGAGTTTATCAAGAGGTATGAGGAGAACTTTGGGAAATTGCCAGACATGAAGTAAACCGTTGCAGGAGATAAACAGCAGGATCGGTAAATCAGAAAGCAATTGACATTGGGAGGTATTATGTAATGGTAAAATGTGATATCAGGGACAAATCCCTGGCACCGAAAGGCAAGCTGAGAATAGAATGGGCAGATAATCAAATGCCTGTGCTGAAGATGATCAGGGAGAGGTTTTCAAAGGAAAAGCCTCTGGCAGGAAAGAAGATGAGCTGCTGTCTGCATGTAACGACCGAGACGGCGAATCTGGTCCGTACGCTGCAGGCGGGAGGAGCCGATATCGTGCTCTGTGCATCGAATCCGCTGTCCACACAGGATGATGTGGCGGCATCTCTGGTCGTCGATTACGGAATATCTGTCTACGCTATGAAGGGAGAGGACAGGGACACTTATTACAGGCATCTTATCGCCGCGATAGAGCACGGTCCCGATATGACACAGGATGATGGCTGCGACCTTGTCGGACTGCTGCATAAGGATTACAGCGATACTTATCTGAAAAATGTCATTGGCGGCACGGAGGAGACGACAACAGGCGTTATCAGACTGAAGAGCATGGAGCGGGACGGCGCTCTCCGAATACCTATAATTGCCGTAAATGAATCCGAAACCAAGCATCTTTTTGACAACAGGTACGGAACAGGCCAGAGTACGCTTGACGGTCTGCTGAGAGCAACGAACATACTGCTGTCAGGCAAGAATTTTGTCGTTTGCGGCTATGGCTGGTGCGGAAAAGGACTTGCCATGAGAGCCAAGGGAATGGGAGCAAATGTAACTGTTACCGAAGTCGATCATATAAAGGCAATAGAAGCAGTCATGGACGGCTTCAGAGTAATGAAGCTCGAAGAAGCGATGAGCTTTGCGGATATAATCATAACAGTTACCGGCGACCTGAATGTTGTTGACGAAAAGCACATAAGGCTGGCGAAGGATGGAGCTATCATAGCAAATTCGGGTCATTTCAATGACGAGATAAACATTGATGCCATCGAACGGCTCTCATCATCCAAGAGGACAGTTCGAGACTTCGTGGAAGAATATACTCTGAAGGACGGGCGTAAGCTTTATCTGCTGGCCGAGGGCAGACTTTTGAACCTTTCTGCTGCTGAAGGCCATCCTGCGGTCGTAATGGATATGAGCTTTGCAAATCAGGCATTGGGAGCTGAATATATCGTAAAGAATGCTGCCAATATGGATAAGAAGGTATACCTGCTGCCTCACGAACTGGATCAGGAGATTGCCCGCCTGAAGCTAGAAACCATGGGCATTTCTATCGATGTGCTCACAGAGGAGCAGATAGCTTACCTGTCTTCATGGCAAAGCGGAACATGACGGACACTCGGAGAACGCACATGGAAACAAAGGATTCAAAATCCATAGCTTCATTGATCGACCATACCATACTTAAAGCGGATGCTTCAAGAAAGCAGGTTAATGAGTTTTGCAGGCAAGCTGCGGAATACGGATTTGCATCAGTTTGTGTGAACCCGTGCCATGTTTCGCTGGTGAAAAAGGAACTGCAGGGTACGGATGTAAAGGTATGCACGGTAATAGGATTTCCTCTGGGAGCCGACAGCATCGAAGTTAAAGCTTTTGCAGCCAGAACTGCAGTAAACGAAGGCGCTGATGAAATCGATATGGTCATAAATATCGGTGCTGCAATAGACGGAGACTTTGATTATGTCGAGGATGAGATAAGAAAAGTCGTTGAAGCATCCGGTCGGTCAATAGTCAAAGTTATAATAGAAACCTGTTATCTCAATGATGAGCAGAAAGTAAAGGCATGCCGGGCTGCAGTCAATGCCGGAGCTAAGTTTGTCAAGACATCTACGGGCTTTGGCACTGCCGGAGCAACAGTAAATGACGTAAGGCTTATGAAGGAAACGGTAGGAATTGGTGTTGGAGTTAAAGCTTCCGGCGGCATCAGATCATACAAGGAGGCGCTTGATATGGTCGATGCCGGAGCTGACCGTATTGGTACCAGTTCGGGGGCGAAGATCATGGGAGAGATGAAATGAGGATTCTTATTGAAGGCATCGGAGTATTGACAGCCGCCGATGAAAATGGATACATCAAAAATGCAGATATAGGCATTGTTGACGACAAGATCGCATTTGTGTCGGAAGCAGGCCGGCGGCCTGATGATTTCCTGCCAGACAGGACGATAAAGGGGAAAAACATGCTGGCAATGCCCGGCCTGGCGAATGCGCATACCCATTGTGCCATGACGCTCATGCGGAATGCGGCTGACGATCTGCCGCTGCATGAGTGGCTGTTCAAAAGGATTTTTCCTATCGAGGACAGGTTGACGGATGACGATGTATACTGGGGTACGCAGCTTGCTGCCGCAGAAATGCTGAAATCCGGCACTACAACGATAGCTGATATGTATCTTCATATGGATGCCGCAGCTTGTGGCATCGTTGATACAGGAATGAAGGTAAATATTTCCAAAAGTCCTCTGGAATTCCACTCCGAAGGCGGCTTTAGAGCTGAGGATGTTTTTGAGGACTGCAGGAGATTTTTCCGCGAATGGAACGGCAGGTCAGATGGCAGGATCAAAGTCTATATTGAAGTACATTCAACCTACCTCTTTGACATACCGTCTCTGAGACGGGCGTCGGAGCTTGCAAAGGAGCTGGGGACAGGCATCCACATCCACCTGCTGGAGACAGCAAAGGAAAGGAAAGAAAGCTTTGAGCAGCATAAGAAGTCGCCTGTCGAGATATGCGCTGAGACGGGGATATTTGATGTGCCTGTAATAGGAGCGCATCTGGTCCATATTGCCGAGGAGGACATAAGCATCCTGAGACAGCACGGCGTCAATGCGGCACACAATCCCACGAGCAATCTGAAGCTTGGCAGTGGTATTTCCCCTGTCCACAGGATGTTAAAGGCCGGGGTCAACGTTGCCTTGGGCACGGACGGCACTGCCAGCAACAACAATCTCAATATGTTTGAAGAAATGCATCTTGCAGCTCTAATCCAAAAGGGCATCGGACAGGATCCCGAACTCGTCACGGCACGTCAGGCATTCATGATGGCAACTGTGAACGGTTCAAAAGCTGTTGGCTTCGGTGATACTTCAGGTACGCTGAAGGCAGGGATGAAAGCTGATATGATATTGCTCGATATGGATAAACCGCATTTGTGTCCTGTCAATGACCCGTACTCAGCCATTGTCTACTCTGCGCAAGGCTCGGATGTTGACACGGTGATCGTAGACGGGAACATATTGATGGAGAAAAGAGAACTTAAGACCATCGATGAAGAACGCGTCATGCATGAAGTCAGAAAGATTTCGGAAAAGCTTCTGAAATAGGCAGAGGATCTTTCCAGCAAGCGGATATATAATAGGGATGACCTAGTAATAGTATATAAAGGACAGTACACTTAACAAGCATATATAACAGACGGTACGGCGAAAGCTATACCGTCTGTTCTTAT
>CAZQUQ010000139.1:0-7308 GCA_964596445.1 uncultured Oscillospiraceae bacterium
CAAACAGATACCAGCAATCAGCAATACGCAGACCGATATAAAAAGTTTATTTATACGTAACGATTCATGCTTTATTATTTTTATAAGGAAATATATAATAGACAACAGAGCCAGCGCAGCCAGAAATCCATATGTTTCATAATCGAAGAACAGACCTCTGAACAGAGTTGATATTGAAATAAGGATAATGACCGCGATGGCGACAACTTTTTTCATACTCTATCCTTTCCGGGAAGAACAATCATATCAGTAAAAAATGCGTAATAGTATTACCAATATATTATTTGCGCTGCCGTATATTGTCAAGATACATCAAAAACAATCAAAACTTTTGTTACCTTTTTAATGTATTATTTATAAAAAAATGGGTTGAAATTTCAAGTGAAATCGATTATAATGCTATTACTATTGTATATTTGTATGTGCGGGGGTACAAATGAAGATAAAAAACAATCTGATCCTTCGGGAAATAGCCGGTTCCTGGATCATTGTCCCTGTAGCGGAGATGGTCGTTGAGTTCAATGGCCTGATGAATCTGAATGAAACAGGAGCATTTCTGTGGAAGAAGCTTGCCGAAGGTGCAGAGCTGGAGGAATTGGTTCAGTCGATGCTGTCGGAGTACGACATAGACGAGCAGACAGCCAGAGCTGATATCCAGGAGTTCATCGGCCAATTGCAGGAGAAGGGGCTGCTTCAATAAATGAATACCGCTTATGATCTCCTTATAGAAAAACTGTCAATGCAGGCCGGCATGCAAAAGATACCTCTGAACGGAGCCTTCGAACTGACTTCCAGGTGCAACTTAAACTGCAGGATGTGCTATGTTCATCAGCAGTGCAGCGACAAAAGTGTTATAGACAAAGAACTAACGGCAGACCAATGGATCAGGCTGGCATCGGAAGCACGTGACGCAGGGATGCTCAACCTGGTACTGACAGGGGGAGAAATATTCCTCCGCAGTGATATCGCAGAAATATACGAAAACCTCTCCCAAATGGGATTTAAAATAACTCTTTATACAAACGGATCCTTGATAGACGAAACAAAAGCAAAATGGCTCGGCAGGATACCTCCCACCTCGATGGAGATAACTCTCTACGGAGCCTCGGCCGATACATATGAAAAACTGTGCGGCAACCCCGCCGGTTATGAACGTACCATAAGAGCAGTCGATATGCTGCTGGCCGAGGGCATTAACCTCGAGCTCAAGATGACAGTTACATATGATAACATGCACGATATGGAGCAGCTTGCCGAATTTTCATACAAACGCGGGCTTCCTCTCGGTACAGTCGACTACTTATACCCGCAGATGGCATGCGGAGCTTCGGACAATTGCAGGCTTTCTCCCAAGGATTTGGTGGAATTCCTCAGAAGGTATGATAACACCAGCGAAAAACTCAGGGAGATCTACTCAGCCGGCGAACTGTCAAAGCAGACAATAAAAAGTGCAAAAAAAATGATAAAAGACATGGGACGGCTTAAACATAAAGCCAGGAAGAATGCAAAAAAAGAGAGCGCATTCACCTGCAAAGCCGGAAGCAGCAGCTTCTGGGTCACCTGGGAAGGAAAGATGGTCCCATGCGGTATGATGAAGGAACCCGCAATTGATTTGCTTAAAACGAGTTTTAATGAAGCCTGGGAACGCTTATACAGCGGGTGCCTTGATATACCGATTTGCAGCGAATGTGATAAATGCAGTATCAAAGATATCTGCGATGTATGCCCTGCAAAGCTGAAAACGGAAACAGGTTATTACGACAGGTCTGCAGAGTATTTGTGTGAACTGGCGCGGTTGAACAAAGAAAGATTAAGTGATAAGCTTACATTATAATTTAACATAAAGGTCAAAACTGTATGTAAGGAGGGAAACAATGAAAGCCTATACCAAGCCCACAATTGAGTTTATCGAACTTAGACCCGAGGAACGCCTGGCATGTACAACGGGCAATAATGGCAGTGGGTGCTGTGGAACTGGCGGTGGCGGCGGCGGTGGCTATTTCTGGCCATTAGCCTGTTGGAAGCCTTCACCTATCTGGTTTTTCTGCAACATTTTCAATCCACCCAAGAAAAAACATGGATGGTGGTAACAGAAACCCCTACGTTTTTCCGGAGGTACAAGAGATAAAATGCTGCAATATGAGATAGCAGGATTTAAGTGGAAAATCGCTAATGGACGTAATTACAGATTCAAAAGGATGAAACCTTTTGAGTCTGTTTACAACGATAGACCGGATATCGAAATAGAATTTCGATCATCTGATAATTTTCCTGTGCGCAAATATACTGCTACAGAAAACAGACAAGACAGCATCATCCTCGATACCGAATATAATGGTGATAAGACTGTCACATATATATACATGAAAGAAGCAGATGAGTTGGATTACATAATAGAAGCTGACAGCAACTGGTCACATGTCGCCATCATTCACCGTAAAGAAGATAAAAAAGCTCAGGATGCCTTTTGTGCATACCTGGGCAATTTTATCATCAGCAATAAAATTATACTTTCTGATGGGATCATACTTCATGCGTCGTCTGTCGAACATGAAGGAAAAGGGATAGCATTCACTGCCCCTTCAGGCACCGGAAAGTCTACACATACGGCCATGTGGGTGAAGTATCACCATGCGTCTATTATTAATGACGATTGTCCAGCTTTACGGTATTATAACGGCAACACAGTCATATACGGCACACCATGGAACGGCGCCAGCAAAAAGGCATCAAACTTATGCGCGCCATTGTCAGCCGTGGTCATACTTGACCGATCGGAACAAAACTCCATATGCAGCCTTTCAGCAGATGAAGCTATCCCTCTGCTGCTTCCGCGATTATTCTTACCCTATTATAATCCGGCCCTTATGGATAAGGCTCTTGAAAATGCTGCTAAAATATTCAAGTCAATGCCCATATATCATTTAAAATGCAGAGCAGACCGCAACGCGACGGAGCTGGTTCACCAATGCGTAATTTGAAAACTATCAGGTCGGAAGACCTCTTCCCTGCCATAACAGAACTTCTCGCCAACAATCAGAAAGTGCGCATTACTGTTACAGGCGACAGTATGATGCCTTTCCTGAGAGAAAACACAGACAGTGTCGAGCTGTCGGCTGCAGATTTCAACAGTCTGCGCTTCGGTCAGATCGTTCTTATCAGAAGGACAAGCGGACTATACATTCTTCACAGGATCGTACGCAAAAGAAAGGACTGCTTCTATATCTCGGGCGACGCACATAAGTGGGTCGAAGGTCCGCTTTACCCGGATCATCTTATAGCAGTAGTTACAAAAATATGGAGAAACAACAGGCAGATATCCCCTTCCAACATCATTTGGCAGGCACTGTCATGCATCTGGTGGCTGAGATTGCCGATTATCAATTTACTGAGAATACCATACAGATTACTGAAGAAGGTATATAAACATGTCAGGAAAAACTAAATCCTTACTAAAAAAAATAATAAAATACACAAAGTGGATAATAAGCAGGACGAAAGCCTCATTCCTCCCTCTTCTGCTTTTGGTAGCCGTCGGAGTAATATCGTCCCTGACATCGGTCCTCATAGCGCTTGAAACAAAAAAGCTGTTTGACTCGGCACAGTACGGCCATATCGACACCCTGATGATATCAGGTTTAGTGATAATAGGTATCGTAATAGTAGAGACATTGATAGAATCATACTTTAAAGTATTCGCCACAAAAGTATCAGTCTCTTTGTCAAACAAGCTGCGCAATGAACTGTTTGCCAAACTATCAAGAGCGAAGTGGATCGATTTCTCCAAGTACCATACGGGTGATCTTCTCACAAGAATGACAAATGATATCGAAACGGTAGTCTCCGGCATAACCATGGCTGTCCCGTCAATAATCGGATTAATTTTCAGCCTTTGTGCTTCAGCTGTCGTTCTGATAATATTCGATCCGTATCTTGCTCTTCTTGCATTCATCCTTGGGCCTTTGTCAGTGATTCTTACCAAACTGTTCGGCAGCAAACTCTCCGAATACCACCTCCGGCTGCAGGAAACAGAAAGCGAATCAAGGAGTTTCCTGCAGGAACGGCTAAAAAATATGCAGGTAGTGAGGGCATTCAGACTTGAATCTGCAAGTAGTTCTCTCCTTTCTTCTCTTCTGGATAAGAAGCTGAACTGGATAATAAGGAGAAGCAAGATCACTGCCGTTTCATCTGCTTTCCTGACACTTTCCTATTGGCTCGGGTTCCTGTTGGCGATTTTATGGGGTTCGCTTCAGCTCTCAAAAGGTAATGCCACCTTTGGAACGATAACGGTATATCTCCAGTTGGTAGGAAAAATACAGGAGCCTTTCGTCGAAATGGCCTATACGGTGCCGCAGATCATCATGATGTATGCATCCGCAGGACGGCTCATCAATCTGGAAGATATCGAAGAGGAAACATCATCGGCAGAACAGCCGGATTGGATTTCTGCAGGAATCAGCGCAAAAGACCTCACCTTCAGATATGATAATGATAAAACTGTGTTCGACAAGGTCAGCTTCAACATAGAGCCCGGTCAATTCACTGCAGTAGTCGGCGCATCAGGTGAAGGAAAGACTACAGTCATACGGCTGCTCTTGTCATTACTGGAACCGGAAAGCGGAAGTTTGTCGTTCTATAACCCGGAAACCGGCGAAGATGTGCCGTCGGGAACCTCAACACGTTCGCTGATATCATATGTCCCTCAGGGCAATACATTGTTCTCCGGAACGATCGCCGAAAATGTCATGCTGGGAAACAGTGATGCAACGCCGGAAAAAATGACCGAAGCCTTGAAAAAAGCATACATATGGGATTTTATAGAGAGTTTGCCTGATAAGGCTGAAACAAAGATAGGAGAAAACGGATACGGACTGTCGGAGGGTCAAGCCCAGCGCATCGCAATTGCACGTGCACTATTGTGTGAAAAGCCTGTATTGATTCTGGATGAAGCCACATCAGCACTGGATTCGACAACAGAGCTTGAGGTCCTGAAAGCATTGGCGTCCATAAAACCTCGCCCTACCTGCATCATTATAACTCATCGAAAAGCAGCGCTGGACTTCTGTGATAAGATAATATCAATAAAAAACGGCCGCATCACCGAAGAATCAAATCTCTGATGCGACCGCCACAGTGTTTTTATTATTGGAAGCTATACATTCAAGGATTTCTTCACCATTTCTGAAGAAAAGCTCATCGACGTACTCTTTATCAGTCCACTTCTGTACTTTAGCATATGCTTTTACATACCATTGGGTATAGCCTTCGATATTATGCGCATCGGAGGCTACAAAAGCTGCCTTTTTTGATTTTATGATCCTCCTGGCGAACCATTTGGCTCCTCTCCCATTCATGCCGATTATACTAGCCGCATCCAACTGCATCAGGCAGCCCATTTCATACAACTCAATAAAGAACTTCCAATCATGTGCCAGCTTCCTACACCTCTCCGGATGAGCAATAATAATCGTATAACCTTCGAGCTGCAGTTGATAAATGAAATTAATCGTATACGAAGGCGCCCTGTCGAATGGCAGCTCCAACAACAGGTACTTAGAACCGGACAAGTCCAGGTCGCTATAATCGGAAGGCATCCTTGCCCGATAATGGTGGATCTTTATTTCATAACCCCTGTACAACTCTATTCCATATCGCTTTGCTTCATTTCTCAGACTGCTGAAAACCTGTTCAGCCAGACCATTCTCATGCAACTCCTGTGAATAGTGCGGTGTAGCAATTATTGCTTTAACACCAGCTTTCTGGGCTTCCGACAACATCCGGACAGCATTCTCAGTCCCCATCGGGCCATGATCCGCACCAGGCAGGATATGACAATGTATATCGATCATAACATTTCCCCGCTCACACTGCATCGTTCTTCACTTTTTCATGCTTGCGGCTGCTCTTTTTATATCTGTAGTCATAATCGTAGTAATAGTATTGACTATATTCCTTTTTAGGAATTTTATTTATGACTACTCCAAGTATCCTGGCATTTGCTTTTATAAGCTGTTCCTTGACCATTTCGGCTTTTTCCCAATCGACGGTATTATACTCTATCAGCATGATGGTTCCGTCAGCGCATGCAGCAATTATGGCAGCATCGATCATGCTCCCCAGTGGAGGAGTATCGATTACCACATAATCATACTTTTCCTTCAGAGCTTCAAGCATATTTCTGAACCGCTCAGTGTCGAGCAATTCCGCAGGGTTCGGAGGTTTAGGGCCGCATAATATAACATCCAGATTTTCGTAGTTTGTTTTACTTATGGCATCCTCCAGTTCACCCATGCCTGAAAGATAGTTAGAAAGACCCACATTATACTTGGACATTACATCCTTATATATCCTAGGCTTTCTCATATCAGCATCGATATAGACCGTTTTTCTGCCGGCCTCTGCCATTGATATTGCAAGACTAACCGTAGTCGTCGATTTCCCTTCGTTAGGTACGCAACTGGTCAGACAAATGGTCTTGATCACCTTGTCCGTGTTGCAGAACTGGATATTGGTCCTCAATGACCTTATTGCTTCCTCCACGGGTTCACTTAACTTATTTGACAAAATCACCTTTTCGCTCATTTGCTCCGCTCCTTAACCAAAACATTTACCGGGATACTTCCTATAACACTAAGGCCCAAATGATTCTCAACATCCTCGGAGGTCTTAATCTTAGTGTTCAGGAAATCCAATAATACCACAAGACCGACAGCAAACATACCTGCCGCAAATGCAGCCAATACAGTATTCCTCATTTTGGCCGGGCCAACAGGGTTTATCGGCACCTGTGCCCTGTCTATGATGTCTATGTTTTCTATCCTGTATAGTCCGACGACTACCTGAGAGAATTCTTCCGCCAAGACATCAGCTATCTGTGCTGCTTTTACCGGATCATTATGTGTTACGGTTATAGCTATTATCCTCGTATCATTCACCGCACTGATGGACATCATGTTTCTCAGATCATCCTGTGTGATATCAGGGTCATTCAATTTGCTGAGCACAGCACTGGTCACACGGTTGCTTGATATTATGGCAGAATACTCATAAATCAGTACCTGTCCTGCTGCAATATCCTCCAAGCTCAAAGTTGATGTATCCTCTTCCCCGCTGCTTGACAAGCCTGTGATAAGAAGTGTGGTTTCTGCCTGATATACAGGCTCATACACATAAAAGTTCAGATAACCGGCTATTCCTCCTACAAGTACCGGTATTAGTATAATGAACCAAAACCACTTAATAATTAATTGGATATACCTCTTAATTTCCATATGATACCCCTTTTATGTAAATTCTACTAACAATTTG
>CAZQUQ010000140.1:0-1169 GCA_964596445.1 uncultured Oscillospiraceae bacterium
GCTATATTTTTGATGGAAATGGTTTGATTTATAATAATGCTGAAGTCAAACCCGGCAGTAATGTTCCTGTCGATGACGATTTATTATTGTACCTGTATAAAAGGCTAGGACATACCGATAACGCACTGGATTAGTCTATGCAGATTATATTAATGCGGGATGACCTGTCCTATACTTGCCAATCAAGCAAAATTATGGAAGAATAATGTTATTGAGTCCGCATAAAAAAGATGCGGACATTTGCAGTTATTAAACGCAAAGTATCTTATCGGAAGGATGGAGGACTTATGATTATTGAAACCGCGGCCATTTCAGATATGGAAGAGATATTGGCATTGCAGAAGCTGGCTTATGTAAGTGAAGCAGAGATCTACAATGACTATTCGATTCCACCCCTGCTTCAAACTATTGATGATATTAAAAACGAGTATGCTGCCGATATTTTCATGAAAGCAGTCGATTCAGGAAAAATTATAGGCTCTGTCAGAGCTAATGCACACGATGGTACTTGCTATATCGGGAAGCTCATCGTTCATCCTGAACATCAAAACAAAGGGATAGGAACGGCATTGATGAAAAGCATCGAAAGTCATTTTAAAGACTGTAAGCGTTATGAATTATTTACGGGACACAAAAGCGTGAAGAACATATATTTATATGAAAAGCTTGGTTATAGGATTTTCAAGGAAGTAAAAATTAAGGATAATTTGAAATTTGTATACCTTGAGAAGGTTCTATAGCTGAATCGGAATGCAATCATTTAAAGCTTATGGAGGACATATGACTGTTGATGAGATCATCAGCTATTGTCTTAATAAAGACGGAGCATATATGGATTTCCCTTTCGGAGAAATCCCAATGTGCTTCAAAGTGGCAAAAAGGTTGTTTGCTCAATTATATCTCAAACCTGAGGATTTTAAGATAACTCTGAATTGTGACAGAGTAATGGGTGAGATTTACAGGAGCAAATATCCTGGAGCCATAGTACGGGGTTATCATTGCCCGCCTCGTCAACAGCCGTATTTTAACACGATCCATCTTAGCAAAGGAATTTCAGATGATGAATTAAAGATGATGATTGATCATTCGTATACTGTTGTTGTCGGTAAACTGCCTAAGTATATAAGAGACAACATAGCAGCAATGAAGGCAGCAAATAAGCAGGGATA
>CAZQUQ010000140.1:1269-7300 GCA_964596445.1 uncultured Oscillospiraceae bacterium
TTATCCGGAGGTTGCTGATGACAGGATACATAAAATATCTCAGGGAGTATGTCGGGCACAGCCCGCTCATTCAGTGCGGTGCAAGTGTCATTATTTTTAGTGCGGATAAAAAAGTTCTGATGCTGCACAGAACGGACAATGACTGCTGGTGCTTCCCCGGCGGAGGAGTTGAGCTGGGTGAGAGTGTTGAAGAGACTGCAAAAAGAGAAGTATTTGAAGAAACTGGATTGACCGTTGACGATCTCAGGCTGTTTGAAGTGTTCTCGGGCAAGGACCAGTATTATAAGTATCCGAATGGAGACGAAGTCTACAACATTGACATTGTTTTCATGACTAATAACTACAGGGGTATAGCGAATTCAAATGATGAGAGCTATGGTTTCAGATTTTTCTGTATCGATGAACTGCCTGACATGATCAGTCCGCCTGTTGTTCCTGTGGTTGAAAAGCTAAAAGCAAGGTTCAGAGCAGGAAATATTCCACTAAATATTCAACATGACATATAGTTGTCATGTTGAATAATATAAACTAATATTATCCGATGTCATTTTGCAGGAATCCAAATAGACAAGCGGTGTCCAGTTGGTGTTACTGCCTTGATCGACAAAGGAAGGCGGACTTATCGAAAAAGGAAGGTGGACTAAATGAAGAAAGAGTATTCAGACATACCGAAGTCAATGGCTAATATGGAGACATATGGTTTCTCCTGGATGGATTTTGTTACTGCCATACCTGCCCCATTATTTATTGTGACTTCGTATAAGTCAAATGGAAAACCAAATGCCTGTCTGCAGTCCTGGGCATGCTTCAGCGGAAGTCATGACGGGTTTTATGCAATTTTGTCAAATGTATATAAGGCCGGACATCTATATCAGACTATAAAGGAGAAAGGCGAAGCAGTGCTCAATTTTCCGTCTGCCGATATCTACGAAAAGTGTCTGGCTACAATCGCCAATAACAAGTTTGAAGATGATGAGATCGCTTTATCGGGACTTACTTCGGAACAGGCTTCTGTTGTCAATGCACCGCGTATAAAAGAATGTTTTCTTAATCTGGAATGCCGCTGCTTATGGGAACGTGAAATCGTGCAGGGAGCAGATCACGTTTTATTATGTCTGGAAGTAGTAAATATTTGCGCTGATGAAGAGCATCTGGACGAACTTGCCAAAGGCAGATATGGTGAAACCGGATACCTTTATAATGTGCATTATCCTGTGAATCCGGAAAACTTCAGCGGCAAATCGCATGACTGGATAGCAATACTGAAAAAGTACAGAGATATAGGTGAGTATTAAGTAAAAATGTACACCGGAAAACAACTGTATATAGTTATTTTCCGGTGCCGGAAGATGCTTTATTTATTGGGGCGCTCTCAGGCTTTACAGTACCAGATCGACATGCTGTATCGTACCGGCCGTCCCGTTTTCCCGCAGAAAGATCCCGCTTCTTGCAATGCTGCCAAGGGTGTCGTTATCACTTGTTTTAAGATCAAATGCAGTTGCCGTGCTGCCCAGGTAAATTGCACCTATTCCCACAGCGCCAAGTGCGAACAGCCGATCATTTCCGTTTTCATCCTTTGTCCAGATTGAAAGTTTGTCATAGATCTCATCATTTTCGTCTATCCAGCCGTTATTGTCGCCGTCATACTGTGCCAGCTCACTGAAGCCGTTGCCGCTTTGAGGACCGAACAACTCAAGTCCATTGTTGATCGTACCGTCGTTATTGATGTCAAAAGCCAGAAATCCACTGCCTTCTGCAGTAAAGGATATCAGATCCGATATGCCGTCCGAGTCGATATCAAAGCTGAATTTCTCGTTTGCAAGTGCTGCAGTTGGGTTTCCGAAATTAACGACGAGAGGATCCTTTATTACCGCATCCCCTGCGCGGAGTGATATATCGAGCCTTGACGCAAATTCGCGGGATACGCTCAGATCAAGGTCGAAATCGATCTCTCTTCCGTCAGTAGTTTTCACGGACCCTTTTGCTGAAAATGACATGGATTGTTTCTCATAATGTGTTTCATGGAGATCATACTCCAGTCCCCAGCCTTGCCTTTGGACAGTCTGTCCGGTGTTGCCGGTGTTGCCGATGTTGCCGGCGTTTATCCTCTCAAGCTTACCATTTATCCTTTCGAGATTACCATCAAGCTTCAGCTTTTTCGGCAAAACGAACCTGAGCCTTTTTCCTGTCATAACTTCGATCATTCTTTGCAGCAGGTATATCTTTTGCTTGTCTTTGTCGCTTATTTCAATTAACTCTTCATCATCTGCACATGTACCGCATACAGCGGCTTTTTCGACATGTTTTTCCAGAGCATCCCTGCCCTCCTGGGAAAGCTGCAGTATATCATTTGCGAATTGATTTGCAGAATTGGAAGCGGATGCCGGCTGTTTTTCTCCCTCGAAAACAGGTCTGGTATTGCCTGTCCACATCTTAAGCGATTCTTCTCTGGTATTTACTTCGACTGTCGTACTCTTGCCATACAATGAGACGTTCGAACTATCGATCCTCATATTGCATGCCTCCTTGCATCATATGGGTTGGATTGCTTCCTGTCATCCCTGACCGGTGTCGCCATTTCATATATATATGTTATCGGATGATATTGAAATATAGTGAAGCACATATGTCATTGTTCCATGGTTCTATGGCACAGAAAAATGATATATGAAGAGTTCTCAAATATCTCTGTAAATTTATGTTACAATATGAGAAGTAATTTGGTATACTTTTGATGTGCCAGGTTGCTGAAACGGCAGGGAACATCATATAACAGCATGTAACAGTGTGTAACAGCATGTGACCAAGCAAACAGATAAAGCATTTGGAGGAAACACATCCATGATACTGTCAGGCAGGGAAATCGCAGAAAGACTGGGGAAAGACATATTCATTGAACCATTTAATGAGAAGCAGCTGAACCCAAACAGCTATAACCTCAGGCTGCATAATGAAATGCTTGTATATGAGGACAGGCTCCTTGACATGAAGAAGGAAAACAAGGCAAGAAAGCTGATAATACCAGACGAAGGGATGATACTCGAACCTGGCAGACTATATCTTGGAAGAACTGTAGAGTATACGAGGACCGAAAACTGTGTCCCAATGCTGGAAGGAAGGTCATCCATTGGCAGGCTCGGACTGTTCATACATGTTACGGCAGGCTTTGGAGATGTGGGCTTCAGTGGTTTCTGGACACTTGAGATATTTTGCGTGCAACCCGTGAAGGTCTACCCTGATGTGGAGATCTGCCAGATATATTATCACACCATCGAAGGCAGCTACGAGAAATATAGAAGCGGTAAGTATCAGAACAATAAGGGTATTCAGCCCAGCCTGCTGTACAAGGACTTTGAGCAGGAGTAAATCGCTAGTCATTTGGAGGTTTTTATGGCAGCAACAGAAGAATACAGAAGCATCGTCGATTCATTCAACAATAAGCTCGCGGCGGTTTCCGGGAGCATAACAGGCATTAAGCCGGCTGAGGACAAGTGGTCGCTGAAAGAGATAATCGGGCATCTGATCGATTCGGCATCAAACAATCACCAGCGCTTTGTCAGACTGCAGTTTGGTGATCTGACAAGTTTTCCTGCTTATGATGCGGAAACGTGGATAAGCGCGCAAAAGTACAACAGCATGGACTGGAAGGAAATCACGGCATTATGGTACAGCTACAACTGCATACTGCTGAGCGTTATCGGCAATATGGATGAGAAAGCTGCCGATAATGTGTGGAAAACGGGTGAGAAAGAATTATCGCTCGGTTTTCTGGTGAAGGACTACTACCGGCATCTGAAATGGCACATGGACCAGTTCGAGAACAGGCTGAATGAGGTAGTTGAGTTTACACGGAAATACGCCGGTGATGCGAACGTAAGCCTGATGGCGGTAAATGGAAATGAAAATATGAAGTTTTCCGGAATATGCCTTATCACAAGGAATGTTCCGCGGCTGTCAGGATTCTATATGAAGATTTTAGATACAAAAGGAGAAGGCGACGACACTCACATGGAGTTAAGTGCTCATGGCACGAGCATTGCTATTTTCTCTGAAAGCGGTATGGAGGAAATGGCTCCGGGTTCGATGGAGAAGTATGGCCATGGCTGTTTGACCATTAACTTCGAAGTGGAGGATGCCGATGCGGAATACGAGAAGATTAAGGCTATGGGATCGAGCATTGTCAAGCCTCCGCAGACACATCCCTGGGGATCGAGATCATTCTGGTTCAGGGATCCTGACGGAAACATAGTCAACTTCTTCTGCAGGATATGATCATTGTTAATATGCGTTCAGCAGTGCTAATAGGAAAAAATTTTGACCAACAGAGGTGACAGTTATGGATATCGGCATTATTGGCGGTGCAGACGGACCAACATCGATTTACATTACATCAGGCTCCGGCTCTTATATAGTAATTTCTGCAATAGTTTTATGTATAGCTGTAGTTGGCTATATAGTATACAGAAAGAGAAAAAATAGTGCGAAGAAGTAATTATCATTTATTGGAAGGCGGATATATGTATGATCGAATTGCCTGAAAGCAAGACCTTGGCCAATCAAATCAATGAAACTCTGAAGGGAAAGAGAATTAAAAATGTAATTGCCAACAAGTCACCGCATAAGTTTGCATGGTTTTCCGGTGATCCTGATAATTATCATGACCTGCTTGCAGGCAAAGACATACTGTTTGCTGCGGCATACGGAGGCATGGTAGAAGTCCAGGCGGAGGATATTCGCCTCATCTTTTTTGACGGGACTAATCTCCGTTGCTTTTTTTCGGGAGAAGAGCCTCCGCAAAAGCATCAGCTGCAAATCGAGTTTGAGGATTCATCTTCCCTGATTTGCAGTGTGCAGATGTATGGCGGGATGTTGGCTTTGGGTGAAGGGCAGACCAATGATTTCAATGAATGTGCAAGAAGCAAGCCGGATCCTCTTTCAGGCGGGTTTACCCGGGATTACTTTAGATCGAGGCTGACAGCTAACGATGGCCAGCAGTACGCCATGGCAGTTCTGGCGACGCAGCAGAGAATACCGGGCCTCGGCAATGGTGTACTGCAGGACATCCTGTTCAATGCAAGGGTGCATCCAAAACGTAAAATGAGCACTTTGACTGATAATGAACTAAATTCCTTGTATGATTCCGTTAAGAACACACTTTTTGAGATGACTGCAAACGGAGGAAGGGATACGGAAAGGGATCTGTTTGGATGCAGCGGGGGCTACCGTACCATCCTGTCGGCAAAAAGTTCTGAAAGTCCCTGCCCTGTTTGCGGCAGTGCGATCATCCGTGAAGCATACCTTGGCGGCAAAATTTATTTCTGCCCGGAATGCCAGAAACTGAGCAAATAACGCAGCCGGTTATACAGGGACTAGGATATGGGGAGCAGCAATGGAGTACATATGTGAATCATCGGATATGAGGAGCAGTGATGGAGTACATATGTGAATCATCGGATATGAGGAGCAGTGATGGAGTATATATGTGAATCATCGGAAAATGAAATGATAGCATTGTTTTTGCAGACCGAAATCAAGTCGGACCGGTATCGCAGCACCATTTTGGAGATCATGTCGGACTTGGGGGTACTGGAGTCCATAGTACTTGATCCTGATATGAACTCAGATGAGGAGAATGCTTCAAGAAGAAGCATATTGTCCAGATTCAGAGGATATGGCGACGACAGGGATATATTCGAGGGCTTCCCGAAGAATGTTCGCTGGGTATGGGCATATATGACGAGAAGCGAGTTGGAGAAGATAAAATATATCAATTACGATTACTGGGTAGAGTTATCCGGAGGATCGAGATCAGCAAAGGATGCCGCTGATAATATCAGAATCGGTGTCGAAGTATTTGGAGTAAGCAATGATGGATTCCTGGCAGGAGCGAAATCTCTGTCTGATTGGAGCTCTGGGAGTTCCGGAAGTTCTGGGAGTTCCGGAAGTTCTGGGAATTCCGGGAGTTCTGGGAGTTCCGGGAATTCCGGGAGTTCTGGGAGTTCCGGGAATTCCGGGAGTTCTGGGAGTTCCG
>CAZQUQ010000141.1:0-2146 GCA_964596445.1 uncultured Oscillospiraceae bacterium
AGACAGTTATTTTCTTCTTCACAAAAATAACTGTCTAACTGTGGTGACAGGCACCAAAACAGGATAGTTATTTGATCAGCTTTTTCCCGCCCATGTACATCTGCAGCGGTTCCGGGATGTTGACAGAACCGTCCTCGTTGAGATTATTCTCGAGGAATGCGATAAGCATGCGCGGCGGCGCAACAACTGTGTTGTTCAGCGTATGGGGATGGTAATTGCCCTTCTCCTTGTTCCTGACGCGGATACCCAGACGGCGGGCCTGTGCGTCTCCAAGATTGGAGCAGCTTCCTACTTCAAAATACTTCTGCTGGCGCGGCGACCATGCCTCAACATCTATGCTTTTGACCTTCAGGTCGGCCAGGTCTCCCGAGCAGCATTCGATTGTACGTACAGGTATATCCAGCGTACGGAAGAAGTCGACAGTGTTCTGGTAAAGCTTTCTGAACCATTCCGGGCTTTCCTCCGGTTTACAGACAACTATCATCTCCTGCTTCTCGAACTGGTGGATGCGGTATACGCCCCGCTCTTCGATGCCATGAGCTCCTACTTCCTTCCTGAAACATGGAGAATAGCTGGTCAGCGCCTGCGGCAGCTGCTCCTCGTCGAGGATCGTATCGATGAACTTGCCGATCATGGAGTGCTCGCTGGTACCTATCAGATACAGATCCTCCCCTTCGATCTTGTACATCATGTTCTCCATTTCAGTAAAGCTCATAACTCCGGTGACGACTTCACTGCGGATCATAAAAGGAGGGATATAGTAGGTAAAACCCCTGTCGATCATGAAATCACGCGCATAGGCCAGAATTGCCGAATGCAGTCTTGCAATATCTCCGCACAAATAGTAGAAGCCATTACCGCTGGTCTTTCTGGCACTGTCAAGGTCGATTCCGCGCAGTCTCTCCATGATATCAACATGGTACGGTATTTCGAAGTCAGGTACCTTCGGCTCGCCGTAGCGTTCCACCTCGACATTCTCGCTGTCATCCTTCCCGATGGGGACCGAGCTGTCTATTATGTTAGGGATGACAAGCATTCTTTCACGGATATCTGCCTCAAGCTTTTCCTCAAGTTTTTGAAGCTCCGCCAGTTCTTCGGTGATCTCCACGACCTTAGCCTTGTTCTTTTCAGCCTCTTCCCTCATTCCCTTAGCCATGAGGTGGCCGATCTCCTTACTGATGGAGTTGCGCTGGCTCCTGATTTCGTCACATCGGGTTTTGGCCTCTCTGTAGCGCCTGTCCAGATCGATCACTTCATCCACCAGCACCAGCTTCTGGTCCTGGAACTTCTTCCGTATGTTTTCCTTAACAAGCTCCGGTTCTGTCCTTATCAGTTTAATGTCGATCATATTCATTCCTCCTGTCTGCTTTATTGGTTCTCCGTTCGAATTCCTGTGATTCTTCGGCCATACCTTCCGGTATTGGAAATAAAAAAGCCTTCCACCCCATATAACTACATGGGACGGAAGGTTCCGCGTTGCCACCCAAATTGCCGGCACATTACCGACCTCTTGTATGGTACTGTAAAGGGTACCGGCCTCCGGCTCATCACCGGCAGCTAAAGAAGCGGAAAGATCCAATCTCCTGCCGGTTCACACCAACCACCGGTTCTCTGAAGGAAATCCCGGACCATAACTTCTGTCATCGCTGAAAATGCTCATAATAATATTAACGTATATTATATACCATACATCATAATAATTTCAATAAATCACTGCATTTCTTTTCCGGTCAGGTCCGGAGATCTGAAATCAGGCGTCCTCAAACCCGAATATCTGAGGTTCATTGCCCGGAAGTCCACAGACCTTAACCGTGAGATTTGTATATAATCAGGATCAATAGCTCTCAAGAAGCTCCACAAGGCACTTCAGATCCCCATATGCATCCATATAGGCATATTCTCCATTGCCATCACCATATTTGCCCCTCTGGACACATTTCATGCCAAAACTCTCGCATGCTTTAACTTTGCTGTTCATATCCCTGACCTTAAAGGCTATATGGTGTATCCCTTCGCCCCGGGTATCCATGAAATCCTGCCAGGTGCTTTTCACACCATTGGGCTGGATCAACTCGATCTGCACATTCGGTCCGACATCAAAGAAGGCCAGGAGGCAGTTGGCATCCGGCGCTGGTTCGCCATTCAC
>CAZQUQ010000141.1:2246-7231 GCA_964596445.1 uncultured Oscillospiraceae bacterium
GCTGAAACCCCGTACTCACTAAATTATTGACAAATTTCTGCAATGGTAGTATTCTGGATAAGAAAGTTGCGTACGCAACTATTCTGTTTGTCCGGGAGAGGAGGCATGATGTATGAACTCCTTAATGAGATACATTAACAGGATATCACGCTGCGCTGCCCTTTTCAGAAGCGGAAAGCTCGAAAGCGACGGTATCAACGGTTATCAGCACACATACATAATCAACATATGCAGATACCCCGGCATATCTCAGGAAATGCTTGCCCGCACGATCTATGTCAACAAAAGCAGTGTTACCCGCCAGCTTGCACTTCTCGAGCAAAACGGTTACATATACCGTACACCAAGCGAGAAGGACAAACGAGTCATGCAGGTCTTTCCGACCCAGAAGGCTTATGACATCCTGCCCAAGGTAAAGTGCATGCTGGAGGAATGGGAGGCTTATATCACTTCCGGTTTTACAGATGAAGAGAAGAGCTTTATGCTTTCGCTGCTGGAACGCATGATGGAAAAAGCAGCGGAAAGAGTTGAAAGGGAATCGGACATATGAAAAAAATACTGTCTTATTTGAAGCCATTTGTTCCAAGAATGATCCTCGGACTCACTATAAAATTCACCGGAACTATCATGGATCTGCTGCTGCCATGGATCCTGTCATATACGATCGACGATATCGTTCCGCTCCGCGACATCAGGCTTATTTTCATATGGGGCGGCATAATGCTTGTATGTGCAGCCGCAGCACTGATCACGAATATCGTCGCAAACCGGATGGCATCAAGGGTCGCCAGAGATACAACAATGGCTGTCCGTCATGACCTGTTCAGCAAGATATCCTATCTGTCAAGCCGTCAGGTCGACGAATTCACTATACCGTCTCTTGAAGCAAGACTGACAACGGATACCTACAACATACATCATATGGTCGGCATGATGCAGCGTCTCGGCGTACGCGCCCCGATACTGCTGCTCGGCGGCATTATGGTCACATTATCGCTGGAGCCTGTATTGTCGCTTATTCTGATACTGACACTGCCATTCATAACACTGCTTGTATACCTGATCTCGAAGAAAGGAATACCGCTTTTCGCTGAATCCCAGCGATCCGTCGATAAAATGGTACGTACCGTCCGTGAGAACATCGCGGGCATACGGGTAGTCAAAGCATTGTCAAAAACGGAATACGAGAAGGATCGTTTTGCCGGGATAAATTCGGAGGTAGTGAAAAACGAGTCAAAAGCAAGCGTCACAATGGCGCTTACCAACCCGGCAATGAACCTGCTGCTGAATCTGGGCCTCACCCTGGTGATAATAGCAGGAGCATTCAGGATAAATGCCGGTCTTACGAAGCCGGGCGAAATCATTGCATTTCTTACATACTTCACAATTATACTAAATGCGATGCTTTCCATAACGAGAATGTTCGTGGTCTTTTCCAAGGGAACAGCTTCTGCAGAAAGGATTCGCCAGGTAATTGACGCTCCGGCCGACCTTATATGCCGGCCTGAAGATCATGTGGATAACGGCTGCCACATATCATTTGAACACGTAACCTTTTCATACCATTCGGGCAGGCAGCAAAACGGTGATGCAAACCATGGAGGCGAGAAGAGGAACAGCCTTGAAGATATCAGTTTTTCGCTCAGGAAGGGTGAAACGCTTGGCATAATAGGAGCTACCGGCAGCGGCAAGAGTACGATCATCCGCCTTCTTCTCCGACTATATGATCCGGATGAGGGTGTGATCCGCATCTCGGGAGACGATATACGCAGCATTCCGCAGGAAAAGCTGCATTCCAGATTTGGTGTGGTTTTTCAGAATGATTTTCTGATGGCGGACACCATTGCGTTTAATATCGCGTTCGGACGCCAGCTCAGTGACGAACAGATTGAAAAAGCTGCAGAATACGCCCAGGCAAAAGAGTTTATTGATGCACTCCAGGAAAGGTATGGTCATATGCTGGCAACCAAGAGTTCGAACCTCAGCGGCGGTCAGAAGCAGCGGCTCCTGCTGGCACGGGCGCTGGCTTCAAATCCCGAGATACTCATACTTGATGATTCCTCCAGTGCACTGGACTACAAAACAGACTCGCTTCTCAGAAAAGCTTTAGCTGAGAACTTCGCTGAAACTACAAAAATAATCATTGCACAGCGGATAAGCTCGATCATGTATTCAGACCGGATACTGATCCTTGAGGACGGAAAAGCATTGGGGTACGGTACACATGGGGAGCTTATGGACAGCTGTGATGTATATCGCGAGATATATGCATCACAAATGGGAGGTGAGGTCATTGCGTAATCCGATACAGGATGCCAGACCAGGTGCAGCATCAGGCCGCGGCATGGGACCGGCAGGTATGGGCCCTGGAGGTATGAGGTTTATGCAGGTCTCCGGTACAGAAAAACGGAAATTAACTCTGAAGGAAACGCTGAAGATCCTGGCAAGGCTGTGGAAGTACCTGTACCGTTATAAATGGTACGGTTTGCTTGCTATTGTGCTTTCGGTCGCCAGTAACCTGCTGTCGCTGGTAGGGCCAATGCTCTCAGGAAACGCTATAGATGCCATCGGTACCAGGGCTGGTATGGCTCAGTTCGACAAGGTCTTCTTTTACTGCATCCTGATGATCATCTTTTACATAGTTTCATCCGTACTGGCCTATTTACTTTCCATCCTGATGATCCGCATCAGCCAGAAGGTCATATATCAGATGCGAAGCGATGTGTTCAGCAAGCTCGTTGATCTTCCGGTGCGCTTCTTTGACAGCCATCAGCCGGGTGAGATCATAAGCCGTATATCTTATGACATCGATACTGTGAACGCTACGCTTTCCAACGATCTGCTCCAGATATTCACGAGTCTGTTTACTGTCGTAGGATCGCTGATCATGATGCTGTATATATCGCCATTGCTTGTGCTGGTATTTGCCGTAACGATCCCTGTCTCCATAATCCTTACAAAGTATATGACATCAAAAGTACGTCCGCTGTTCCGCAAGCGCTCTGCAAAACTTGGCGAGCTGAACGGCTTTGTGGAGGAAGTGATCACGGGACAAAAAACAATAAAAGTATACAACCAGGAAGAATCAACGATCCGAAGATTTGATGAGAAGAATAAAGAAGCTGCGGATGCATACTACAATGCCGAATATTACGGAAGCATGGTCGGTCCGTCGGTCAACTTCATCAACAATCTCTCACTTGCACTGATAAGCGTATTCGGAGCTTTGCTGTACCTGTTCGGCCGTCTGACGGTGGGAAGCCTTTCTTCTTTTGTGCTGTATTCCCGCAAATTTTCAGGACCGATTAACGAAACAGCCAATATATTGAGCGAACTCCAGTCAACCTTTGCGGCTGCGGAACGTGTTTTCCGCATAATAGATGAGGAAGCCGAACCGCGTGATATAGATGATGCCCTTGTACTTGAAAACGTCCGCGGCGATGTTGAAATGAAAGACGTATGCTTCGGCTATACGCCTGAAAGGACTATCATAAGAGATCTTGACATCAAGGCGGAGGAAGGAAGCCTCATCGCTGTCGTAGGCCCTACAGGAGCCGGTAAAACGACTATAATCAACCTGCTTATGAGGTTTTACGACCCGGACAGCGGTACGATCTCAATAGATAACATAAACATAAGGAATGTCACAAGAAAAAGCCTGCGGCTTTCATTTTCAATGGTCCTGCAGGATACCTGGCTATTTTATGGCACTATCTGCGACAACATCGCTTATGGCAAAAAAGATGCAACAATGGACGATGTCATTGCTGTTGCAAAAGCTGCAAGGATCCACAATTATATAATGCAGCTGCCCAAAGGCTATGATACGATACTGAGCGATGACGGGATCAATATTTCCCAGGGGCAGAAACAGCTGCTCACTATAGCCAGAGCAATGCTCCTCGATTCAAAAATGCTGATCCTGGATGAGGCTACCTCAAACGTGGATACCAGAACAGAGCAGCAGATTCAAAAAGCCATGCGGAACCTCATGCAGGGAAGGACCTGCTTTGTTATCGCCCACCGTCTTTCGACCATACGCAATGCCGATACGATACTGGTCATCAAGGACGGGCGCATAGCGGAACAGGGCAGCCATGATGAACTGATGGCACGCAACGGGGTCTATGCTGAGATGTACAACTCACAATTCAGGTGACTCAGTATGCCTGATCAACAGGCGCCGGAATCGTTTTTTCAGCGCCTCCCCTGTCCATAAATGAATCGATCCATTCCGGAAGCGGCGGCTGTCTGCCATCCTTCAGCATCTTCTGCCATTCTTCATCCGTAAGCCTGTTTTCGCTCACAAACTCATAATAGCTGAAGACAGCACCTCTGGTCAGATAAAGCTTCCCACCTATCGGTACGATGACATATATATGAGATGCCGAACCGACACCTTCTTCCAGATAAAAACCCGGAGCCGCAGTATGGACATCCGCTATAACAGCCATGTTCCTGTCGGTTTCCGATGTGATCTCGAACCACCTCATGCCGCGCTCTGCAAATGAACTTGTAAGACTCTCCATCGTACCGCCGTACCACTGTATCCTGTTATATTCCTCCTGGGTCAGGTCCTCGTTTCTGAGTTCCTTGACAGAGCAATTGATCAGGAACTGGAGCAGGTCCTCAAATTGCTTCATCCTGTCTTCAAGATCCAAAGGCAGTATGTTTCTTGCCGTCAGGTTCTCCCTTGAGTATCTTGTAAGCCACAAGAGCCTTTCATAAGCACTTATATTGGGCTCCACATAGCCCTTGTTTATCGGATCGGGAAACCAGCCTCCCATTTCAGCACCACTTTGCTTTCCGTACAGTACAGTGTCATGCCTGAGTTCAGCCCAGCTTGCCAGAGCGGAATTGAGCGATTTATCCTGCCACGCCTGATTGGTCATGAATGACGGATACCCACCGCCAAAGGATTTTGTCAGGGTTTTAAGCGTCCACATCCAGCCGTAGTACATATTGGACCGCCAGGTTTCATCGGG
>CAZQUQ010000142.1:0-7210 GCA_964596445.1 uncultured Oscillospiraceae bacterium
CGGTGCTGTGAGAGGTCGGTAGGTGAATTAATCACCTACCTCCTACTCGATTGCCTGAAATTCGTACATTAAAATATGTGTGTTATGAAAACATAATAATAGGGCGGCAAGATTCACCGCCTTGTTGAAACGCTGCAGATGTGAAGTGATGAGGTTTCCATGTTCATGAGAAAAGCACGCATCAAAAAGCTGACAGACAGGCTTGACAAGCTGGCACTGGATATGGAGAAGGCCAGGATAAAAGATTATATTTGTTATCTTGAGAACCCGAAAAAATTATTATGGTCTAATTTTCTTGCAGGTCTGGCAAGGGGGTTTGGTGCTTCCATCGGTTTTACGCTGCTGGCAGCCATAATTGTGTACCTTCTGCAGAGCGTGGTGAGATTGAATCTTCCGGTCATAGGAAAATTCATAAGCGAAATCGTCAATATTGTCGAAAACAACTTGCGCAAATCAGGGAGGTAGTCTGATGAACAGAAATGAAGCTGAGCATTACCGTCAAAAGCTGCTGAAAATGATGGATGATGTGGATGGCACGATAGAAATGATGAAGGAAAACAGGGAGGGAGAACAGGACAAGTATTCCTCAGGTGAGTTGTCGAATTATGATAATCATCCTGCCGATCAGGGAACGGAGTTGTTCTATCTTGAGATGAACAATGCGCTCAAGGTCCATGAAGAAAACATCATGTCGGATATAAAGGATGCGCTGGGAAGGATAGATAAAGGCATTTATGGGATTTGCGCACATTGCGGGAGCGATATTCCAAAGGAGAGGCTTGAAGTGCTCCCATATGCAAAAATGTGCATCAAATGTCAGGAAAACCTGGAAAATGCACCGCTAAGACAAAAAAAGGGGCGTCCCAACGAAGAACTTGTCATTGATGCGCCTTTCGGCAGAAAATATCTGAATAAACAGGAGGATGATGAGCACGAAGGAATGGACCAGTTCAGAGACCTCATGAAATACGGTTCATCCGATAGTCCTCAGGATCTTGGAGGCTATCATGACTACGAGGAGTATTATACGAATGAGATCGACAAACAGGGGATCGTGGATGATATGGACCAGGTAACCAATGATGAATACAGGAGGCAATTGCCTGACTGAAAAATAAAATGTCACATTTATATGTCAAAACATTGGAATTGAGTTAAAAAATATATATAATCATTATGAGTGGAAAATTTCACTTTATTTACTGTTTTATCAGGGGGACTAATGTATTTTGATTTGAAACCGCCTATTATTATGGCCGAACAAGCAGAAATCAGCGGGATGCAGATACTGTACTGCATCGTTTTTGCCGCTTTTCTGCTGTTGATATCTTTTATCCTGACACAGGTGCACATATCCCATGTCAGAAAAGGTCTGGAGCAGAAACTGCAGTTTTCGAAGAGGATCATCGAAAATGCTAAGACTCTTATCATCATTTGCTCTACAGATGGTACCGTCCTTATGTTCAACAGATATGCAGAGGAAGTTACCGGATACTCAAGGAATGAAGTGGAAGGACACAATTTGGAGGAAGTAGGATTCCTGAATGAGGATACTGACTTCGGAAAGCTGATGCGTGAAGTGATATCAAAGGAAATGAAGACGCAAAGTTTTAAGTCATGCTTCCGGTCGGGTGACAACAGAACGGTTCATGTATTATGGAACATTGATTTGGTAAACGATGCAGACAACAATCCTGTTTATATTGCTGCAGGGATGGATGTGACAGATCTTAAGGCTGCAGAATCAAGGCTTGCCGACAGTTATCAGGAGTTGGAATCACTGTATAGGGAACTGCTCACAAAGGAAATAGAGTTGAGGGTACAGTTTGACGACCTTACCGCAAGGGAGAATGAGCTGCGGCGAAGCGAAGAGCGCTACCGGCTTGCAGTGGAAGGAGTCAACGACGGCATATGGGATTGGGATGGAAAAGACGGCAAGCTGTTCATGTCGAAACAAGGAAGGCTGATTATGGGGATCGATGACGACATCGAACCGCTGACGATAGAAAAATGGTTTGGAGTCATTGCAAGAGAGGATATCGACAGGTTCATAAGAAGCCTGAACCAATACATAACCGAACCGCAGGACAGACATTTTCAGATGGAGTGCAGGTTAAAACCGGTAAACGGGGAGATAAAATGGATAAGGATCAGGGGGATGGCCATCTGGGACGACAGCGGAATACCGGTCAGGGTGGCGGGTTCCATCACCGATATAACGGAACAGAAGCGTGCCGATGAGAAGATACACAAGCTTGCATTTTATGATTCGCTGACAGGACTGCCGAACAGAGCACTGCTGGCAGACAGGTTCACTATTGCCGCCGCGAATGCCCGGAGAAAGGGAACAAGCATAGCAGTATTTTTCCTCGATCTTGATAATTTCAAGTCGATAAATGACGCCATAGGTCATGCATATGGCGACATGCTTCTTTTAAAAGCGGGTGAACAGCTGCGGCTCAAGCTGAGGAAAAGCGATACGCTGGCAAGACTGGGCGGGGATGAGTTTATAATGCTGCAGACCAATGTAAAGAGCATGGATGAGGTATACAGACTTGCCGCCAGGATGCTCGACATTTTCAAGAAACCGTGGATGATCGATGAACGTGAGTTCTATGTCACAGCAAGCATAGGGATATCAGTTTTCCCCAATGATGGTTCGGATCTGCAGGATCTGATGAAAAATGCCGATGCTGCCATGTACCGTGCCAAGGAGGCCGGAAAGAACAACTTCCAGATATTCACGCAGGAATTGAACGTGCATATCATGAAAAGGATGGAGATTGAAACCCGCCTGCGGAAGGCTGTGGAGAAAAAGGATTTCGTACTTCATTATCAGCCGCAGATAGAACTGGCAACAGGCAGAGTCAAAGCAGTGGAAGCTCTTATACGCTGGCAATACCCCGATTCATGCTGGATGATGCCTGAATCCTTCATACACATAGCAGAGGAGACAGGCCTGATCGGAAGCATAGGGGAATGGGTTTTGGCCACGGCATGCAGACAGCTGAAGAAATGGCATGATGAAGGGCATGACGATCTGAGGATATCTGTGAATCTGTCGGCAAAGCAGTTCCAGTCACCGGATCTGCTGAAAAACATACTTGACATAATAGAAAAAAGCGAAATAGATACAAGATGGCTGGAGCTCGAGATAACCGAAAGTCTGGCGATGCAGAGCCTTGAACATACCACGGATATACTGAAGCATATAAGGGAAGCAGGCATAGGAGTGTCGCTGGATGATTTCGGGAAAGGCTATTCTTCGCTCAATTATCTGAAAGCGCTGCCGATAACCAACCTCAAGATAGACAAAACATTCATACATGGAATCTCATATGGCTCCAACCAGTCCAAGATAGTGAAAGCATTGATATCGCTAGCCCACAGTATGGATCTGACTGTGACTGCCGAAGGAGTGGAAAGCAGCAGCCAGCTGGAATTCCTGATGAACGAGCTCTGCGATACCGCACAGGGATATCTGTTCAGCGAGCCCAAGCCTGCGAAGGATGTGGATTTGTCCTCCTACAGTGCATCATGCTGATCCGGCCGGCTGCTTTGCGGCCTGTCAGGCTTTGCTGTCTACGAACCACTTGTCCTCTTCCAGCCAGAGATAGGTTTCTCTGCCGTTGATCCTGCATTTGTATCTGATACCCTGGCCTCCGGCTTTAAGAGATGCCGCACGGCGTACGTCCGTCACCTTGTCGATGTCGAAACTCCTGCCGTCTTCCCACTTGATTATCAAAGGTACTTTCTTGCCATCTTTTGTGAACTTTGCTATTACTTCTACGAATACCTTGGCCAAATTCCAACACCTCCTTACCGCCGACTTACCTGAAAAAGGATACGGGATGGATAACATTCTCCTCGACGGGATTAGCATTGAGCCCGCCGCTTTTCAAAAGCACGGCGCGCTGCACCGAATAGTGTCCGAAACGTGATCTTATACTGTCTATGCTGCATTCGAGCTGCTCGCGCCTCAGTCTTCTTTCGTCGTCAAAGAAGGACAGCTGTCCGCACTCATCTTCCATGACTACATTGGTGACTCTTACTCCCAGCGTCCTTATCGTCCTGGACCAGTCCCACGATGCGGCAAATATCTCCAGGGCCTTTTCCGCTATTTCAGAGGCTGTATAGGTATAGTGCGGGAGCTTGCCCTGCCTTTCAATAAATGAAAGATCGGACGAACGGATATAGATCTGGACCGTCCTGCCCTTGAGATGATGCCGCCTGAGCCTTTCGGCCACACTGTCCGCAAGCACATAGGTGAGGATCTTTACATCTTCGTTGGTGCGAAGGTCGCGGGGAGTTGTCAGCGAATTGCCGACGCCTTTTATGCAGGGCTGGAAGTCAAGCTGCGTCACGGGGGAATCGTCGTACCCATTGGCAAAGATCCACAGTGTACGGCCCCACTGACCGAAATGCTTCTCGAGAAACCTCGGAGGAGCGCAGGCAAGGTCACCGATGGTGCGTATGCCAATATCATCGAGCTTTCGCCGGGTGGACGGCCCCACATATATCATGTCGCCTGCGGGCAGGCCCCATATCTTCTCCTTGTAATCTTCGGGAGATATCACCGTGGTGGCGTCGGGCTTTTTCATATCGGAGCCTAGCTTTGCAAAGACCTTATTGAAGCTGACGCCTACTGAGGCCGTGATGCCAAGCTCATACGATATCCTTCTGCGCAGCTCGTCTGCTATGTCTTTGCCGGAGCCGAACAGTTTGGTGCTTTCCGTAACGTCAAGCCAGTTTTCATCTATGCCGAAGGCTTCTATCAGGTTCGTGTAATTCTCATATATCTTCCTGCACATCATGGAAAATTTGAGATACTGCATATAATTCGGCCTGACCACCACAAGTCCCGGACATTTGGATCTGGCCTCCCATACGGCATCTCCCGCTTTGACGCCGTATTCCTTCGCTATGCGGTTTTTTGCCAGCACTATGCCGTGCCGGGTCGACTGGGAGCCGCATACTGCAACCGGACTATCGCGCAGCTCCGGATTGTAAAGGCATTCAACGCTGGCATAAAAATTATTCAGATCGATGTGCAATATTACCCTGTCCATACAGAGTGTCACCCGCTCCCGAACATGTGTTCTGTTTTTATTATAATGCCGACTGGCCCCACATGTAAAGAGTAATATTTGCCAAACATAAGGATTTTCAGCGTAATTTTCCCCTTGCCCTCCCGACGATCAGAACGATAAGAGGGGACACAAATCCAAGGATCAGGTTAATCATCATCGATACAGTGTTGGTGAATTTTTCAAGTTCGAATTTATTTTGTGCTATGTAAAATGAAAAGATAAAGGCAAAAATCGTTACGGGACTTATGAATGGCTTCACATCAGAAAGTGAGAAAAGAGACTTTATTATGTTCACTATGATATATAAAGTTACCGATATGGTTATGAAGTCTGCAATTACCCAGGATACTACGGCAATGGACTCTATACGCTCTATGGTATCCAGTACGGATATGCTTTTTATCACAAAAGAGTAGGCCAGAGGGACACGTTCGATGACAGAGTAGCCATATGTCCCTATCGTCTGTAT
Organism: uncultured Oscillospiraceae bacterium; assembly: GCA_964596445.1. Classification (GTDB taxonomy): domain Bacteria; phylum Bacillota; class Clostridia; order Acetivibrionales; family DTU013; genus DTU013. Next base: position 5,560 of record CAZQUQ010000142.1, read on the forward strand.
CAGCAGCATCAGCGCCATAATCGCCAGATAAGCCGTACTCTGCAGTCCGAACCTTTTGATCTGTTCCTTATTGTTTACTTTGTCCGCAAAGAAGAATATGAATGTAAATATGCTCCACATGCCGATGTTGGAATAGGATGCCTGTAATATAGGCAAAGCATCATAGTATGTAACAGGAAACAGATTTATAATTTCGAAATTCGGTATGCTAAGCACAAAGAGAACGATGAAAATACCTGTAATTAATATGAAAAGGAACTCTGCAGTTCTTGAAATGTTTACGATCCCGCCCCGCAGGGTGAAGAAAACGACCGCAAGCATCGTCGCAGTAAAAAAGCCCGGTGGTGTGCTGGGAAGCAGTGACGACAAAAACCTTTCTGCAAAATTCCTTACGATTATTCCAAGAGCGATCAACTGCCAAATAAGATTCAATAACAATAGTACTGTTCCGAAAAATTTTCCCAAAGTCTTATATATAATATCTGAAAGGCTTGCCTCTCTATCATTCTTGAATAGTGCCTGAATGATATACACAAGGCAAATAAACGGCAAAACGGCTGGAACAGGCGACAGCCACCCGGCTCGTCCCGCAGCCTTTGCTGAATATGCGGGGAATATCCGTATCGATACTGAATACACAAACATAAGGAAAAGTATGATTGCCTGGCGTATCGATATTTTTTCTCTTGATGACAGCAATTGCGGTCAGCCCTCCTTTTTAAAGAGTGAGAGCACTATATTTGAGAAGCTTTCACGCTCCGGATCCGAGAAGTAGAATATGCCGAAGGCAGTGACCAGCAGCATGACGGCTGCATATACCGCTAAATCCTTTATCCTTTTTTGCAATGCAAGTTTCCTGATATCTATTATGCTTACAGCGATGATGACTAATATCAAATAAACCATATTTACTCCTTCATTCTGCTCCCGCTGGGTTCTCTGATATCATAAGTCCTTTGTATATTTGAATCTACCTGCACGTCGATTGGTATACTTGTGAAAAGCTCCAACCATCGATCTTTGATCTTATGCCATTTTACAGGCCTGCTGAGTCGTATCCCGTCGCATATCTCAAGGCAGTCGGACTTATACTTCACTACCTCCTCGATGACCTTTTTCATCTCATTTTTCAGTATCTCCGATTGCTGGGCTCCCATATGTTTTATGGATTTTTCATCTGAAAAAGCCGCTTGAGATTGTATTTCGCCGATATTGCTGGTAACCTTTGTCTTCAGCAGGATGCTCTCCAGATCATCTCCATTGAAGTATGGGACGACCTTTGTTTCGCTGTCGATGATTTCAAGAGATGCATCCTGTCCTGTGGTGTCTTTTACTGTAACGATGGAAGATTCAACGGTATTTGTAATGAGATTCACACCCCGCGATATATCGGTACCTATGAATCCTGCCAGTTTAAAGCCGCTGAACATAGCATATCCGTAGATTTCTACATCTTTTACCTGTTTTCCGCCGTCGCTGTCGCGATTTGTCAAATACACGCACGGGACACGCGCAGAAGCATGGTGGACATCGATAAAGCGTATCAATTTATGGATCTGCATTTCTTCCGAGTTGCTGAGCAGCTTTATATTCTGTCCCAAACTTTCAAGCTTATCAAGAATAAACATGCCGGTCAGGTTGTACTGTTCGA
>CAZQUQ010000143.1:0-4446 GCA_964596445.1 uncultured Oscillospiraceae bacterium
GTTGGGAAATATTCGAAATTTTTCAACTAATGGGATGATTTTTGGGAAATAAAGCTTTTTTCTATGTAAAAGCGATACATAATATAGGGTTTTCGAGCATTATGGCAACCAATGTCAAAATAATTACTCCCATTACTTGAATTTTTTCGTATAACTGCGCATAACTGCGTATAGCAGAGATGAAACATATTATGTCCAATATCCGCTTCCAATACAATACGGTCCATTACCCGCACAGTAAAAATAGCAAATGCAGCAAAAGAGTTGATAAAAATGATGTCAAATTAGCTAAATTAGCTGATTTTAACGATAAAATACGGGTATATATTTCAAAAATAATATTAACACGGAGCTGGAAATCATATGAGTAAAATAGGCACCAGGATTATCGCATTGTTCGGAGTACTTATATTTATTATTTGCTCTGGTTTAGGTCTGGCGGCATACATCACGTCCAGCAAGTCAGTAATGGATGTTCTGAAAGAAACCATGCCGAAAGCTGCAATGGAAGCTTCAATTACAATAAAAGACGGGATACGGAACCAGTTCAACACATTGAACATCATTGCGTCATTGGATCATATGAGAGTTCTAAAGGGGCGCAGCGGAAACGATGCCGAACTGAAGGCCTTTATGTCGGAGGAGATAGCCAGAGCGGGACATAAGGAGATAATACTGGCCGATAAAACCGGGAAGGTCGTGTACAGCAACGGTTCAACAACAGATGTGAAGGACGATCGGTACTTCAGGATCGCGCTGTACGGTACAGAAGCTTTTTCTGAACCTATGCTTGACGCTGATGGGTCTGGCATCATCATGATATATGCAGTTCCGGTAAAAATAGACGGTGAAATATCAGGCGTACTGATGGCTGTCAGGGACGGTCTTGAACTGAGCGAGTTAGCCGCCAGAATAAAATATGGAGACAGCGGCGAAGCATATATTATAAACAGAGAAGGCCGAACGATAGCTCACGCCGACAGAGACATCATACTGAAAATAATGGAAGCTGCAGCCACCGATGCAGGTACATCTGTCACATCCACCGATGCAAGTACTTCCGCCACATATGACGCAACATCATCGGCGACGACCGCTTCACAGTCTTCAGATGCAACATCCTCCGCAACCATAGCATCAAGTGATGAAAACAGCTCTGCCTCACAGTCGGATGCCGAAAGCAGCATAGCCGGGAAAATCGGTTTCAGAGGATTCACTGAAGTTCAGAAGCAGATGATGGATGGCAAAACGGGCTTTGGTGAATACGAATACAACAATGTTGCTAAGATTTCCGGATTCGCTCCAATCGAGAAGTTTGGATGGTCAGTGGCAGTCGCGGTGGACAGGGACGAAATGCTGTCAGGAGTATCAACACTGAAGCTGACTGTTTTGGGCATATCGATCGTGTTCCTGCTGGCAGGACTCATTATCGCATATATCATAGGGAAAGGCATCTCAACGCCTGTGACCTATCTGTCCAATGAATGTAATATAATGTCCGGCGGCGATTTTTCCAGGGTCATGGAAGAAAAATATACCAAGCGCCGGGATGAAATAGGCGATCTGGCCAGATCCTTCAACAGCATAAATGTCAACGTATCAAAGATAATCCGCAATGTTGTCGAGGAAGCAGGCAGCGTTGGGGCAGCAATAAAAAATGTCAATAAAAACATGTCCGCACTGACCACCGATATAAATACCATGTCGGGAATCATAAAAAGTCTGTCCGAGAAAATGGCTGAGAATTCTGCTTCGGCAGAAGAGTTGAATGCTACATCGAGTGAGATCGATGATGCCATCGATTCCATAGCAAACGATTCCATGCAAAGCGCCGAAACCGCAGGCGAAGTGAGCATCAGGGCAGAAGAACTGAAAACTGCTGCCATCGACTCACAGAAAAGAGCGTATGAGATCCGCACCGACGTTGCAGTTAAGTTGAGGGAAGCCATAGATCAGTCAAAAGCAGTGGAGAACATAAGAGTACTTTCTGATGCGATCCTTGACATATCCTCAAAGACGAATCTGTTGGCACTGAACGCGGAGATCGAAGCATCACGTGCAGGGACCGCAGGGCTAGGGTTTTCTGTCGTAGCAGGCGAAATTAGGAATCTGGCCGAGAACTCAAAGAAAACTGCCAATGAGATCCAGAATGTGACCAGGCTGGTGGTGGATTCGGTACAGACGCTGTCGGACAGCGCCGGACTGGTCCTGGAGTTTTTGGAGAAGAAGGTCGTAAAGGATTACGACATGCTTCTTGATGCCAGTGAGAAATACAATAACGATGCAAAGATGATAAGCGAAATGGTGACCAGTCTGAGCGCCACTACACAGCAGCTGTATGCTTCCATACAGACCATGGCGAAGGTGATCGGCGATGTTGCGGCCGCATCCGAGGAAGGCGCGTCCGAAACCGGCGAGCTGGCGGGCGAAGCTGCCGATGTGGTCAAAAGAGCAGGCGAAGTTCTGGAAAAGACAAAAGAAGTAAATGAAAGCGCCAACAGGCTGTTGACGCTCGTATCAATATTCAAGGTATAATACAGTTATTATTTAAGAAACTCAATAGTCGATTTTTCTATGCCTGCCGCATCGAGACCATAATACGAAAGCAGTTCGTTATATGGGCCTGAGCTTGCGTATTCCTTCGGCACACCGATACGCTTGACTCGCACAGGGCACTTGGTGCTGCACACCTCGGAAACTAACGTACCCAATCCGCCGTCAGCGTAATGCTCCTCGACTGTGATGATCCTCCCTGTCCTCAAGGCAGATTCTATGACAAGCTCTTCGTCGAGCGGATAAACAGTGGGCATACCGATCAGACGTACTGAAACGCCTTTCTTCATTAGATTGTCGGCAGCCTCCATCGCAGCCTTCGTCACGGAACCGGTGGAAATAATGGTCACATCAGTTCCATCCTGCAATATCCGGCCTTTCCCGATCACAAAGGGTTCTTCCTCAAACAATACCGGTATCTTCGGATTGCCGATGCGCATATAGACAGGGCCGTTATGCTCTATCATAGCCTTTACCGCTCCCCTGATCTCCGTCGGGTCCTGCGGCGCTAAAACCACGACTCCGGGGATCATTCGTATGATGGCGAAATCCTCCAGCGAATGGTGAGTCGCACCCAAATCGGAATATGATATTCCGCAGTTGCGGCCTACGATCTTTACGTTCTGCTTCATATAGCCAAGGTCGTTCCTGAACATCTCAAACGGACGAGCGGTAACAAACGGAGCAATGGCACAGAACACCGGTATCAGGCCCGTTGTGGCAAGTCCTGAAGCGACGCCGACGACACCCTGCTCCATGATCCCGCATTCGAAATACCTGTCGGGATATAGTTTTGCAAAATCCCCGAATCCGGAGCTCTTTCCGCTGTCCGCAGAGAGAACGACTATTTTATCATTTTCAGCGGCAAGCTCAGTCACAGCCTTGCCGAATTCTTTTCTTGGATCCAAATATTCTCCAATCATCTGCCGTCACCTGATTCCCTCTTTACTAATTCCTGCGTTCTGCTGCTGATCTCCTTCATGGCCGCTTCTGCCTCTTCCCTGGTCGGGTTCCAGTAATGGAAAGCTGCATTTCCTTCCCCGATCGACAGCCCTTTGCATTTGACAGTATGGGCAACGACCGCTGTCGGCCTGCCTTTTTCAAAAGGCACAGAATCAAGGGTATCAACTATCTCCCGCATATTATTGCCGTCGATATTCCTAACGCTCCATCCGAAAGCTCTGAAGCGCTCATCGATAGGCGTCATGTTCATAATATTCTCGACTTTTCCGCTGATCTGCAGTCCATTGTAATCAACAAACAAAACAAGATTGTCAAGATGGTAATGCGACGCGACGGATGCCGCTTCCCAGTTGGAGCCTTCCGGCAATTCGCCGTCACCCATGACGACATACACCTTTGCGTCCGTATATTTTCTTCTTAATCCAAGTGCCATGCCGCATGCGATCGATAAGCCATGCCCCAGCGCTCCCGTGTTTGCTTCCACTCCCGGAAGCTTGTGCATGTCCGGATGTCCCGGTATCTTGCTGTGCAGGCTGCCATAGGTATCAAGTATCTCCTTTGGGAAAAAGCCTTTTTCAGCCAGCACGGCATACTGGGCCATGCACTTATGTCCCGCAGACAGGATAAAACGGTCTCTGTTTTCCTTTTTCGGGTTCTGCGGATCGACATTCATCGAATGGAAGTAAAGAGCCGTCAATATGTCGAGACATGAAAGCGCTCCGCCGATATGGCCGTGTCCGCTGGCGCTGATCATCCTTATCACATTCTCGCGGCATCTGGACGCCGTAATTTCCAAAGCTGCAATTTCGTTCATGTTTGCCATCATTCTCCACCTTTTTCATAGGAGATTATTCTTTCGACTTTATCCTTTGATCTGGAGTTCGGATCGTATGTCAGGCTCAGGTATTCCTTTACAAGGCATTTTGCCAG
>CAZQUQ010000143.1:4546-7174 GCA_964596445.1 uncultured Oscillospiraceae bacterium
ACACATGTGTGTCCCAACGACTCAATATATGGGATCAGCTTTTCCTTGAACTCGACCGCATTCGGATCGCATCCTACTGCTACTTTCATATTATCACCTCTATACATTTTATCATGATAGTGTTATTACCCAATTTTTTATATGGTTATTTCACACTATCGATTTTATTAATTATTTGCTGCTATCCTGTATATACATGTATAATACTATATCGTTTTGCTTATGTCAACCAATTCCACATCTCTGCTCGGTTGACACCCTGCTTTATTTTAAAGTATAATTCGTACAGACCTTATATTTCCTGTCATGCTGGCACAGTAATAATACATAGTATTACAATAGGAGTTGTAATTATGTTTTTATCATTCGATGTAGGAACTTCATCTCTCAAGCTTTCAGTGCTGGACAAAAATATGCGGATCCTTCACAGCGAGTCGGAAGCATATCCATATATCATTAAGCCGGGCGAAAAGGTGGAAATGGATACGAACGCTATCCTGAAGGCCCTGACAAGCACATGTTCCCGGCTGCCGGCAACGCTGCGCGAAAAGATCGAGATCATTTGCTACGATACATATTCACCTTCCCTTGTATTGATGGATGAGGACGGCAGCGCGCTGTATCCGGTCGTAACGCATATGGACCGCCGGAGCCGCAAGCAGTCTCAGTTCATATGCGAATGCTTCGGCAAGGATCGTTTTTTGAATATAGTGGGAGCTTATCCGTTCACCGGAGGTGTTTCGCTCACGAGTCTGCTCTGGTTCATACAGGAAGAACCGTCCCTGATAAGTAAAGTGCGGCGCATAGGCCACTTAGCGACCTATATGTACAAAAAGCTAACAGGCGTATGGGCTGTCGATTCCGTAAATGCTTCGATGATGGGGCTTTACTGCACCGTAAAGCAAAGCAGCTGGTCGGATGAAATACTGCAGGCATTCCAAATACCGAAAGCATGGCTGTCGGATATCCACACTCCCGGCACGATACTGGGCAAGCTTCAGTCTGAAATGGCGTCGGCCATGGGTCTCGCCGCCGGGATACCGGTATGCCTGGGTACCAACGACATGGCCGCCGCGCAGGTCGGTGCGGGGAATACGAGCTCCGGTCAGATATTGGATACCGCCGGCAGCAGTGATATGGTCTCGATCCTAACTGACAAACCGGTAACGGATCCCGTGTATTATTTGAGAAATGCCGCAACTCCCGGCCTATGGCAAATATATGCCACCACTTCCGGAGGATTCGCGCTTGACTGGTTCCGCAAGGAGTTCTGCCGCGAAGCAGATAAAAAGGAATTTTACGATTCACTGATCCCTGCAGCCATATCATTGATCGACGGCAACCCCGTCACTTTCGACCCATATTTGGCGGAAGACAGGCAGAGTCTTGAAAGGAAGACCGCAGCATGGCACGGTCTGACGCTTTCCTCTACAAGAGAGCAGATGCTGGCCGCACTGCTGTATGGCATGCAAAAGGTCCTGAGCGATATGGTCATGCATGTGAGCAAGTTCACCAATATCGATAAGCAGATAAAGGTAACGGGAGGAATGGCAGACGAGCACATAATCAAGCTGAAGCAAAAAATGCTTCCCGGCTACACATTCAAATTCCAGAACGACTGCACCATATATGGAAATGCAGCCCTTGCATCACAAGCGCTGCAATAAGTGATCCGGGATCGGGCTGCAATAAGTGATCCGGGATCGGGTCATGCTTTCTGATCAGTAAACAGATCATACATCCCGGTCCGAAATCATACATTCTGTAACGGGATCAGATCATCCCTTCGCTCTCAAGAAAGCTTTTCAGCTTCCGCTTCTTCTCCTCGTCCAGGGGAAGGAGCGGACGTCTGGGATTTCCCCCGTGAAGTCCCGCAAGGTCCATCGCATATTTCACTGCCGCGACACCACCGCTTCCGGACACCTCTTTGTTCATTCTTAGGACCTTTTTATTCAGTTCCTCTGTTTTTTCATGCTGTCCTGTGCAGAATGATTCATACAGTTCGCATGTGATATCGGGAAAAACATTTGCCAGCGATATGATCCCTCCGGTTCCTCCCAGCCTGAGGCAGTCCACAAATGTATTGGCCGAACCGGACATTACATTCATTTTATCCTTGAGAGCTGTGCAATACATTTCAATATTTCCTTTGGAGGAATCCTTCATGCCCGTGATATTCGGATGCTTTGCGCATTTCTCCGCCAGTTCCGCGGACAAAATCACTCCTGCGCAGAACTGAGGCGCATTGTACAAAAGGCAGGGAATATTGACAGCATCCGCGACATCTGTGAAATACTTCAAAAGGACCTCATCTGTCATGCTGCTGCTGAAGTAGCTCGGCGACAGAAGGGTAATATAATCGGCTCCCATTTCCTCGGCGATCCGTGCAAACTCGATGGTTTCCTTTGTCGATTCGAAAATGCATCCGGCCATCACCGTCTGGTGGTCGCCCTTGTTTTCGATTATCGTTTTAAGGACCATTTCCTTCTCTTTGTTGTTCAAACTCTTATTCTCGCCGTTTGAACCAAGAGCGAGATATCCGTTCAGTCTGGTGCCGGCATAAAACTCTACGTTCTCCTTCAGCTGCTCATATGACACATTTTCATTTTCATCAAACGGAGTGGTGAT
>CAZQUQ010000144.1:0-7165 GCA_964596445.1 uncultured Oscillospiraceae bacterium
CAGACATGATATGGGGGATCGTATATGAAAAGATATTCGGCAAAAAAGCTTGTATTGAACGGACTGATGATCGCACTGGTTTTTTTGGCTACATACTTCACGCGAATACCTACTCCGCTGCCGGGAGGATATTTTAATCTTGGCGATGCGGTCATAATGCTGGCATCGGTCCTGCTCGGCCCTGTCGGAGGACTGACAGCAGGCGCAGTGGGATCAGCTCTCGCTGACCTGGCAGCAGGAGCACTGTTGTTTGCTCCTATAACATTTATCGTAAAGGGAGTCGAAGGGCTTGCAGTCGGCCTGATGACGGTGCAGATCCGCAAGACAGGCGCTATGCGGCATGGCCGGATGATCGCGGCAGTATCGGCAGGAGCTGTGATAATGATACTGGGATATTTCCTTGCGGAAGCTTTCCTGCTTGGGACATTCGATGAAGCATTCGGGCTGACGGCTGCCGTTGCCGAGATTTTGCCCAATGGTGTCCAGGGGATATTGAGTGCGGTGCTTGGATATGTACTTGTGTTGATATTTTCAAAAGTGGGAATAGATAAGTTGATCAATTGATTAAGTAAATTATCTGATTTCTTCCGCGGGAGGTAAGAATATGAAATTAACAGTATTGGGGAACAACGGCCCTTTTCCGGCGGCAGGGGGAGCATGCTCAGGCTACCTTCTGAGAAACGGTACAGCAAACATCATGATCGACTGCGGGAACGGAACACTGGCGAATCTTCAAAAAATCATCGGTCTTGAGGAACTTGACGTCATCATCCTGACTCATCTTCACAACGACCACATATCTGATATGCATGTGTTGAAATATGCTGTTCAGATAAAGAGAATGCGCGGCCTTTTCAGCAAAATGCTGAAGGTATATGCTCCGCCTGAACCGGCTGAGGAATTTGACAGACTCAAAACCGGAGATTTATTTGAATTTGAGGCGATAAACGATGATACCTGTCTTGTGATCGGAGGCATGGAACTTTCATTTGCACAGATGGTGCACCCCAGCATGGACTATGCGGTATCAGTGAAATATGCAGGCAAAAAGTTTGTGTATTCCGGGGATACATCCTGGACCGAAAAATTGATCGGATTTGCCGCCGGTGCAGATTTGCTGATGCTGGATTCAGGGCTTCTTGAAAAGGATCTGACGAAGGGAGCTCCGCATCTGACGGCCGCTCAATGCGGTACAGCCGCTGCGAAAGCAGGCGCAGGCAAGCTGCTGCTGACACATCTCTGGCCGGATTATTCACCGGACGAGCTGATCGCGGAAGCGCGTACCAGATTTGCAAATGTTGAGGTCACATCAATTATGGCTGATTATGAAATCTGATGAAACATAATGACTATAATGATATCTGTAATATTTCCCGCAATAAAAAAGCCTCGCTGAGTATAACAGCGGGGCCTGATTTTATCCTTGATATCCTGCTCTGTTATTTGATCTTGAATTTCTTCAGCTTCATGTCGAGCTCCTGTACAAGCTCGTCCAGCTGAGCTGCCGCAACCTTCATCTCGTCTATCTCCCTGAGCTGCTGGTCTGTTGTCGCTGCAACTTCCTCGCTGGAGGCTGCTGTCTCCTGGGATACGGACGAAATATTTTCGATGGCGGAAATAACATTATCCTTGCTTGTCTGCATCATGGAAACCGCATCATTGACAGCTTTGATTTTTTCTACGATAGCTGCGATACCGTCTGCGATATCACCAAAGGCTTTATTAGTGCTTTCTACAGCTGTATTCTGCTCCTGTGAAGCTTTCCGCATCAGTTCCATAGCCTGGATCGCCAGCTGGGATTCAGCACTTATGTTTTCCATCAGATTGATTATTTCTTCTGTGGACTGCCTGCTTTGATCGGCCAGCTTCCTGACCTCCTCAGCGACTACTGCGAAGCCCTTGCCTGCTTCACCGGCTCTTGCCGCTTCAATGGCGGCATTAAGAGCCAGCATATTAGTTTGTTCCGCAATATCTTCTATGGACTGGACGAATGTGCCTATATCCTTTGTAGTATTGGTAAGCTTCTCGACCACGGAGAAGATCTGCTCTGTCGAGTTGAAGTTCTCGGTGGACTTCTCACGAAGGATATTGACCGATTGGAGGCCTATATCATTCAGCTTGTGTATGTTATTGGTCTCATTCATGACATCGCCGTAGCTTTTATATACGAAATCGATCTGGTCCGACAGCGCGTCTACGAGCTGAACGCCCTGCTGGGCATCTGCGGCCTGATCAGAAGCTCCTTTAGCGATCTCGTCGACTGTCTTCGAGATCTCGGTGATCGATGCGACTGTCTGGTTTGCTGTCGTACCGACTTTTCTCGAAGCCTGGATGATCGACAGAGAGAGCATGAAGAAGCCGTCAATAAGAGTTCTGATATCGCTGAGTACCGAGTTCAGGACGGAAGCGACTCCTGCAAACGAACCAAAAGACTTCGGGTCCAGGAACTTGGAGTAATCGCCTTGCTTGATGACATACAGTTCTCTTTCAAACTGCTTCGATATCTTCCTCGTAATGACGCTGTTTGCGATACGCAGCACCTGTGATGTCAATACTGCTGTGGCCAATACCAGCAGAGCTTCTCCGATTTTGCCTGTGAGCAATACAAATATGGCGCTCATTACAAGTCCGGTAATTATAGACGCAATCAGATTGATCTTTCCCTGACTGGACACGTGTTCGTTGACCGTCTTCACTTTTCCTTTACCTGCTTTTGCCATATCCATCCTCCCCTGTTATTGTACAATAATAAGTATTTCGATATTATTTGCCAAAATCCTCTTTCTTTCGAGAGCGATGCAGAAATTGCTGAAATAAATTTATTGACATGGATTGTATAATTGTATACAATGATACAAATAAACAAAATCTATGTAAAGCAAGGTGATGTTATGCTGGAATTCAACAAGAAAACGAACACCCTCGAACAGACCCAATACCGTTATGCATTGCAGGATGTCGAGACCCCGAACCTGTACAGGGAGATCTACAGCTATGATGAAATTCCAAAATGTGCATTCAATCACAGAAGAGTACCGATGTACCCGGCAGATGAGATTTGGATCACAGACACCACCTTCAGAGATGGACAGCAATCAAGGGCGCCATACACCGCTGAACAGATCGTGAAGCTGTTTGATATGCTGCATAGGCTCGGAGGCCCCAAGGGCATCATCCGCCAGTGTGAGTTCTTCCTTTACAGCGACAGAGACAAGGAAGCGGTATACAAATGCCAGGAGAGGGGTTATGAATACCCTGAGGTGACAAGCTGGATAAGAGCTACGAAAAACGATTTCCAACTGGCAAAGGACATGGGAATGAAGGAAAGCGGCATTCTTGTCAGCTGTTCCGATTACCACATTTTTAAGAAGCTGAACATGACCAGAAAGCAGGCGCTGGATCATTATCTGAATATCATCAGGTGTGCCATCGACGTCGGTATCAAGCCGCGCTGTCACTTTGAAGACATAACCCGCGCGGACTTTTATGGCTTCGTCGTGCCATTTGCACTGGAGCTGCGCAAGCTGAGCGAAGAAAGCGGGGTTCCGATAAAAATACGGGCATGTGATACTCTTGGCTATGGAGTATCCTATCCTGGTGCTGCTCTGCCAAGAAGCGTACCTGGAATCATATACGGCCTAAGGCATCATGCGGGTTTCCCGAGCGAGCTGATAGAATGGCATGGACATAACGATTTCTACAAGGCAGTGTCCAACTCAGCCTGCGCATGGATGTATGGCGCTTCAAGCGTTAACTGCTCACTGCTCGGAATCGGTGAAAGAACAGGCAACACGCCTCTTGAGGCGATGGTCATAGAATATGCGCAGCTCAGAGGCACAACGGACGGGATGGACACGACCGTGATCACCGAGATAGCTGAGTATTATGAGAAGGAACTGGATTATCAGATACCTCCGCGGACGCCGTTCGTCGGCAGGCATTTCAACGTTACTCAGGCGGGGATCCACGCAGATGGCTTGCTGAAGGATGAAGAGATATATAATATATTCAATACGAGCAAATTGCTGAACAGGCCTGTCAGCGTTGCGATCAACCAAACGTCGGGCACCGCAGGGATAGCTCACTGGATAAACAGCTTCTTCGGCTTCAGCGGGAACAAGAGGCTGGACAAGAGAGACAGCAGGGTATTGAAGATCAAGGAATGGGTCGATGAGCAGTACAAAAACGGACGAGTCACAGCCATAAGCGATTTGGAACTGGAAGAGGCAGTCAGGGAGCTTGTGCCTGAGATATATGATCTGGTGCTGTAACAGAATCCATGAAAGGGGTTGTCATAAAATTATGGGATTGAATCTGGCGCAGAAAATAATTAAGACACATCTTGTAAGCGGTAAGATGACCGCCGGAAGCGAAATATCGATAAGGATAGACCAGACGCTCACGCAGGATTCCACGGGAACGATGGCATACCTGCAGTTCGAAGCGATCGGGATTCCGAGGGTAAAAACCAGAAAATCAGTGGCATATATAGATCACAATACGCTGCAGGCAGGCTTTGAGAACGCAGACGACCATAAATATATACAGACGGTCACGTCGAAGCATGGCATATATTTTTCAAGGCCAGGCAACGGTATATGCCATCAGGTCCATCTTGAGCGTTTCGGCATACCGGGCATGACGCTGCTGGGTTCGGACAGCCATACTCCCACTGGAGGCGGCATCGGCATGCTTGCCATAGGTGCAGGCGGTCTGGATGTAGCTGTAGCGATGGGCGGCGGCCCCTATTACATGATGATGCCGAAGGTTTGCAAGGTGATGCTGAAGGGCAGGCTCAGACCATGGGTATCCGCCAAGGATGTTATCCTCGAGGTCCTTCGAATAATGTCTGTCAAAGGCGGCGTCGGTAAGATAATCGAGTATGCGGGCGACGGCATAGCTTCATTGACGGTGCCTGAGAGAGCGACCATAACGAATATGGGCGCTGAACTTGGCGCAACCACATCGATCTTCCCCAGTGATGATGTGACAAGGGCATTCCTCAAGGCGCAGGGCAGGGAAGACGACTGGACCGAGCTGCTGCCTGATGCGGATGCTGTTTATGACGAAGAGATCACGATAGACCTGGGAAGCCTCGAACCGCTGGCAGCAAAGCCGCACAGTCCCGACAACGTGGAAACTGTCGCAGGGATCGGACCGATAAAGGTAGATCAGGTGGCGATAGGAAGCTGTACCAACTCCTCTTATGTGGATATGATAAAGGTTGCCAGAATACTGAAGGGAAAGACTGTGCATCCCGGTGTCAGCCTTGTGATAGCACCTGGTTCGAAGCAGGTGCTGACAATGCTGGCGAAGGAAGGCGCGCTCGCGGATATGGTCGCAGCAGGCGCCAGGATACTGGAATCGGCATGCGGACCTTGTATAGGCATGGGCCAGGCTCCCGCGACTGATGCCGTATCATTGCGGACCTTCAACAGGAACTTTGAGGGCAGAAGCGGCACCAAATCCGCAAGTGTTTATCTTGTAAGCCCGGAAACGGCTGCGGTGAGCGCGCTTACAGGTGTTCTTACTGATCCGCGCACATTTGGCGACGCACCTGATGCAGCGATGCCGGAAAGCTTCCTTATAAACGACAATATGGTTCTCGCACCGGCGCCTGAAGGCAATGATGCCGAAGTCGTCAGAGGCCCGAACATAAAGCCGTTCCCTATAAACCGGGAGCTTCCCGAGATAGTGGAAGGGTCTGTTCTGATAAAGGTGGGAGACAATATAACCACCGACCATATCATGCCGTCCAACGCAAAGCTTCTGCCGTACAGGTCGAATATACCCTATCTGGCAGAATTCTGCCTGACGCCTTGTGATCCTGAGTTCCCGAAACGTGCAAAGGAAATGGGCGGAGGGTTCATCATAGGCGGCTCGAATTACGGACAGGGTTCAAGCCGCGAGCATGCTGCACTTGCTCCGCTGCAGTTAGGGGTCAGAGGCGTGATCGCCAAGTCCTTTGCAAGGATCCATATGGCGAATCTGATCAACTCAGGCATACTTCCGATGACATTTGCGGATGAAGCAGATTATGACATGATAAAAGAGGGAGATGTACTGGTACTGGAGAATACACGGGAACAGATCAAAGCTGGCAGCGAACTGATAATCGAGAATAGGACCGCGAACCTGAAAATAAAAGTTAATGTGGCGTTATCTGACCGGCAGGCTGAGATAATACTGGCAGGCGGGTTGCTGAACTATACAAGGAAACAGGGCGGATGATTTTCCGGGAACCGGAGCAGACAGTCTTCCAGTGAACATACAGTCTTCCAGTGAGCGGAAAGCAGATAAGTTTCCCAGGAGAGGAAAGAAGTTAAGTTCTGAGGAGTGACTAGCAGATAACTTTCTAAGGAGTGAAAATATTTGAAAATTGAATTCGGAGATTCGGATCCGCATTTCAATTCATTGCACAGCAGGGTGTTCAACCAGATCAGGAATGATATACTAAACGGCGTATATGAGCCCGGCGAAAGCCTTGTTGAGATGAAACTGTCGGAAGAACTCGGGGTCAGCCGCACTCCTGTACGTGAGGCCCTGAGGCAGTTGGAGCTGGAAGGACTGGTGCAGTCCGTGCCTAACAAGGGCGTGACTGTGAAAGGTGTATCACAACAGGATATACAGGACATATATACGATCAGGATGCTAATCGAAGGCCTTGCTGCAAGATGGGCCGCCGAAAAAATCACGCCTGACGAACTGGAAGAACTGCAGGAAGCAGTCGATCTGGAAGAATTCTATACAATGAAGGGCGATTACGGACATCTGCTCAAGTTCGATACAAGGTTCCACGACATAATATTCAGAGCCAGCAAAAGTATGCCGCTGATGCATACACTGAGCACCTTCCACCACTATGTGCAAAAGGCGCGGAAGGTGTCGATGAGCAGCCCGGGAAGAGCTGAGAAGGTGCTCGAGGAGCACAAAGCGATACTGCAGGCCATCATCGACAGGGATGCCGACAGGGCGGAGATGCTGACCACACAGCATGTAAGGAACGCAAGCAGGAATCTGCTCAAGCATGAGGCAGGAAAGGAGTTGTAGGGTTCGAATCCCTTCAATCCTGACATAAAAAAGCATCCCATATACAATGGGATGTTTTTTTGGTGACCCATAGGGGATTCGAACCCCTGTTACCGCCGTGAGAGGGCGGTGTCTT
>CAZQUQ010000145.1:0-7152 GCA_964596445.1 uncultured Oscillospiraceae bacterium
TCCAAAACACAATATCATGTGAAATAAAAAATGTCAAAAGAATCGGCGCAAAACATTACGCCCAACGGTTATTGCGATTGCAAGCAATTGCATCGGTTGATATAATGAAAAAGATTGAGGAGGGTGCCGCAATGAGTGTAACTGTTGCAGATATACTGAAGCTGCCGTCTTTGCGTAACGCCGAAGTTGTCGCCGGTAAAGGCGGCCTGAGAAAGATCGTATCATCCATTTCGGTATTGGAGAGCACAGACCCTGAGGTGCTCAACGATTCACTATTTCACAACGACGATTTTAGCGGCAGCGAAATAGTCATAACCTCTTTCATCAACATCAAGGACGACGTGGAACTCCAGTGCCGCAACATACAGCGCCTGGCGGAAGGCGGTGAAGTCGGCCTCATTCTCTTCTATGTTGGTATATTTATGAAAGATATCGATCCGCGGCTAATATCATTGGCCGATAAATTGGATCTGACGCTTATCTGTATGCCAAGGAACCGTATGGACCTTCGTTACAGTGAAGTGATTTCAGAAGTCATGGAAGCAATTATCAGGGATCAGTCTTCGGGCACATCAATGGTGGTCGAGCTTCTGGAGCGTGCTTCCCGACTGCCGCAGCACCAGCAGACAGTTGACACGGTGGTTAAGATGCTTTCTGACCGTATACACGCAACGGTAATACTTACAGATTCCGCCGGGAATGTTCTTAATGAAGCCGCCTGGCCGCGTGCGCTAAGCGGACTGCACTCCCACCTGAAGAAGGCACCCATGCCGATAACTTTCGGAAAGCCTGTACCTTTTCCATACCTGCCCGGAGGATTGCTTTACAGAGCACAGATTCATTCGGAAAGCGGCCAGAACATGGAGCTGTTCATTATCCGGGAGGGTGAGACGCTTGCAGGAGGAGTATTCCAGCAAGCAGTCGAGATTGTTCAGCTGGCGGTCAGGCTGTGGAGCCAACAACATGATAAGGTTGTGATTTCAGAACTGTTCAATGCTATCATGCGGGACGAGCCCATGAAAATGAGGCGACTGGCTGACTTGTTCCATATCAATGTCGCTTTGATACATGTCATGTGGATAGTCATGCCCGGCTCAGGAAACGAGGGTTTCTCTCCTGATACATTGAAAATGGCACGTGATTTAGCAAAGCAATATTGCAAGACTTCCTTTGCAGATATTTACGAGAACTGCCTCGTGATTTTTATGGATGGTCCGCGCTCGCTTCAGGATACGGATGCCCTTAGGGAAGATCTTCTCCTTCAGCTTCCAGGTGATATTACCCTTACCATGTTCCGCAATCTGAAAGACACGGCGGCGGTGCGAGAGGCTTATCTGACAAACCATGACTACATAGCGGACGTCAGAAAAATATTTCCTGAGCGCGCCTGTTTTAGCAGAGAAGAGATATTCTTCGCCAAAGCCTGCCGACAGCGAATAGCACAAGGCGAGGCTTCGGTGACGGAAGTTCTGTCTGTTTTGTCCCCATTGGATAAAGAAAGAGATACCGGTGAGTTGAAACGCACCCTGGCGGTGTATCTGCTCGATGCCGGACTAAGTATGTCAAAAACGGCCGAGAAGCTGTTTCTCCATAAAAACACCATCAAATACAGGTTGAAATGCATGTCAAACCTCTTTGGTTACCAAGTCGGTTCAATGCCCTATTCCGTGAGACTGTATGAGGCGATGGCGGTAGAAAGGCTGCTTTTGTCCGAATAACAGGCATTTTGAGAGGACACGGATGTCCAAAATACAACTATAATAAAACAGAATTAACTCCCGGATATTTGTCCTTTTGGACAAATATCCGGTTTCTTTTTTCTGCTGCAGGGATAATTACAGATCACGGCCTGTCCTATATGTTTATACTAATATTTCATTATGAAGGAGGTTAGGATCATGGAAGAGAAAAATACAGGTTTTGAAGTCAGCACGGAAAAAAGAGAGAGCTGGTGGTCAATTACAATGGTTTGGGCCGGTGCAATGATATGCGTATCCTGCCTTATGGTCGGCGGTGTACTAGGATCATCGTTAACGCTTGGGCAATGCGCTTTGTCAATCATTATCGGATACTCCATCATTACTGCATATATGAGCCTGATCGGTATGCAGGGCTGCGACCTGGGGCTGCCAACCACCATCATGGCCGGTTCATCGCTAGGTGAAAAGGGTGCAAAATATATAATCAGTACGCTGCTGTCAATTGCCTGCGTTGGGTGGTTTGGCGTACAATCAGCCGTATGTGGCCTGTCATTCAGTGCGATGTTTGCAGATATCTTCGGCATCACTATCCCCGCCTGGATCAGCATCCTGTTTTGGGGTATTATTATGCTGCTGACCGCGTGCTTCGGTTTTAAAGGCCCTTATTCCTCCTTTGGCAGGCACGATGATCGCAGACTACTGGATCGTTGGGAAGGGTAAGAAGGAAAACTTCAAAATCAAGAACGGCTTCCACTTGCCAGGTATTATAGCTTTCGTTCTCGGCGTCCTCGCAGCATGCATGACCGGAGGCACATTCGCAGCTTATCTGCCCGGGCTTGTGAAAAAACTGCCCTTCCTGAACATACCGTTTTTTGTAGGACCGATCAACGGCATTATAGTATCCCTTGCAGCCTATGCTATTCTCGGCAGAGGCTTCACAGCAAAAAATTCTTATGAAACAATAGAAAAAAGGAGCTGAAATAATTGCGGCAAATTGGATTAAGTGAAATCGAAGATATCGCTCTCGGCGCTGCGCTGCTTGGTGCCGGCGGAGGAGGAGATCCCTATATCGGCAAGCTTGTGGCTATCGGTGCAGTACGTGAATGCGGTCCCGTAACTCTCCTCGATCCAGAAGAAATACCTGATGATGCACTGATAGTGCCTATTGCCATGATGGGTGCACCAACAGTTCTCATTGAGAAAGCAATCGGCGGCAATGAGTACAAGACCCTGTACGACATGGTATCGCAGTTCTATGGAAGGAAAATATATGCCTTTATGCCTATTGAGGCAGGAGGAGTAAATAGTATGCTGCCAATAGCAGCTGCAGCCCGAATGGGACTGCCTCTTGTGGATGCAGACGGTATGGGGCGCGCTTTTCCGGAGCTCCAGATGGTGACTTTCACAATTGGTGGAATAAGTGCGACGCCAATGGCACTGACCGATGAAAAGGGCAATTGTGTCATATTCCAGACTATAACAAATAAGTGGACCGAGGAGCTGGCCCGCGCAGTAACAATGAGCTGTGGAGGAAGCGTTTCGGTGTGCCTTTATGCGGTAGATGGGAAGACACTGAAGGAATATGCCGTCAAAAACATCATTACCCGCAGCGAGATGCTGGGACGCGCAATACGCAGCTTGAAGAACAGTACGGATGGAACGCCGGAGGATATGTTCTTTAAGACCACAGAAGGGTTCAAGCTCTTCAAGGGCAAGATCGTCGACGTGCTGCGCGAGACGAGGGGGGCTTTTAACTTCGGCAAGGTTGTGCTTGATGGCATAGGCGATTATAAGGGACATAATGCTCATGTCGAATTCCAGAATGAGAATCTTTTAGCTTGTGTGGACGGTGAGATAGTTGCGACGGTGCCCGACCTCATCTGCCTTGTCGACATCGATACCTTTGTCCCTGTAACCACCGATGCGCTGAAATACGGAAAACGTGTTTTTGTTGTTGGGCTCAAATGCTTTGAAATGTGGCGCACCCCGAAGGGGCTTGAACTGGTCGGACCTCGTTACTTCGGCTGCAATACCGACTATATACCTGTTGAAGAACGGGTGAAAGGAGGACTTTCATAATGTATAAGCTTGGTATTGACGTAGGCGGAACAAACACCGATGCTGTTCTGATAGACGAAAGCCTTAGAATAGTGGCTGAAGTGAAGAATCCAACCTCCGATGATATTTATGAAGGTATCATCGGTGCAGTCAGGCATGTACTGAAACAGTCCGGGATAAACCCTGTAAATGTGAGCCAGGCAATGTTGGGAACAACTCAATGCACAAATGCGATAGTTGAGCGAAAGAATCTGGCACCTACAGCTTTGCTGCGTATCGGTGCGCCGGCTGCAATGGGCATCCCTCCTATGACCGATTGGCCGGATGATATAAAAAATATTGTTGTAGCCCAAACAATCATCAGCGGCGGTTTCGAGCACAACGGCAAGGATCTGGCTCCTCTGGACGAAGCTGCGGCATGCAGGTTTTTTGAAAGCATCAAGGGTAAGGTGGAGTCGGTAGCCATATCCTGCGTGTTCTCAACAGTAAGAAACGACCATGAACTCAGGGTTGCGGAATTATGCCGCGAAATATTGGGCGATGATGTTCATGTCTCCATCTCCAGCGAGATCGGTTCGATGGGCCTCATTGAGAGGGAGAATGCCACTATTCTCAACTCCGCGCTATGTAAAGTTGCGAGAAGATTTACTGAAGGATTTGCCCGTTCTCTCGCTGACCTCGGAGTAACCAACGCAGACATCTACCTGTCTCAGAATGACGGTACTCTGATGACAATGGCCCACGCACGCCGCTATCCGATTTTGACGATAGCCTGCGGGCCAACCAACTCAATACGGGGCGCGAGCTACCTGTCAAAGCATGAAAATGCTATAGTTATTGACGTAGGAGGTACAACCACCGATATTGGCGTCATCCAGAACGGCTTCCCTCGGGAATCCAGTATTGCAGCTACCATCGGGGGTATCCGCACAAACTTCCGTATGCCCGACGTACTCACTATAGGTCTTGGCGGTGGTTCAATAGTAAGGCAGCGCGACGACGGTACAATAACAGTAGGCCCTGACAGCGTAGGGTACCGTATTGCTGAGAAAGCGCTGATATTCGGAGGCGACACCATTACCGCCACTGATATTGCCGTTCGGCTTGGCATGTATGAACTTGGCGACAAGTCCAGGGTGGCCGGGATCGATAAGACTTTTGCGCTCAAAGCCATGGATGTCATCCGTGATATGGTTGAGAATGCGCTGGATTCTATGAAGGTATCCAATTCTGATGTTGATGTTATCCTGGTAGGCGGCGGTTCCATAATCCTGCCGGAGAAACTGGCCGGCGCTCAGTCTGTTGTCAAGCCGGATTACTTTGGTATGGCAAATGCCATAGGTTCAGCCATATCAAAGGTAAGCGGCACTTGCGAAAAGCTTATCGATTACGATAAAGTCCCCCGAGAAGAAGCGCTGACACAAGCTAAGGCTGAGGCCATAGAAATGGCGGTGCAGGCGGGCGCAATTCGTGAAACAGTGGAAATACTTGATGTCGAAGATGTGCCTTTAGCTTATTATCCGGGAAACACGAACCGTGTCAAAATCAAGGCAGTGGGAGATTTGGCAAGCTGATCCCTTATACAGTGTATAATATTCAAGACTCACCAAATTTATAAGCCCCCGCTTTATAAGTCGGGGGCTTATATTCTGTCAATTATCAATCCAGCTTTTCGTCGCTGTAGACAATAACGCTTCCATCGCCGTCGAATGGGAATTGCTTTGCGATGCCGCGGAACCATTTGTACTCTTTACTTTTCTTTGTGTCGCTGTTGCCTCTCGTTTCGATGAGTTCCTTAACACCAGACCGCAATTCATCAAACAATGAAATATCGTCAAAGTCCTGTGCATGGCCGTGCAGGATTTTATCCGCCTTTTCTGTCACCCAGGAAATTTTATCAAGATTCCCGAGAAATGTTTTGAGCGGCAGACTTTCGTCTAATTGCATCCAAAGATGATGATTGATGCTGTCACCGGTAAACAATACGCGTTTTTCTTTTAACAGCAGGCATATCCCTCCGGGAGTGTGTCCTGGAAGCGAAATAACATCAAGTGTAAGTCCGCCAAGATCGATCACATCGCCGTTATTAA
Organism: uncultured Oscillospiraceae bacterium; assembly: GCA_964596445.1. Lineage (GTDB taxonomy): Bacteria > Bacillota > Clostridia > Acetivibrionales > DTU013 > DTU013. The sequence goes on from CAZQUQ010000145.1 coordinate 5,849, forward strand.
TTGCTTTAAACGGAGGCATCTTAACCTTCTTCTTTTTGCACAGCTTCACAAAATCAGGAAACCCGATATGCTCGGCGGCAACTTTTTCATCATCGGGATGTATAAAACAATCACAATCAAAGTACACATTACCGAAAATATGGTCGCAGTGGCCGTGTGTGTTAATTACTGCAAGCGGAAGATCGGTGATTCCTCTGACAACCGCATGAACATCTGCGATACCGTTCATTGTGTCAATGACTGCAGCTTTTTTCTCACCGCAGACAAGATACCCCGTCGCCTCGCCTTTATCATCCATAAGCCAGATACAGTCATCGAGTTGCTTTACTTTAATTCTGTTTTTTTTCATGCAAAAGCCTCCTTTAGTCAATCAGTTTTTTCTTCAATCATATCATCAATACGGTGGTCAGGTATACTTTCTCACAATTTCGTCCGGCAAGAAAATTACATATTTGCACATCAAATCTCCGCCAAGTACAGACTGGACTACTTCTCCGTCAAGCTCGACATTTAATACCGCTTCCCACATCACCTTGGCGTGGCCCAGGCTGCAAAAACATAGTGTTTTTGATACTTCTGCGCCTTCAGTTAGTATTGATTCCCGCGCAAATGGACAATGGCAGGCATAATAGCGCTTTTTTCGCTCATCTGTTTCTTTTATGTAGTTAACCATATCATATGGAAAGCCCGTGATATGTATTTCCGAACCCTTTCGAGCCTTATCGGTAAGTATACCCTGCTCGAAAACAAAATCATAAACCTCTTTTGTAATAGGCTGCCCGTAAAAATCTCCTCCTGTATCACGTAAATGGGTAAAGTACTCAACATCCTCCTTGTAATTGTTCTTGATGAACGTATCAATATTATTGCCACTCTTGGCAAACTTTTCTTTTGCCCAGTCAAACTGCGAGTGTTTTAGCCCATGCCGTACATGGGTCAGGATTGCCTTGGCCGTCTTGGTGTCAACAATACCATCAAAACGGCGCATAAACTCGTGCATCGTCTTACAACCGCATTTGCATTCGTTGTCGATATCCGGAACGCCAATGCCATCCGTCAAACTCTCCCAGGCTAGTTCTCCCAGTTTTGCACAAACCTCGTCTTTCAGTGTATCCATAATAACTTCGTCTTTATAATCAATAATCTCAGACATAAATAGCTCCTCCTCAATTTTCAAATTGACCTTTTTTTATGCCTCCTGAAATGAAAAAAGCTGCTGTTCATAATATGGCTTGAACCCAAGTCTTTCATATAACTTATATGCTACAAAGCATGAGCGCAGCGTCACTATATCAACACCTCTT
>CAZQUQ010000146.1:0-7136 GCA_964596445.1 uncultured Oscillospiraceae bacterium
CATACATCATTTGCAATTCTCTTAAGTATAACTGAAAACCGATGGAAATAAAAGAAGGCAAATTTATTTGTACATCGGCAGGCATATGGTATAATTTTATTATGATTTGACAGAATGTCATACTCCCGCTCGATGCAGTCCGCCCGACATAAGATAAGACAGGAGTGATACATATGAAAAGCCCGAATAAAACATTTGTACTCGACACCAATGTCTTGCTTCAAACTCCTTACGCACTCTTCACCTTCGATGATAATACCGTCGTGATCCCCGAAGTCGTATTGGAAGAACTCGATAAATTCAAGAAGGACAATTCCGAACTGGGCGCAAATGCCAGACATGCTGCACGGATCATCGACAGTCTGAGAGAAAAGGGAAGCCTCAGCAAGGGCATCAGGCTGGAAAACGGCGGGATACTCAGGATCGAGATGAATTATCAGGATGTAAAGCTTCCGGAAAGCTGGGTCGGAAATGTAAACGACAACAGGATCCTGAAAGTGTGCAAGGGACTGCATGAAAAGGGCGAGAGGGTATTTCTCATTTCAAAGGATGTATTTGCCAGGATAAAGGCTGATGTGCTCGGAATTACGGCACAGGATTTCTTCAACGAGCAGGCGCCTGTCTATGATGAGCAGTACAAAGGTCGTCTGGACGTATATACAACAAGTGAGAAGCTGGATGAATTCTATAGCTGCTCAAAGCTGAAATCCGAAGATGTGTTTGTTTTTGACCCAGCCACCAATACCAACGATCCTGCAGAACTGGTAGTAAACCAATTCCTGGTCATCCACTCCGTTTCAAACGGCAAACAGACAGCACTGGGAAGGTTTGACGGAAAGGAGATCGTGCCTCTTTATTACATGCATGAGAGGCCGTTTGGCGTCACGCCGAGAAACGCAGGCCAGAAATTCTTCCAGGAAGCGCTGATGATGGATGCACAGAAGGCTCCTCTCGTTATCGCCAAGGGACCGGCTGGCACGGCAAAAACCTTCTATTCACTTGCTGTTGGCCTTCACAAAATACTCGGGGACAAAAACGCCCCATACAGAAAAATACTTGTGTGCCGTCCCAATGTGAAGCTGGACGAGGAAATCGGCTTCCTGCCGGGCACGGAACAGGAAAAGATCGCGCCGTTCCTGCGTCCTGTCATCGACAATCTCGAGGTACTGGTAGACTCGGATGAAAATGAACGCTACACCAGTGAAAAGGAACTGAAAGATAAAATAGATGAATTGTTCGACAGAAAAATAATAAGCGCAGAAGCGATAGCTTTTATAAGAGGACGCTCGATAGCAAAGCAGTGGGTCATAATAGATGAGGCACAGAACCTCACTCCAAAGCAGGTCAAGGGTATAATCACACGAGCGGGCAAAAACACCAAAATCGTGCTGATAGGCGATCCCGAGCAGATCGACCATCCCTTCCTCGATATCAGGACCAACGGCCTGAGCTTCGCAGCGGAAAGGATGAAAGGAAGCCCATTGTGCTTCCAGATCACGCTGACAGATGAGGAGTGTGAACGATCTGATCTGGCTTACGAAGCTGCAAGACGCATGTAAAAATGACGAACAAATAACTGTCTAACTATGGTGCCTGGCACCAAAGTTAGACAGTTATTAAAATCAAAGGAGTGAATAATGATATCCTCACTGTTATAAACGCCGCTTCTTTTACTGCTGTAAATGCTTCATCAGTATGCGGAGTCTTTTCTCGACAAAACCCGGTATGTGCTCGTGTCCATAATAACGGTATACGGCTATCTCCTTCGGACAGGTCATATGATTGTATGCGGCAAACACCGTAGACGGCGGCGTTACTTCATCGACCAGTCCTGCGGCCACAAGCACATTGCATTTGATCCTTGGGGCAAGATTCATGACGTCAAAGTACGATAAAGTAATTTTCGCCCGTTCCTCGACAGCCGGATCAGAATATCTGCGGAAGTAATCATTTAGTTCTCTGTACGGTGATGACGGCGCTATGTCAATAGCCCTGTCAAAGTTGGACAGATAGGGATACATCGCAACAGCAACAACGGGTATGTCGGACAGCGCAGCTGCAACAAGCGTCAATGCTCCTCCCTGACTTCCGCCCGTCACCCCTATCCTGCCGGAATCCACACATTCCATATCTGCAAGCACTTCCAGCGCACGTACGGTATCCATATAAACCGCACGATAGTAATACTCATCCTTGGACTGTATACCCTTCGTCATCCATCCCGCCACATTCCCGTGGGATGTCACCACATTGTCGACGCTGTTTCCCTGCTGCCCGCGAACCAGCATTTGCAGTACCGCATATCCATGCAGCGCAGTATCAACGACTTCATGGATGCAGCCCTCAGCCGCCCAGTTGTACCCGTGATACAGCACCAGTCCCGGATGCTTTCCCGGTGTATCGGGTACGGCAAACCAACCGTCGATATTGGCTCCCATAAATCCGGAAAACGACACTCTGCTGACTTTGACTCCCTTTGCCGGATAATCATAAGGTGTCAGCTCATACTTCAGCGGCACCTTAGCGAGCTCCTTCAATGAATTCTCCCAGAATTCATCAAAATCGCTCTGTTTCGTTAAAGCAGGTTTGTACTTCTTTAGTTCCTCAAGACTTAGATCATATGGTTGCGCCATTTTACACCCCTCCGTTGATCAGTTCTTTTTCCATAAATGCGCAGGTAAGCGCAATAACTTCTTCTTCCCAGCTGGAATTATTGAAAGTATGGTCGGCATCCTTTATCAGCTTCAGCGAGGCACGGCCTTCGTAGTACTTCAGGTATCTTTCGGACACCTCCACAGGAACAGCCGTGTCATTATCACCGTGAATTATAAGCACATTCCTGTCGAACTTACTGGCTATCTTGAATATATCCACCTTCAGGACATCCTCAAAGAAAGCAAGCCCAAGGCGCAGACCGTTATACTCGGCATAACCCTGTCTTTTAATGCCGTCGATATTTTTCGCGTCTTCGCGCCTCATTATAAGCTCGCCCATATTTCCTGCAGGCGCCCAAAGGCATAAGCATTTTATGTCGTCCTTCCTCTGGCCGGCAAGAGCACTGGCAACTGCTCCGCCCATACTCAGCCCTACAGCGCCTAACCTTTCCGGATCGATCCCGTCAAGCTGTTTAACAAAATCCAAAATATTATGGGCGTCCAGTATTTCACCTGAAAGAGTCATGTCAATGAAGTCCCCGTCGCTTTCCCCGCTTCCTCCGAAGTCGAACCTTACACTTGCTATACCCTTCTCCTCAAGCATTCTTGAAAGCTTGACAAAAATAAAATGAGGCTCCATCTTATTGCCTGTGAATCCATGGAATATCGTGACCGCCGGCACCTTTCCCGCAGCATTATCCGGCATGTGGAGCATACCTCTCAGCGTGAGGCCCTGACTTTTCATCTCGACTGCTTTCTGCATTGCCGCACCATCCTTTCATATATGATCACTAAATGATACTATGCCGCCGTGTAATTATCCTGCTTTTTTCTTCCCTCTGTAATTATCCTTCTATGTAACTGCCCTGCTCTGTAATCACCCTGATATGTAATTATCTCACTCTGTAATAATCCAACTCAATATAATTCTACAGATATTCCAGCCTGACCTGCTTCTCAAGCTCTGCTATAATTGTCCGGCCGGCAGCCTGCGTACCGGCAGTCGTTACATTTGCCGCCGATACTGCAGCAGCAAATGCCGCCAACCTCTCAAAGTCCCAGCCTCTTTCGATGGAATACGCGAGTGCCGCAACCATTGAATCTCCGGCCCCTATGGTGCTCTTTACATCGACTTTTATTCCGTGTGTCAGTATGGTCCTGCTTTTAGTGATAAAAAGTGCTCCTCTCTCTCCGAGAGACACCACGACCATTTCCAGTCCAAAATCATCAAGAAGGCGTCCGGCAAACTCCGCTGCCTGCCTTTCATCCTCCATCGCCGTCCCGGCCAGTTGTCCAAGTTCATAAATATTGGGCTTTATAAGGATCGGCCCGGCCTTTATCCCACTCTTCAGCAGTTCGCCGTCAGCGTCGAGTATGGCTTTAGCCCCTTTTTGTCTGACGGCCTTTATCCATCTGAAATATATATCCTTATCGGCACCTGGCGGGACACTCCCTGAGAAAATGACTATCGAATCGCTCCCTGCCCGCTCCAGCAGCCTGTTTTTTAGTTGTTCCAGTTCACACTCGCTCACACTCGGACCAGGTTCGTTTATCTCCGTGTTTTTACCGTTCTGCGTATCAATGACTTTAAGATTTGTCCTTGTCTCTCCCGGGGCAAATATAAATTCGTTTTCGATGCTGCGCTCATCAAGATATGACTTGATATATCTGCCTGCAAGTCCTGCAAGTATGCCCATCGCTATACTTCGGCCGCCGAGGCTGGATATGACTTTGGAAACATTTATTCCCTTTCCTCCTGCATCCAGTCTGACCGACCGGACCCTGTTGAGGGCGCCGGCAGTGAAGTCGTCGATTTCTGCAGTTTTATCCACAGCCGGGTTCAGAGTGACGGTATATATCATCATGTACCTCTGCAATCCGCAAGTTGCGGCAAGAATCATATTCTAATTTTAGGCCGTAATTCAGCCACTGTCAACAAAGCAAAGGGACGGCCCTGCAGGTCGCGGTTAAAATGAGCAATGCCCGCAGCCAGGAGAACCGTCCCTATTATCAGGAGAATCATACCTGTATTACATTACCCGGTTCAGGCGGTCATCAGAGCCTTTCGATGAACCTGCCCGTTACCTTTCGTATCTCTACGCCTGCCTTTTCCAGCATGGTCCTGACTTTTTCCTGTTCCACGTGCCTTTTTGTTTTGATGCCGTTTGCCTTTACAAGCTCTTCATCTGTCATTACGAAATAACGGATCACTTTGTATTGAGGCAAATTTCTGTTGATCTCCCTGATCGCCGCATCAAAACGCGCTGCCAGTTCCTTTTCAGGCAGTATGCCGCCCTTTCCGTCACCAACATTATCTTTGTCGATCACAAGCTTTGCGCATATCTGTACATCCCCGTCGGCAGCAGTGTTTCCCCAGACGAATGAGTCTTTGACCCCGGGAATATTGTTGAGCTGCACCTCATATTCTTCAGGAAATGCCTTCTTTCCATTGTTGAGGACTATCATCGATTTCGCACGGCCGGTTATCCTGATGAAGCCATTTTCATCGATCATTCCGATATCACCGGTCCTGAGCCAGCCATCCTCCGTAAAGGAATCCTCAGTTGCAGCCTCATCCTCATAGTACCCCAACATCAAGTTTCCGCCGTATGAAATGATTTCGCCTATCCCGTTTTCGTCAGGTGAATCTATGGCAACCTTGATATCATACATCGGATATCCTATCGTCCCGGGGACATTGACATAATCATTATTCGTAGCAATAACAGGTGATGCCTCAGTCAAACCGTAGCCTTGCAGCAGCTTGAAGCCGATCTTGTCAAAACCGGTAACCACTTCACTGTCAAGCGCAGCGGCACCTGATACGGCAATCCTCAGGCCCGGCCCTATCTGCTCAAAGACACTCCTGAACAGCTTTCTCCTTAGGTCTATCCCGAAAGTCCTCAGCAAATCGGATATCCTGATCATCGTATTCAGCAGCTTTTCCTTTCCTGACTTTTTAATGCCCTCCCGAAGTTTCCTGTACATCGCCTCGAAGATGGCCGGAACAGCCACCAGTATCGTTACGTTGTATTCCTTCAGATTCTGGACGATATGCTTTATGCCGTCACAGTACGCTATGCATACGCCGCTGTGCACCATGAAAAGGAGTCCGACGGTGTTCTCAAACGTGTGGTGCAGTGGCAGCAGTGAAAGATGTGTATCTGTCGGGTATACCTCTATTACGGTAGTAATTGATGTAACATTTGCCGCAAGGTTTGCGTGGGACAGCATGACCCCCTTGGATATGCTGGTCGTGCCGGATGTAAACAACAGCACCGACATCTTCTGCCTGTCGATGGGCGCATCTGTAAATGATTTGTCGCCGGCAGCCAGAAGCTCCCTTCCCTTACCAATCATGCCGGGAAGCGTAAGGAATCTTGGATCTGCTTCGTCCGACTCCCGTCTGTCCATACATATAAAGAATTTGATAGCATCTGTTTTCCTGGAGATATCCAGCATCGTATCATGGTAAGACCCACTGTAGAAGATTACCTCTACCTTTCCTCTCGCGATCAGATTTTCGATCTCGTTCTGCGGCAGATGCCTGTCAAGCGGCACGGCCACACCTGTCCCGTTGACTATTGCAAAATAGCATACTCCCCATTCGTAACGGTTCTCACCTATTACTGCGATCCTGAAGTCTTTCATGCCATATGACATCATTGCGGTACCAAGGCAGTCCACATCGGAGTTCAAATCATTGTACGTTTTGAAGGTGATCCTTCCCGTATCGTCCTTGAGCTTAAAAGCCGGCCTGTCGCCGTATCTTTCGGCGCTTCCCCTGACCAGCTCCTTCAGGTCCTTAACGACCCTTGGCGTATAATAGCCAAGCCCTTCAACTATTCTTCTTCCGTTTTTGACATATATGCTGACACCTTTTTTCATACCGGCCCTCTCCTCCATCCTCAAAATGGAACAAGATTTCAAAAATACTTATTACTTCCTTCTATTACTTAATATTATTACTAGGTAATAATTATTATACATGAAATTTGAAAGAGGTGCAATACATTTCATGTTTCGGGATCGTTCAGCTTCCAATAGAGGAAGGCAGCCGGGAAAAGGAATACAAAATGACAAAACTTGGCCTGAAGGAATTATTTAATGAAATTGAACGCCTGAGAAAACTGCTCAATAACGGTTTTTCTGTGATTGGAGGAACAAGTAATGACTAAACTTAAAACGGTTTTTAATGTTTTTTGTATAGGATTTTGAGAAGGAAGAACGCCGGCTCAACGAAATGTCACATAACGGGCGGGCGCTCGTCAGTGTAAGCTCAGACGAGCATATGACAATATTATTGACCAAAAAAGCACATGCTTCTTTTGAAGGATTTGACAAAAAGAATAGCATCTAATATCTTAAATCTCTTTCTTTCTCAGGGATCATTTGCATCAAATAATTATAACCATCGGAATCTAAAAAAATATAATTCTTAGGGTTATTAACACTTCTATATTCTATAATCGTTTTTCTCTT
>CAZQUQ010000147.1:0-7067 GCA_964596445.1 uncultured Oscillospiraceae bacterium
TCCCCCACAGAACTACTACGCAAGTTCTGCAGCAAGTGCTGCTGGGAAGTGTACCTTCACAGCTTTAGGAGACTCATACTTCATCGCTTTCTCCTCCTTTCTGCAAAGTTGCAGATATTATATCTGCAAAATACAATACACTATCATATCTTTAAATGAGCGAAAGCTTTTATATAATAACGTCTCCTTTTGCTGGCGTTATTTGATTACCATTTTTAGTATATTATACCACATTTGGACTTATTGTCAATTAATTCCGATCAAACGTCAAATTACCGGATCAAAAAAATTCCACCCCGGCAAAAGCCAAAGCGGAATTTACATTTTCAGATAACCAAAATGACCTATCAGTTCATTTCCCATGCGGACACATCAGTCAAGATAACACAGCTGCCGTCCCGTCGCCGGCAACTCCATGGACTGCGCCGCCTGCCCCGATCACTTCCTTCAAATATGTGACCATCTCCCCGGATATCGTCTCCCCGGGACACACAAGAGCCGTTCCGGGCGGATATACCGATATGGTGCATTTACTTATCCTCCCTGCAGCATTCTCCAGTTTAACTCTTTCAGTATCGGAATTCATGATGTGACGTGGATCGGGATCGTTCATGAGCTCCGCCTGCTTCGACATCAGCTCAGCTATTTTTTGTCCATGTACACTGGTATTTCGCCGGCCGGCAGATCCTGTCGAGCATCTGTTTTTGATGCCGCCATTCCCGGCAAGATCACGATTTAGGCAATCAAGGGCTGAAAACAACAGATCGATCCGTTCCGGACTGTCTGATACCGTACATATAAAAATGATGTTCGACAGATCCGACATCTCAGCTTGTATGTTATATCGCATCCTCAGTACCTTTTCAGCTTCATAACCGGTTATCCCGAGCTGTGACACATTTGCAGCCACTCTTGTGATGTCATGGTCAAAAACGGCAATATCCGTTTTATCCAGCAGCATTATCTCCCTATCCGTAAATCTGCACGCATTTGCAGCAATGGAATCGATCAGCCGGTCCAGCAATTCATCTCCATACCTCTGCATTACCGCTCTGGCTATATCGAGAAAGGCCATTAATATGAAAGACGGACTAGTGGTCTGGTATATGTCGAGAAAGTATTCCAGCCTCTCAGTATCGACTCTGTCCGTTCCGACATGCAGATATGCTCCCTGCGTGAACGCGGGCAGCGTTTTATGCGCGCTTTGCACGCAAATATCAGCTCCTGCCTCAAGTGAACTTATGGGAAGCCTTTTGCTGAAAGCAAGATGAGAGCCGTGAGCTTCGTCCACTATCAGCACCTTGCCGTGCGAATGCACGATCCTGGCGATCTTCTCCACATCGGAACAGACGCCGTAATAGTTGGGCCGCGTGATAAGCACACCGGCTGCATCGGGAACAGCATCCAATGCCCGTTCAACACTGTCCGGACTTATACCTGCGCTTATCCCGAAGGACTCCGAAAACTCCGGCATAATATAATAAGGATATACACCGGCAATAAGCATGCCGTTTATCACCGAGCTATGGCTGTCCCGGCCCGTGATAAGGCGCTGACCGGGCTTGCAGACTGCCGCTATGGCCGCATGGAGACCGCCGGTGCTGCCGTTTACGACAAAATAGCTTCGTCTGGCTCCAAACGCCGCCGCTGCCAGTTCATGTGCTTCTTTCAGCACGCTTTCCGGCTTATGGAGATCATCTGTGCCGGGTATTTCTGTAAGATCCAGTTTTACGATTTCCGATAAAAACTCATCAGGAATGCCGCAGCCAAGTTTATGGCCCGGCATATGGAAGGGAACAGCTCCTGAATCTGTATAGGACTTTAAGGCATTATATACGGGTGTGTTCCATCCTCCCGGAACTACTCCCTTTTCAGGCCTCATTCCTGTTTTTTTCATATATGATCCTTAATCCTTCGAGTACGAGACGGCCGTTGACCTCATCTATCGAATCGGTTTCAGGTGCGATGAATTTAGCAAGTCCGCCCGTGGCTATTACTTTTATGTTTTCCTCTTTCATTTCCTGCTTTATTTTTCGAACAAGGTGATTGACCTGACCTACATATCCGTGGAATATTCCGGACTGCATACTGACGGCAGTATTGCGGCCGATCACGGCCTCATGCTTTGCCAGGTCGATCCTTGGAAGCTTCGCGGTCCTCTGATACAGAGCTTCGGCAGAAATAAGGATACCGGGGCAAATAGCTCCGCCAAGGAATTCTCCCTTTGACGAAACGGCATTGAATGTGGTGGCCGTACCGAAGTCCACTACTATGGCAGGGCCGCCATATATCTCATAGGCCGCTACTGCATTGACGATCCTGTCAGCTCCGAGCTCACGGGGATTTTCATACTTTATATTGATGCCGGTTTTGATGCCCGGGCCAATAACGATCGGATCCTTTTTTATGTACCGCTGGATCGCATGCTCAAAGGAAAACATGATCGGCGGTACGACGGATGATATGATAACAGCTTCAACATCATCTATATTGAGCCTCTCATAGTTGAAAAAGTTAACGAAATACATGCCGAACTCATCGGCTGTCCATCCTCTGTTCGTCGCAAGCTTCCAATGAGCGACCATCTTTTTTTCGTTGTATACTCCAAAACGTATATTGGTATTCCCTACATTTATCGCAAGAAGCAACTGTTATTCCCCCATACGGCGGCCTGAAACATGATCTGTCGGTTTCATTCCCTACAGGAATTTCAAACTTCTGATCTCTTTTATCTCAAGCTCTATTTCTTTCTCAAGCCTTATTATGTCCTGTTTGATATCATCTATGGTCTCTTCGGCCCGGTTCCTCTGCGCATTGCCATATTTGCCCGAAGACTGGCCGGAATGCCTGTTGTGTGCATCTCTGTCAGAGTCCCTGTTCCTGTCACGGTAAAATCCTCTCTGCTGTCCGCCTTCACGGCTATGTCCGTCATTATTCCTCGCGCTGTAATTATTGTTCCTCTGTGCAGACTGTGACTGGCTCTGGCCTCCTCCAGCCATGCCCTGGTTCTGCTGAGCCGTATCCTTGCCGGCATCCCTTTGCGTATCAGTGTTCCTTGATCCGCCTTGCTGACGCCCCTGGTACTGGTTCCTTGAATTATATCCATGATTGTGCGACCGGTTACGGGGCTGATGGTCCCTTTGCTGAGTGTTCTGACCCTTCTCGGCATTTGCTCCGGCGTCTGCATTATTCTCGTTGCGATTTCTTACCATTATAAACCTCCAAATATAAAGAAGCAATGTAACTATTGTATTTTAATTGTATCAACAAGTCAACCCCAGCAGTTTTGCGGCGTTTCCGCCCAAAATGGCATCCCTGACATCCTCCGGCAGTCCAATGTTCCTTAATCTTTCGAGTTCCGTACTCTGATCACCCCATGGCGAATCAGTGCCAAACAATATTTTTTCGTGTCCATGCTGCGATACTATCCTTATAAACTGCTCACGATCCATTTTATGCAGGCTGTATGAAGTGTCAAGGAAAATATCTTCGCCGACCAGAAAGCGTTCGACATCATCCCAGCTGGCATAGCCGCCCATATGGGCCGCAACGAATTTTGCTCCCGGGAAAGCCTTTACTACTCGCCGCATCCTTTCCGGCATACAATGATAAGGTTCCGGAAAACCAATGTCAACACCGGCATGAAAAACGATAACAAAGTCCATTTCGGCTGCTTTTTCATAAATTGCATACATTTTTTTATCGTCAGCAAAAAAATCCTGATAGTCGGGATGGAATTTGATGCCCTTCAGGCCCGCTTCCTTCATCCTTGCCAGTTCATCCCTCCAACATTCAAAATCGGGATGGACAGAGCCGAATGCTATTATACCGTCATCCTGCACAAGCGACGACCATCCGGTTATCTTCCCGCACTGGTTTGGCTTGGTTGCTATGCTCAGCACCACCGATTTATCGATGCCGGCCGCCTTCATCGATGACCTGATCCCCTCCACGGTACCATCAGACATGGCCGGGATCCCCGCTTTTGCTGCGAGCGATGCAACTGCTCCGGAAGCGATGTTATCCGGAAAGCAATGTGTATGAAAATCAATGATCATTTTTTATCACCAACTTCTTATCACCAACAATCTAAACATATCCGTAGATACCCCTGACGGATATTTCTCCCGATACGAGCGCACGCCGCACTCCGTCGCTGCAGTCCACCAGCAGCCTTCCGTCGGCGGCGATGTCCGCTGCAGTGCCTGTGAACTCAGTATCTCTTATTGTAAACCGCACCTCTTTCCCCAGTGTGACGGAATACTCCCTCCATACATCGAGTATCCTGTCATGTCTGCCATTAAGTATATCCTTAAGTACATCATCCAGTTCCCGCAGGAGGTAACGCGTCAGCACCAGTCTGCTTATTAGCCTGTCTTCGGGTGATCTGAATTCCGGACCGCATGAAGATGCGATGCTGCTGTTATGAGAGTTATAGGCGGAGAGGATCGAAGTTGCTCTGTCACGAAGTTCTTCAGGAAAATCATCCGGTGTCTGGGAGTAGTTGATCCCGATCCCCAATATTATGTAATTGACCATATCGGCTTCCGAACTCATTTCGAGCAGTATGCCGCAAACCTTTTTACCGTCGAACACTATGTCATTTGGCCATTTTATTCCTGTCCTGAGGCCTGTGGCTGCGTATATCGCCTTTACTACCGCCGTCGCTGCCGCCAGAGTGAATATCTGTGTCTCCGCAGGTGCCATAACAGGTCTTGACACCACCGACAGATAAATACCCTTGCCAGCCGGAGATTCCCAGTTTCGTCCCAGTCTTCCCCTGCCCTCGGTCTGTCTGCCCGCAGCCACTGTCAGTCCATCCTCACAGCCCTCTGCGGCAAGTCTGGCAGCCTCACGCTTTGTAGACCTGAGCGACTCGTAATAAATCACCTTTTTCCCCCCTACAAGCGTTCCCACCCCGACCGCTATTTCGTATGCATTGAAATGGTCCTCGTCAGGTACGAGCTTATAGCCCTTCCTGGGCGATGCCAAAATTGTATAGCCTTCATCCCTGAGATCTGCAATATGCTTCCACACCGCAGTCCTAGTAACACCGAAATGCTCCCCTATCTCAGCTCCCGTAACGTATCCGGGAGCAGCCTGCGACAGGAGCTTTAGTACTTCATATTTCATCATGGCCTCCGGGGATCCTGAATGTATATGGCTTTGCATCTCCTTTAAGCTTGAATATGGCAAGTCCGCTTTGCACATCCTCTATCATCCCGGCCGTCCCCCGGTCGGACAGCCATTTGAAATAAAGGTAAAGGAATGTGTCATCCAGATCTTCCTTCTCATCCTTAAGACGTGCCAACAAGCTGCTTAAGTAAAGCTCCTGAGAGTTGGTATATAACAGCGGCGTATCCAGCATCTTTCCGGGAATGCTTATCTGCTCGCTCTGGACAGTGCTGGCAACAAGTACCTCAGGCAGTCTGTAATCTCCGAAAACGTAGCTTTCAACAGGAACAGCGGACCGTTCATACAACTCCATCGCTTCCGGATATGACCTTCCCATTTCGTAAAGGAATCTGTCGGCGACTCTGCAGTATTTGGTCTGAAGCTCCAGCTTAAGACATTTGAACTTGTCGGATGAATATTTTTCGTAATCATCTCTTGGGTTGAACAATGCTGTGATACATTTTTTCAGTTCGCCATCGATGCGCACTTCCCTGGTATACCACTCAGAGAGCTTTATGCCGCATTCGGCGGCGTATTCTGCCCTGTCGGCAGGCATATAAAAGTATACCTCTACCACACATTCACCCCCGGTATTCAGTTTCAGCAGCTTCACCTGCCGTATCTTACATATCGCCGTATTTGCCATGAGGCTACAGAGCCGGTCAAGGCTGTACGTTCCTGAATATCTCTTCAATATCTCCAGCCTGCACGGTCCTTATATTTGAAGCTGTGCTGCGCTGCTTCATGGTTATCGAAGCATATCGGGCGATCTCTTCTTCACTCAGGCGTGGAGCTTCTCCTATCAACGAAACAATAAAGGCGTCAAACTCATCTATCCCGGTCAGGCCGAGCAGCGACAGCAGCTTGTCTATTTTCTCCGCAGCATGGCTGTAGTTGTACCTGAGATATTCGGCCATCAGATATCCATTGGCCTTTCCGTGCGGGATATCTTTAAAATATGTGTAGTTGTAGCCTGCACCATGCACTATAGTGGTCCCGGTATGAGCTATGACCATTCCGCCAAGCATAGACGCATACAATAATTTCCCACGGTCTTCCAACGTCAGCTGATTGCTTCGCAGCTGCTCCATACAGCAGCCGAACAGCCTGATCCCCTCCATCGCCAGTATATCTGCCGCCGGTGTGCTTCTTTTGCTCAAATAACCCTCGACACAATGGGACAGCGCATCTACAGCGGTGTTGACCGTTACTTCTGCTGGTTGGCTTTCAGTGTACCTTGGATCAAGGAATGCGATCGCTGGAAATGTATCAGGCGTTCCGAAGCTCATCTTCGTCGTCAGATCGCTTCTCGTCAGTATCGAGTAAGGCGTCACTTCGCTTCCTGTTCCGGCTGTCGTCGGTATAGCTATAACAGGCAGCGGTTTGACGGGAAATTTATTTTCAAAAAGCTGCATCGGTTCCATATCGTTTACCGCAAGCACGGCAACTGCTTTTGAAGCATCCAGGGGAGAACCCCCTCCAATTCCTACAACAAAGTCGGCACCGGCCTCTCTCGCCGCTATACCGCCGGCTTTGACCGTATCTGTGGATGGGTTGTTTTCCACACTGTCGAATATGACATATCCTATATCGTTGTGTTCAAGGATACTGCAGACATCGTCCAGCGCACCGCTTGCTTTGGCGGATCTGCCGCCTGTCACGATGACCGCTTTTCTGCCAAAGCCGGCCAGTTCATCTCCATGCCGGCTCACACAGCCTTCGCCGAAATATGCCTTTGTGGGCATATGGAACTTGAATTGCATAGAAATCATCCTTTCATCTTCCATATCATTTTACAGCAGTGATTCCGACTGTTCAACCGTTTTATAATGCCGGGAAATCATCTATTGAATATAATGTAAATATTACTTATAATAGTTATGTGCTATTTA
>CAZQUQ010000148.1:0-7028 GCA_964596445.1 uncultured Oscillospiraceae bacterium
GTGTGTAACTGTGTAACTATGATAATGTGAAAGCGTGATAGCGTTTATGTGTGTAACTGTGTAACTGTGATAGCGTGAAAGCATGATAGCGTTTATGTGTGTAACTGTGATAATGTGATAATGTGAAAGTATGAAAGCGTGATAATGCAATAATGTGAATTGAAGGAACCCTGTGAATATCTAAGTCAATGAACTTCTGCTCAGATTGCCATATGGGAAATATGCTGAGAAACGCCATATTTCCCATATCATCTGGACAAAAATTACGACTTAGTCCGCTTTTCGTTAACATAATCACGAGATCAATGCCCTTATGGGCTTGAAAATATGTTTTTTTCAAAAATATCCGCCCTATACCGAAATTTTTGTCCACTCAACAGAATAATTTGTCCACTCGGCAAAGTAAAATGATATATCCGCTTTATTCTACACCGGACGTGCAGCAAAATATTTGCTTATTGCCTGATGATATTGTTTGATGTATATTAATGGTAATGTTGTCAGGGAGGAGAATATGCCAAACCCGTTTCTCGAAATTCCGATAGAGATATATGAAAAGCATATGAGCCTGGATTCAGTACAACAGCTTCAAGCTTTAAACAGGATCATGCGTGACCAGCTAAATCGCTATGATATTTCAACTGCCATGATCCTCGGAGTTGCAGGAGGCAATGGACTGGAGCATGTTGATATAAGCAAAATCGATGTAGTATATGGGGTCGATATTAATCCGCAATATTTGGAGACTTGCAGGCAACGGTACTCACAGCTTGGAACCCATTTTAAAGGATTATGTTTTGATTTGACAGACTTATCTTCAAGCCTGCCGCAATCAGAGCTGATAATAGCTGACCTGGTTATTGAGTACATCGGTTATGAAGCATTTGCGTGCCATATGCAAAATTCATGCCCTAAGTACATTTCGGCCGTCATACAGGTCAATCCGGGAGACGGATTTGTATCAGATTCACCGTATCTTCATGCTTTCGACAAGGTGGCAGAAGTGCATCATCGGATCGATGAGACTGGACTGAAACACTCCTTAGAGAGGATCGGATACTCCTGTATATTTGGTGAAGAGTATCCGTTGCCAAACAGAAAGCTTTTTCTAAGATTTGATTTTCGCGGCCAGGCTTGAAATTTTCACTTATATATGATGAAACCAATAGGCATCAATAACAATATAAGTTTATAGAAGATAGAAAAATAGCTTTTGATTAGCGGAGAGGACAGATATGCGTACGATCACTTTAATTCCGGGAGACGGTATAGGACCTGAGGTTGCATTCGCGGCACAAAAGCTGATTGATGCATCAGGTGTGAAACTGAATTGGGAAATCCAAAATGCAGGGTCACACATGATCGATCAATTCGGTACGCCTTTGCCCAGGTCAGTTACTGAGTCCATTATAAAGAATGGAGTTGCACTAAAAGGCCCTATTACTACGCCTGTAGGTGAAGGATTCAGAAGCGTAAACGTTGCACTTAGAAAAGAACTCGATCTGTATGTGAACTTGCGTCCGATCAAAACATATCGCGGGATTCCTTCAAGATATGACAGCATAGATATAGTCATAGTCAGGGAAAACACTGAAGACCTGTATGCAGGTATCGAGCATATGGTAGGTGAAGATGCTGCTGAAAGCATAAAGGTGTTTACCAGAAAAGGTTGCGAAAGGATCTGCAGATATGCCTTTGAGTATGCAAGAAAGGAAGGAAGAAGGAAAGTAACGGCAGTCCATAAGGCTAATATCATGAAATGCACGGACGGTATGTTCCTCAGTATTGCACGGGATATTTCAAAAGAATACCCGGATATAGAATTTGAAGAGATGATCATTGATGCAATGTGCATGAGGCTTGTTCAATCACCGGAGTCATATGATATTCTGGTTCTGCCGAACCTTTATGGAGATATTGTTTCAGACTTATGCGCGGGACTTGTTGGCGGTCTGGGATTTGCACCGGGAGCCAATATTGGATCAAAGAATGCTGTGTTCGAGCCGGTACACGGCAGTGCTCCTGACATTGCCGGAAAGAATATGGCAAATCCAATAGCCATGATGCTTTCCGGAGTTTACATGCTTAAATATATTGGTGAGATCGAGGCTGCATATAAGATCGAGAAAGCTATCTCACATGTTTTGAGTGAAGGAGCAGCAAAGACATATGATTTAGGCGGCTAATTTGGCACAAATGAGTTCACAGATTATGTAATATCGTAGTTATCAGGACAAATTAGCATCCATGGAATATTACAGTGAGGTGTGTGATGAAAAATGGATTTTCTGAGGTTAAAGTATTTCAAGTGAGGCCAGATAAACTGACTGAATTTGAAGAATTGATCGTAAAAGTTGCTGACGAGCAAAAACAACAGATTGGTTGTACTGATATCAAGTATCTTAAGCGTTTTTTCACTATTGATGGTGTCGAGCTCGGACAGCCTCCGCGAGAGCTGACTAAGATCGTCAAGTGTGTTAAGTATTATTCTTATTGGGAGTTTGACAATAAGGAGAATTACGGAAAAGCGACGGAATGGTTTTTCAAAACCTATCTCAAGGCTATTCAGAAGTTACTGATTATGCCGTTTGACATCAATTGCGGATACTCGATATACTAGCATGATATGCTGTGACTCAATATTTTAGGGCTGCCTGCAGCGCGAAATGATTAGCAAGAATATAGCAGATCCGTTTTTTGAGATCCAATAGAGATATTTATAGAGTATCTAATTACTCTTATGCAGAAGATGAGGGTTCGATACATATGTATGAAATAGTATGCGGAAACAGAAAGTTATCAAAGAGCATTGTGAAAAGCTATAGTGATATGATGTTTGCCGGTGTCGTGGCTGGAAACAATGCTGGCCGTATATGGGCAGACGACATGGAAGATCCTGCATCAGCGCTTGTGTGGTCCGACGGGCTGGAGTGCTTCCAGTTCATGGGCTGTCACACAAACAGAGCTTTTGTTGATGAGTTTAGAATGTTTTTCGACTCGAACATTCTGAGTTTTCTTAAGGAAAGGGATCTGCAATACTTCGAGTATGCAGCGGATACTGAAGAATGGTATCCGGTAATCAGAAATGTGTTCTCTGATTACGAAATAAAGGAGAATTGGCAGTATGTATATAAGTCGGATAGAAATACACTAAAGGATGAAGAATTGATTCTTCCCGATTCGTATTATCTGTATAGAGTTGACCAAAGCCTGTTTGCAAGTTTGGTCGCTGGATTGAAAATCACTAATCCGGAGTTTTTAACCGACTATATCAACCAGTTCTGGGGTTCGGTCAGCAATTACCTTGAACTGGGAGCCGTATATGCTGTGAAAAATGAAGGCAAAATCGTTAGCTTTGCTATTTCTTCCGGATTATATGAAAAAACAGTTTCTGTTGGTGTAGAAACATTATTGGAGCACAGAAGGAAAGGCCTTGCCGCTATTGCAGTCAAAACATTGCTTAAAGAACTGTATGATATGAACTGCAATGTTTGGCGGGACTGTATGGAAAGCAATATTGCATCTCAGAAAACTATTGAGAGTGCCGGGCTAACGATAGATCACAAATATAAGGTCTGCTGGTTTGATCTGTAATTAATTTAAGGCGAAATAGAACTCTGCAAAAATATAATTATCGTTAACGTGTCTTTGTGAAATGAGGTGAGAGTCGTGATATGTGATTCTTGTGGTTATAAGAACAGCAGCAGTGTTAAGAAATGCGTTAATTGCGGAACTGAGTTGGCATCTGGATTGAGCCGGGAAGAAATATCATCTATGATTGATCGCCTGTCAGACCGCAGTGATGCTTTGACAGCATCAAGACTTGAGAATATATTAAAGTGGGTATTTTTCTCACTTGCAGCGGTAAACCTGGTGATGTGCTTCATATTACCGAGTCAGACATTGATCGTGTTATTTGCAGCACTATCTGCGTTTATAGCAGGAGTATGTGCCGGCTATCCAAAAGTAATTTGGGGACTGGAAAAACTCCGACTGAGTATATATGCTCACGTTGATGATGCAACCCCCACGGATTTTTGGTCAATTGGACGCAAAATTACTTATTGGGGATTTTTTGCTGTTTCGATCGCCTTACTTGTAATAACTCTGTTGATGCTGTGGTACGTCATATAAGATCAGGTGAATGGGAACAGGCTTGAAACAGCAATAAGAAAGAAGTTTTGCTTATGGCATCCATAACGCAGAAATCGAAAATGAAGATTACATTCCTGGGAACATCAGCAGCAACTTCATGTCCTTTAGTATTCTGCAAATGTGCGGTGTGTACAAATGCAAGGATCACAAAAGGAAAAGATATCAGGAAGAGAGCATCACTGCTCATAAATGAAGATCTGCTCATTGATTTTGGACCTGACGTTGTTACTGCATCGGCCATGTATAATGTCGATCTGACGAAAGTCAAATATATTCTGCAAACCCATGGTCATTCCGACCATTTTGATGCAGGACACATAATAACACGCTTAAAAGAGTATGCTCCCGAAAATGTAGAACATGTCAGCCTTTTTGCTTCAAAAGAGACCATTAAGGCCATAGACAAATGGCTTAAGACAGAGGAACCGGATGCTGATCTGTTTGATGAAAAATGGCTGGACAGACTTAATATGGATATTAGGTTTGTAAATAACGGGGATTGTGTTGAAATAGGCGACTATTTCATTACGCCTCTGGAATCTTTGCACGATATCAGCGAGAACTCTCTGGTATATATTATTACTTCCAGTAACCGAACGGTTTTTTATGGAACAGATCTGCTGCGGATATCTGATAATGCGTGGAGTGCTTTGAAAAACTTCAAACTGGATCTTGTTATACTGGATCATACATATGGAGAGGGCATGAATGCAGGCGGACATCTGGATGCAGGACAAGTGGCTGAAATCATAGAGAGGATGAAAGCAGAAGGAATAATAGATGAACATAGTTTGGTTTATGCGACGCACATATCGCATGAGGGAAATGACATCCATGATAAAATGGAAAAACAGGCGATATCAAGAGGGTACCACATTGCCTATGATGGTTTGAAAATTGATCTATGACAAGGCGATAAAATTATTTATGGCAAGGCGATAGTTTTCAAGAAGTAAAGGAGGCCTTCTGTATGGCGACATGGAATGAGCTGTTTCTGGATGAGAAATTTATTGCATTTTTACCACAGCCAGAGGTGCATAAATTTATTAAGATCCTTGAGAGAATATTTCCTGAAAGGCCGCTATCGATATGGGATTTGTGCTGTGGTGCTGGAAGGCATACCGTTCTGATCTCACAAATGGGACATAATGCGTTTGGCAGTGATATTTCTGAAAATGGGATCGACTATACTCAAAAATGGCTTAATAACAATGGCTTGACGGCAACTCTCAAGGTAGCGGATATGACGGATAACCCTTTTGCCGGATCGAGTTTCCATGGGGCCATATCATGGGATGCTCTGCATCATAATACTATCAGCAACATCAAAAGGGCAGTCAGCAATGTATATGAAAACCTTTGTGCCGGTGGTATGTTTATGGTATCTTTACTCTCCACAAAAGGCGGCGCATTCCATATGGGAAAGGAGATTGAAAAAAATACTTTTGTCGATGAAGATGGCATAGAAGCAGGAGTGCCTCACCACTTCTTTGATGAGCAGGGTATAAGGGATTTGTTTTCCAAATGGAAGATAGTAAGCCTTGCAGAGGTTGTTACTACATACATAGAGACTGAAATAGATTATCTGGGTAATCCATTCCCATATACAAAGTGGAATGTTATTGCACAAAAGCAGCCGTGAAGTATCTTGTCGATTATCCTGATCAGATTATGTTCTGTGAAATTTTTGTAAGTGAGGAGTAGTTGTATGAATATTATCATCCGTAAAGCTGAAAAGAATGATTTGAGGTCTGTCTTGTCACTGTATAGTCAACCGGATATGGACAATGGAGAGGTTCTGGATATAATAGAAGCAGAACGTATATTTGATAAAATGGAGCAATACCCGGATTACAGCGTTTATGTTGCGGAACTCGACGGAAGCATAGTAGGAACGTTTGCTTTGGCGATAATGGATAACCTGGCTCATATGGGCATGCCTTCAGGATTGATAGAGGATGTTGTCGTTTCTGAAGCTTTCCAGGGCAAGGGGATAGGGAAATGCATGATGAATCGTGCCATAGGGATATGCAGGAATAAAGGGTGCTATAAGGTATCACTTTCAAGCAGTTTGAAAAGAGAGAAGGCTCATCAGTTTTATGAGGGAATTGGTTTCAGAAAGCATGGGTATAGTTTTTATACTGATTTGCTGGAAAACTGATTAGACCTTTTGCTGATTTATATAAGCTCAAATAGGATGCTGCGCATACCAAAGCTCATATGGAGGACAATGCTGTCAGGGGGTGATTTTATCGAAAGGATAATATTAAAACTTGCTGCACATGATGATTTAGACATCTTGGCATGTATGAACAAGAATCTTATTGAGGATGAAAAACATGACAATAAGATGAATGTAGCCCAGTTGAGAGACAGGATGAAAGGATTCATCGACTCTAACTACGATGCCTACCTGTTTATGAAGGATAGTGAAGTGGTTGGGTATGCGCTTGTCGATATGAGCAGAGAACCTTTGTACATAAGGCACTTCTATATTTCAAGAGAGCACCGGAGGTGCGGTTACGGAAGGATTGCCCTGTCTGAGCTTTTACAGTTATTATGTACCAACAGGGTCGATATAGAAGTGATGTATTGGAACGAAGTTGGCATAAGCTTCTGGAAGTCAATGGGGTTCAAGGAACGCAGCATCTATATGCGGCTTGAGTAACAGAACTGTTCGGCAGATGATTATAGGCTGCGTCAAATTTGCAGGTGTTTATGGCGACCGTATACCGGATGCATTAGGAGAGGTTTTTGAGAAGGTTTTTTCTAATATGACGTACTGTTGTCAGTTTATATTCTGTATACTGGCAATAAAAAAGGAGACCAACTATGAATTGTCAAGAGAAAAATGATACTTACAGATAGAAACT
>CAZQUQ010000149.1:0-2993 GCA_964596445.1 uncultured Oscillospiraceae bacterium
CACTTCCTGCTCACTCCCTCCAGAGCCATGCAGTGATATGCGGTCTTCTTGGACTTTTATGGAGCCTATTCCGCTGAAACCAAAATCTGAACTGAAGCTATATTCACATCCGCTAAAGATTATAAGCAGTGCAGCAAAACCGACAACTAAGCAAATTACTCTTTTCATAATCCCACTCCAATTTTTGTATATTTACTTAATAATACGCAGATGTGATAAAAATGTCTTATGGGATCCGCTGTGATGCTTAATAGCTATGCCGCTTTATTTGCTTTACTTTGCCCTATGTTTCCTTAATGATAATATCTGCTTCTGGAAAGGTGTTTCTGCAAAAAGGTAAACTGCTCAAAAGGTGAGAAACGTCCCCGCAAAAGAGTCGAACTGCTCAAAAGGTGAGAAGCGTCCCCGAATGCAAAAAGGTGAGAAGCGTCCCCATAGCAGCTCCCGCCTACCCGGCCTTTGGGCGGGCCGTTTCACCATATCGCTGCAGCATGAATATAATGGGTGTATCAAGAAGGAATTAAGGTGAGTTGCATGTGGTATACCGTACAATCCGGTGATTCAATCTTTTCAATAGCTCAAAGGTTCGGCATCTCTTCCGGGCAGCTGACAATTGCCAATAAAATCGAAGAGGGCGAGGAACTGACGCCGGGCCAGAGGCTGTTTATACCTATACAGGTTTCAAAGGTCATAACATACATAGTCCAGCCGGGCGATTCGCTCTACAGCATTGCCCGCCAGTATAACACCCTTGTGGAGAGCATCATGGTTCTGAATGGCCTGCAGAGCTCAGCCATCAATGTAGGTCAGCGTATTGTCATACCACAGTATACAGAGGCTGTGGTAACTGTGGGCAGGGCAAACATCCGCAGCGGCCCCGGCACTGGTTACAACACAATCCAGTCTGTTGTTTCAGGCACAAGGCTGCCTGTTATCGAAACCTCCCGCGACTGGCTGAGAGTTTCCCTCCATAATGGGAATCCCGGCTGGGTATCACGCAATCTGGTTGACTTCAGGACGTATGATGGCTCAAAACCGATACTTGACATCGTCGGCTTTTATACTCTGCAGGAAGGCCCTGCGCTTCCAGGCTCCTTCCGTTCGTTTGCCGACAATACCTCCAGTCTTACGGAAGTGCCTCTGTTTCTTTACCGATTCGACCAGGATGACCCCACTTCGATCGAAAAATTCGGTGAATTCACAGACAATGATATCGAGACGCTGGTCTCCATCGCCCACAGGAATAACATAATGATCCTGCCCGTCGTGCACAATCTGCTTTATGAATCGGGTGGCCAGGAGGCCAGCCGTGCCGTTGTAAGAGATATGGTCGCAACACAGCAGAGCAGGAGCACTGCAATAGACAATATCATCGCACTTATCGACAGATTTGGTTTTGACGGAGTAAATATAGATATTGAAGATGTATATATGGAAGACAGTGCCAGACTGTCCCAGTTCTACACAGAGCTTGGCAGTGCGATGCATTCCCGGGGTTATTTCCTATCAGCTTCTGTACCGTCGAGGATAAGGGATTTCCCGCCGTTTAACCCGTTTTCGGATCCCTTTGACTACTCCGCGATCGGTGCCGCAGTGGATCAGTTCATAGTCATGCTGTACAACGAGCACGGCTGGCCGGGAAGCGGACCCGGTCCAGTGGTGTCGAGCGGCTGGATGAATAAGGTGGTCGGATACACATTGACAAAAATGCCGGCAAGCAAAATAGTGGCGGCTATCTCTGTTTTCGGCTTCGATTTTAACCTGACCACCGGAAGGAACACCTATGTCACGCATGAAATGGCCACTGAACTGGCCGCACAGCACAATGCGGAAATAATTTTCGATCAGGACACACTGACCCCTATGTTCTCCTATACCGACGAAGAAGGAAATGACCATGAGGTCTGGTTCGAAAACAGCGAAAGCGTGATTGCGAAAATGCGCCTGGCATGGCAGCAGGGCATCAGCGGCGTAGCATTGTGGAGGCTGGGTATGGAGGATCCGGGATTATGGCCGCGTATCGAAACGGATATAGTTTCAAGGAGGATCGCATATTAAGCAGCTCGGGATAACAGCCTAGTGTCGTAACCGATATAGCATCAAGTAAGATCATGTACTAAAGAATCCGGGATAACAGCCTTATGGCAAAACCGATATAGTATCAGGAAATATCGTGCACCAAAAAATCCGGAGTCATAGCTGTGCATCATAGCATATTTTATATCAGGAGATATCATGTACAAATGCACCATAGAAAGTATCTGTACATTAAAGCAAAATAGAATTTATACTGTGGTTCTGTGACAATTCCGAAATCAACTAGTATTTCCATAAAATGCTTGTAAATGGAGTGGCGCTATGGTATAATGCTATTGTATCAGAGGATGATACATAAACTGAAAGATTTAATTTGTTTGTAGACCTAATCCTCCTTGTCTTTTTGGATCGTTGGAGAAAAAGTCTAAACCAGTTAAATCCAAAATGATCAGGGAGGTAAGGATTAATGCCGGACAAAACATTGATTTGCAAGGACTGCAATCAGGAATTCGTCTTTTCGGAGGGTGAACAGGCTTTTTACAAGGAAAAAGGCTTTGAGAACGAGCCCCAGAGATGCCCGGACTGCAGAAAGGCCAGAAAAGCACAGAGAAGGAACAGCGGCGGATTCGGCAATCAGTCGCGCAACAGCTTCTCCGCCGGCGGCTGGCGCTGATTCAAGCTGCAAGACATCTGAATTAAGAGAAAAAGAGAGTCCTAGGACTCTCTTTTCTTGTGCTTGGATATGCAGTTCTCATACCCCTGCAGTTCTCATACCCCTGTTCTATACCATGTGTTGCTTTATCCTTCACAGCATTGAACATCTTTCATCTGTTTATTTATCTTTCATCAGCATCCATCAACTTTATTTAGTCTTCCGTTAGCTTTATTTCTTTCATTGGCTTCCACTAGCTTGAATTATCTTTTATCATCTGCCATAGCTTATATTGGCTTATATT
>CAZQUQ010000149.1:3093-5083 GCA_964596445.1 uncultured Oscillospiraceae bacterium
GCTTATATTGGCTTATATTAACTTTTATCAAATTTCATCAGCTTCCATCAGCTTTCACAAGCATCAATCGCCCATCTTCCAGTATCTGTTAAATTACAAATCATCACTTCTCTCAAAACTAAATAACACAATTAGAAAATACTTGCACAACAATTTCCTGCTTGTCTTTTATCCTTGATGCAAATGTTATATAATAGGTACATGCACCGTCAGACATGCACCATCATATATGTCAGGACTATTTGCATAAATTTATCGGTAAGGTGGTTTAGCTATGAAAAACATACCATTATACGAAGTCAGAAAAATAACATCCATAAAGGATATGATGGACACCAGCGCAGAGCTGTATGCCGACAGGACAGCATTCCTTTATAAACCAAAGGGCAGCGACAAATACCAGCCGGTCACGTTCAGGCAGTTCAAGGACGATGTGGACGCATTGGGCACAGCGCTTATCGATATCGGTCTGAAAGGCGGCAGGATAGCTATTATAAGTGAGAACAGGTATGAATGGGCCATATCCTATATGGCCGCAGTAAACGGAACAGGGATCGTTGTCCCGCTGGACAAGGAACTCCCCGAAAACGAGATCGAGAATCTGCTCATCAGAGCAAAAGCAGACGCGGTCATATTCTCAGGCAACATCAAGGATCATATCTTAAATATTTCCAAACGTATCGACTTCGTTAAGCATTACATAATAATGGATGAAGCAGCAGATAGCCGCGGCAGTGCAAACAAAGGCTTCACAGAGTTGAAAGAGCTGATTGGCGACGGTAGGAAAAAGATCGCCGAAGGCTGCAGAGATTTCATAGACGCCCAGATAGACACCGAAGCTATGCGGATCCTGCTCTTTACATCAGCAACCACGGACAAGTCCAAGGCCGTTATGCTCAGCCACAGAAATATTGCACAAAACCTGATGGCAATGAGCTCCATGCTTAATATAGTGCCTGACGATATCTTCCTGTCAGTGCTCCCCCTTCATCACACCTATGAAAACACTTGCGGTTTTTTGTGCCCGCACTACCGCGGAGCCGCCATTGCATACTGCGAGGGTCTGAGGCATATACAGAAGAACCTGCAGGAATCGCAGGCCACTGTTATGCTGGGAGTCCCTCTCATTTTCGAAGCGATCTACAAGAGGATATGGGATCAGGCGTCAAAAGACCCGAAGGTCTTGAAAAAGCTCAAACTCGGCATAAAACTCAGCAGTTTCCTGAAGAAGCTCGGGATCGATATCACAAAAAAGCTGTTTGCGCCTATCCATAATAATTTCGGAGGCAAGGTCAGAATATTTATCAGCGGTGCGGCTGGTATAGACCCTGACGTGGCAAAAGGCTTCAGGAGTCTGGGGATCCATTTCGTACAGGGTTACGGACTGACAGAATGCAGCCCGATAGTGACATTGAACAGAGACGTTGATTTCAAAGATGATGCAGCAGGTCTGCCTCTTCCGGGTCTTGAAGTCAGGATCGACAGCTCTGACGCTGAAGGTGTAGGAGAAATCACAGTCAAGGGCCCGAATGTCATGATGGGGTATTTCGAGGATCCTGAAAGCACTGAAAAGGTAATGAAGGACGGCTGGTTCAGCCCCGGAGACCTCGGGTATATCGACGCGGACGGATTTATCCAAATCACAGGGAGAAAGAAAAACGTAATAGTAACGAAAAACGGTAAGAACATCTATCCGGAAGAGATTGAGACACTGCTTACCAAAAGCCTGTATATAAAAGAATGCATAGTGTTCGGGAAGGACGATCCTGTTTACGGCGATGTCGTGGTATCAGCGACCATCGTCCCTGAAATGGAAATGATCGAAACGTTGTTCGAAGGCCGCAAGCCGACTGAAGAGGAGATATACGACATCATCCGCAAAGAGGTCAAGGAAGTGAACAAGGGGCTTGTGACATACAAGTATGTCAAGGATTTCAGTATCCGTTACGAAGAATTTGCCAAGACAACGACACGGAAGATAAAGCGTTAT
>CAZQUQ010000149.1:5183-7007 GCA_964596445.1 uncultured Oscillospiraceae bacterium
GATCAGCCGCTCAAGTATGATAAGATTATCATTCTGCAAAACAGTGGTACTGCCAGTTCGTCTGAAAATATGATCGCCGCACTGCATGATAATCTGGACAATGTGGAGTTGATCGGAAGTGAGACGTTTGGAAAGGGCATCGGCCAGTTCACATTGCCCTTAAGACGCGGATATGCTGTAAAAGCAACCATACTCCAGTGGTTCACCCCCGCCGGCATCAACATACAGGGCGACGGCATCGATCCGGATATAGAATATACTGGAGAAGATATAATAGAGTTCGCACTCAGTCGCATAGAGTGAGTGTTCCGGTGTTTTTGAGCAGTTCAACTTCCTCAGATGTCAGTTCCCTGACTTCGCCAGGGGCCAGTGATTCGTCCAGCTTCAGTCTGCCCATTTGGATCCTTTTCAGATATTTTACCTTTTTCCCGACTGCTTCGAACATCCTCTTGACCTGGTGGAACTTTCCCTCGTGCAGTACGAGCTCTATTTCAGAGCGAAGACCAGATCTGATGATATACAGTTCAGACGGCATCGTTCTGTATCCGTCATCCAGAACAACACCCTCACGGAAGGATCTTACATCCTCATCTGTGACCACACCGTCGATAAGTGCATAATACCGTTTATCCACATGCTTTCTGGGCGACAGCAGATCATGAGCCAATTGGCCGTCGTTAGTCAGCAGGAGCATTCCTTCTGTGTCAATATCCAGCCTTCCTGCAGGAAAAAGATCAAAGCATTCATACTCTTCAGGCAGCAGATCAAGTACAGTTTTCAGTTTTGCATCGAAGGTAGCGGAAATTACACCTGCCGGCTTGTTCATCACCAGGTAGATGAATTTTCTATAATTCAGCTTGCTGCCATTCACTTCGATAACACTTTTTTCCGGGTCAACGTGTGCGGCAGCATCTGTGGCTATACTTCCATCAACTGTTACAAGGCCTTTTCTGACCAGCTTCCTGATATCGCTTCTGCTTCCGAAGCCGAAATTGGAGAGGATCTTGTCCAGTCGCTGAGTGTTCTTCATTGAATAGCTCAACCTCCTGCATTCTTATGCCACAACTGCGATTATCATCCCGTTAGCAGTTCAGATGCATATCGCCTATGCAGCTGACAAAGGCAGTTGATAATATTACGTTCGCAGCTGACCTATACAGTTGATATTATGATCTACACAACTGTCCAGCCTTGCAAATATTATATTGCTTAATAGTCACACGGATCCGCTAGGCCAGTCGTCTCCAACCCTTGGGATACATGTTCTTCAGCATGTCTCCGGTTTGCTTTGCCCAACCGAGAGTAATCCCGTCAACACATACGGCAGTCAGGCCTTTTTCTCCGTCAAGCATCAGCGTTTCACCCTTGAGGTAGCTCCTGATTTCTTTGGAATCCGAACTCAAATCTATAGCTCTTTTAAATGCATCCTTCTCCAGAGCAGTGACCAATGAATGAGACGGCTCGAACCTGCTGCCCTCGAAAGTGCCAAGAAACCAGCCAAATTTTGCCGTCTTGAGACCTGCCAGCAGAGGAGGTTCTTCCGGCAAATGATACAGGCTGCGCCCTTTCAGCAAAAACACACCGTCAGGCAGATAGTTCAGATTCTCTTCGGCAAACCTGTGGAACTCCTCCGGCAAATCTCCATAAGCCACCGTCTCCTCAATGGGGACGCTTCTCACCTTTTTGTCACCGGGGACAACTTCGGGGACGCTTCTCACCTTTTTGACTTCGGGGACGCTTCTAACTTCAGGGACGGTTCTCACCTTTTCGTCATCAACTGCCGCCCCTCTTTTAACCAGCTTTGCGACAAAGTGTCCCTCTCCC
>CAZQUQ010000150.1:0-6986 GCA_964596445.1 uncultured Oscillospiraceae bacterium
CCCTGTCATTTCCTGCGTTTGGCACTAAATCCAATACAGTAATATTACCAGAATTCTTGTGACAACAGTATGTCATATTTAATTATAAATTATTAAAGAGTGTCAGGCATGTCAGAAGGATAGTTATCCGAAAGACAGGGTCAGGCTTGAAATATTCACTTTCTCAGACGTAAAATGGGGTAACTGCAGCCTGACCCCGTGACAAAATAGTCATTTTATAATATAATATAGTCAAAAATTGTCAATATATCGCAAAAAATGCTAATATTTACATAAACAGACGCACTAACCAAGGAGGTACTTGATGCAGCAAGCGACTATCTACGCATTATTAAGCAACGTTGCCCTACTTGCTATCCTGCTCATAATCTTATACCATTTTCTAGTCAGGCAGAAAGCTCTTCGGCAAACGAGAGACCAACTCAGGAAATATGAAGAGCAATTCCATATGCTGTATGATGAACAGAAAAAGGCTGCAACAGGCATGCTCCAAAGCGAGCAAAAATACAGCAAGCTTTTTGAGACGATGGCACAAGGCGTTGTCTGTCAGGATGCGGATGGGAGGATAATCTCGGCGAATCCGGAAGCAGAAAGGATCCTGGGGCTGACGCTCGGCCAGATGACAGGAAAGACATCGCAAGATCCCGGCTGGAAGACGATATATGAAAATGGTTCGGAGATGCCGGGTTCAGAACATCCGTCAATGATCGCCATGCGGACAGGCAAACCTTGCGGCCCTGTCGTGCTGGGTGTTTTCCAGCCTAAGCTTAACAGCCATATTTGGCTTTCTGTGAGTGCTACTCCAATATTGGAATCAGACGGCACATTGTCACAGGTGTACACGATCTTTCAGGATATCACTGCCGAGAAAAAGGCAAAGCAGGACTATCAGCTTCTCTTCAGCTCAATGGTCGATGGATTTGCCCTGCATGAGATCATCTGCGATCAGAATGGAAAACCGGCGGACTACCGCTTCCTTGCCGTCAATCCGGCCTTTGAACGGATCATTGGCCTGAAGGCCTCAGAGATAATAGGGAAAACTGTTCTTGAGATCATGCCGGGTACAGAACCATATTGGATCGAAACATATGGAAAGGTGGCCCTGACCGGCGAATCGGTGATGTTTGAAAGCTACGCGGCATCGACAGGCAAACATTTCCGGGTCATTGCATATCAGCCTGCACCTATGCAGTTCGCATGCACTTTTTCTGATGATACATTACGGATCCAGGCAGAGGAAAAGCTTTTCAGAACTCTGGCAAGATTAAGGGGACTTCTTGACAACAGCAACAGCCCGATAATCGTTTTCGATGATAAGGGAAGCATCGTTGAGATGTCTGCCGCAGCAGAAAAGATAATAGGTCTGTCACGTAAAGAAATATACGGCAGGAATATCGATCATCTGGGTTTGTCAAATATTCTGGAAAGAGCGCTGGATCTTTCAGATGATACAAAAGCGGCAGGCAAAATGTTTGAAAGCATCGATGTGTTTGAGCTTGATGGAGAAAAAAGATTTTTTGAAAGCAGATTATTCACGATCGAAACAAATCATGCAAACGAAGAACTGTTCGGATATCTCGGAATCGATGTGACGGCTCGGATAATGACAGAAAAAGCCCTGAAGGAAAGTGAGGAAAAATACAGCAGTTATATAGAAAATGCACCGTACGCTGTTGTCGTTGTCGATGAAAACGGAAATTACCTTGAAAGCAACAGGGCTGCTTCAGCTATAACGGGCTACAGCAGAGAGCAGATACTGAGCATGAACATAAGGGATATAACCGCTGCCGAATCGATGGATGAAGCTGTCCATCATTTCAGGTTACTGCTGGAAACAGGTAAAATGAGTGCGGAATTGAAATACATCCATGAAGATGGTTCGACCAGATGGTGGACGGTAGATGCTGTAAAAATTTCGAGTAACAGATTCATTGGATTTTCGATAGATATCACTGACAGAAAAAAAGCCGAGGAAGACCTTATAAACCTGAGCAAACGCGATTATCTTACCGGAATATATAACCGGAGGTTCTTCGAGTCCGAACTTATCCGCATGGATGATGAAAAAATGCTGCCTCTTTCGATCGTCATAGGAGACATCAACTGTGTCAAGTTTATCAACGATGCCTTCGGGCATGCTGCAGGGGATAAGCACATTATGGAAACGGCAATGATCCTTGAAGAGTGCTGCCGGGAAGGAGACATCCTGGCCAGGACCGGAGGCGACGAATTCACGATACTCATGCCGAATACCGATAATGCTGCTGCATCGGAAGTCCTGCGCAAGATGCAGGATGCACTGACGAAGTATGATTCGGCAAACGTCAGCAGCACTTACCAGCATAGCGTATCTCTGGGCTGTGCTACAAAAGTGTCGATAGACGAAGACATAAAAGATATCATCAAGCTAGCAGAAGGATATATGTATCAGCGCAAGCTGCTCGATCACAACAGCACACACAGTACCATAGTAGCTTCAATAAAGGCGACGATGTTCGAGAAAAGTCATGAGACAGAGGAACATGCACAAAGACTTGTTTCTTTATCAAAAGCAGTCGGCACGACCCTTGGTTTATCCCAGGCTGAGCTTGATAAGCTGGAACTGCTCGCATCCCTGCATGACATAGGCAAGGTCGGCATCAGAGATGAAATATTGACAAAGCCTGACAAGCTGAATGATAAAGAGTGGGCAGAGATAAGGAGGCATCCCGAGATCGGTTATCGTATCGCAAAGACATCACCGGAGCTTGCACCGATAGCCGAAGGGATCCTTTGCCACCATGAATGGTGGGACGGCAGCGGGTATCCGCAGGGTATATGCGGTGAAAGCATCCCGTTGATATCCAGAATAGTCGCGGTCGTAGATGCATATGACGCAATGACCAATGACAGACCATATAGAAAAGCACTGGAACACAAAACTGCACTTGAAAGGATCAGACAAAATGCCGGTACTCAGTTCGATCCTTATATTGCAGAAATATTTACAGGTATTTTCTGATATCGCTTATCATAACTTCCATCAAATCTAGCAATACATACTGCCGGTATGTTTGATTCAGCAATTTATTGAAAGTTTATGCTGCAATAATGATGAACTATGGACAAACATGGTATATAATGAAATATGTTGGGAATCATATCCTGGCAAATAAAATCTCAATATTTGGAGGGTACCATGAAATACTACGTAGATGTAAATGCTGCAAAAGATGGAAATGGCTCCATTGAGAGGCCATTCAAGCGGATCGGCGATGCCGCAAAGGCAGCGCTTCCAGGCGATGAAGTGCTGGTAGCTCCGGGTATCTACCGCGAGTATGTAGATCCGGTCCATTCCGGTACCGAAGATGCTCGTATCACTTATTCAAGTACCACACCTCTGGGTGCCGTGATCACCGGCGCTGAACAGATAAAAACCTGGCAGCATTACCAGGGCAATGTCTGGGTATGCCGGATCGCAAACAGTGTTTTCGGTGATTACAATCCATACACAACTCTGGTATACGGGGACTGGTATTTCGCAACACCGAACAAGCATACCGGCTGCGTCTATTTAAACGACAAGGCGATGTATGAAGCAACATCTTTGGAAGAGTGCATCAAAGGCGATATCTATGAATGCAGCTGGGTGCCGGAAGAGTCTGTATACAAGTGGTATACCGAACAGGATACAAATGCTGATGAAACTATCATTTACGCCAACTTCCAGGGTCTTGATCCAAATAAGGAAAACGTAGAGATCAATGTCCGCCGCAGGTGCTTCATGCCTTCTGTAACCGGTATAGGGTACCATACGGTCAGAGGCTTCAAAATCAATAAGGCCGCAACTACCTGGGCGCCGCCTGCAGCTTACCAGGACGGCATGATCGGCCCTCACTGGAGCAAAGGCTGGATCATTGAGGATTGTGAGATTTCGCACAGCAAGTGTGCCGGCATTTCTCTGGGAAAATATCTTGATCCCGATAACGATCATTATTTCACAAACAAGCATGTAAAGAGTCCTACCCAGATGGAAAGGGATGCGGTCTGCCGCGGTCAGTACCATGGATGGCTGAAGGAGAAAGTAGGCAGCCACATTGTCCGCCGCTGTAACATCCACCACTGTGAACAGGGCGGCATTATCGGCCGTATGGGCGCTGTATTCAGTATAATAGAAGACAACCATATCCACCACATCAACAATATGCAGGAGCTTGGCGGAGCGGAAATAGCAGGCATAAAAATACATGCAGCAATAGATGTGCTCATGCGCCGCAATCACATACATCATTGCACGATGGGGATCTGGTGCGACTGGGAGGCACAGGGCACACGCATTACCCAAAACCTGCTGCATGACAACCAGAGGCCGTCATACGCCAAAAACCTCAGGGGCGGCATGATGTCACAGGATATATTTGTAGAAGTCAGCCATGGACCAACACTGATCGATAACAATATACTGCTTTCAGACGCCAGCCTGCGTTTTGCAACACAGGGCGTTGCTATGGTCCACAACCTTATCTGCGGTGCATTGACAGACGTCGGCGGGGGAACCGGTACACGCTATACGCCGTATCACATACCACACCGCACCGAAGTAATGGGCTTTATGACTATCCTTCATGGCGACGACCGTTTCTACAACAATATCTTTGTACAGAAATGGCCTTCCGAAGACTATGAGATCCGCTACGACGAGACCCACAGCAGGAAGGAAAACAGACAAGTCGGTACGCATGTTTTCGATGAATATCCGAATTACGACGAATGGATCTCGCAGTTCGACTTCACCCAGCGTCCCAACATGATGGCTCTTGAACCCGCTCATACGGGTCATCTGCCGGTCTGGAGCGAAGGGAACGTATATCTGAACGGCGCAAAACCCTGGAAGAAGGAAGTGAACGGTCTTAACATCGATAACAATGATCAGGGCGTTAAAGTAGAACTGGTGGAAAAAGACGGCGAATATTATCTGAGCACGAACATATATGATTATCTCAAGGAATTCCGCAGCCGTATGATAGACACCGGAGTTCTCGGCAAGGCCTTCGAACCGGAACAGTGTTATGAAAACGCAGATGGAACACCAATACGTTTTGACAGGGACTATTTCGGAAATCATCGCGGTGTTGATGTTATCCCGGGTCCGTTCGCATCATGTTCCAATAATATAAAGCTATAATAATATAAAACTTTATATGAGCAAATAGCGACGTCCCTTATCCGGCACAGCAATCAGTAAGTATGATGAAATGCCGGAGGGGACGTCTTTTTATCATTCCTTTAACTTGTCTCACTTCTGCACTCTATTCCTGCTCCTGTGGTTTACTCCTTCACGCTTCCGATATTGACCGTTACAAAATACTTCTGCAGGAATGGATAAACCACCAGGATTGGTACGGTCGCAACTATAGTCATAGCTGCACGCAATGAGTTTGGTGTAACCATGTTGCGGTTCTGATTCGATTCAGCCAGATAGTCCGGCTGCCTGACACACGTCTCCATGGATGAGGACAGTATCTTCATCATCTCATACTGAAGCGTACTCAACTCCTGCTTAGGCGCAAATATATAGGAGTCGAACCATGAGTTCCACGCACCGACTGCGACCCAAAGGGCAACTGTGGCAAGAACCGGCATACATAGCGGGAAAATTATACTGAAATATATTTTTAACTCGCTGGCGCCGTCGATTCGCGCAGATTCCACCAGAGACGCCGGTAAAGAATTGATATATGTGCGTATGACGATCACGTTGAATGCTCCAACCATTGCAGGGAGTATATAGACCCAGAAGCTATCTATCAGACCCAGACTGCGGTAAAGGAAATACTGCGGAATAAGTCCTGCGTTTATATACATCGTCATTACCATAAATACTGTCAGGAACCTTCTGAATATAAATTCCTTGTGGCTTAATACATACGCAAACAAACCTGAGAAGAAAACGTTCAATGCCATTGTCAGCACTGTACGCGCAACAGATATAAGAAAAGCATTAAATACCTTGTCTGTCTTGAATACGCTTTGATAATTGAACAGCGACCATTTCCTCGGCCACAGATAGATCGAGCCTTTTATGGAATCTCTTGCATCATTGAAAGATACGGCTAATGTGTTCCAAAGCGGATATAGCATGCAAATGACGACTATACACAGAAAGAACACTATAATCGCATCTATAATCTTATCACCGATCGATTTTCTCATTTATATATACCTCCAAGCCGAATAGCACAACGAAAACGTCTTACTAAACCAGTTTTTCTTCGCCTACCCACCCGGCGATCTTATTGCAAAGTAATAGTACTGCAGCGCTGACCACTGTTTTGAACATACCGGCTGCAGTTCCGAATGCAAAACCACTGGTTCGTCCAAAACCTCTCTTGAGAACGAAAATGTCGATGGTTTCAGAAACATCAAGTACGAGACCGTTTGTGCCCAGTATATACTGAACTTCGAATCCTGCGTTAAGGATCCAGCCTGCATTCATGATAAGAAGGACGATAATGGTCGATTTGATTCCCGGTAATGTGATATGCCACATCCTGCCGAAACGGCCGTACCCGTCTATGGCTGCAGCTTCATACAGTGCCGGGTCTATGGATGTGATAGCCGCCAGATAAATGATGCTGTTCCAGCCCATAGACTTCCATACATTGGAAAATCCTACAATCCACCAGAAATACTCCTGTTTTCCCATAAAATGAATCTTCTCTTTAATAAGTCCCAATGACATCAGGATTTCATTGAGGATTCCTCCGTCCATTGCCAGGATATTTGAAACCAAACCGCAGACAATGATCCATGAGAGGAAATGGGGCATATAGGATATCGTTTGCACTACACGTTTAAATCCATAGAATTCTTTTGAGAGCTCGTTAAGGATCAGAGCAAAAGCAATCGCCGTGACAAAACTCAGTACCAGATTGATAATACTCATTGACAGAGTATTACGCATTACACGGTAAAAATCAGGATCGGCGAATAAATTTTTAAAATGT
>CAZQUQ010000151.1:0-5615 GCA_964596445.1 uncultured Oscillospiraceae bacterium
AATTTGCACATCATAAGTACTACAGGATCCCTATCCTTTTGCACAAAAAAGTATTCTGCAGACTTACCTAACAAATCGCAGATCTTATTAAGGACTTCTGTTGATGGCAACTGTTTCTGATTTTCAAAAAAAGAAATAGTTGATCTGTTTAAACCCAGTTTGCTTGCCAACTCGCTTTGACGTAAACCACTTTTTTCTCTATATACCTTTAGTTCATTTGCTAGCAATTCTTTGTCAAATATAGTTAACATCTCAACACCCCCTCAAATATTTTGCAATGTTTCGATGCTACTGCCCCATAAAATGAAGTTTTACCATCCAAATTGCTTGAACACAAAAAAGAGATAATGAAAGTATCATAGTTAACTTTAACCATAGTTACCAACTCTTCCTGTTATATATTATAACGCAGGTTTAAATATAATACAATATATGTTGTTACATGTCAACATTATTATCGTCGTAAATACAATAAAATATAACGAATTTCTAAAAGCTAAAATTGGAAATCTCTTGCTCTTGAAGTTTACCAAGCCTATTTTGCTTTGATTGGAATATCAATGTTCAGTGGACAAATGCACCGCTTTATGTCACTCCTACAATATAAACCAACTGTTACTCATCAAAAAGGCCTTATTTCACACACCAATAAACCCTATCCGCACCTCGAACAGATCTCCGCTTATATTTATTCCGAACCTGCCGCCCATTGCCTCGGTCAGGCTTTTGGCAATGTAAAGGCCTAGTCCGTTGCCTTCTGTAAAGCGGGCGCGGTCACCCCTGACGAACTGTTCGGTGAGCTCGTCGGCTGAAATATTCAGTGGGTCTTTCGAGATATTTTTCAATGTGAACACATACATACCGTCTGCAGCTGCCACATCACCACTAGCAACACCACTTGCAGCTACATTTCCGATACCCTTGCCACCGGCTGTCGCACCACCTGCGGCCACATCGCCGCTGTCCATACCACCTGAGGCCTTACCGCCTGCAGCTGCCAGATCCACATATACCCGTGTCCCGCTCATTGAGTATTTGACCACATTGGTGAATACATTCTCCAGCACCCTCCACAGATATCTCCCGTCAGCCCGGATGATTACCGGCGTCTCGGGAATATTCGATATCAGCTGGAGCCGGTTTTTCTCCATCTGCTCGTCGTACTCTCCCATGATCTGCCCCAAAAGCTCACAGAAGTTGATGGTCTCCATCGTCATCTTTATGTTGCCGGTCCCGGCTTTGCTGGCCTCGATCAGATCCTCCATCAGCGACTTCAGTCTCAGCGACTTCTTGAGGATCACCGAGGTATATTCCTTCAGCCGCTCATTTTCGGTGCTTTCCCTGCTGATGAGGTCGGCATAGTTTATAATTGAAGTGATAGGCGTTTTGATATCATGTGATACATTGGCGATGAGCTCGGTTTTCAGCCTCTCGGATCGCAGCCTGTCTTCCGCGATTTTTTCATATTCGACGGCTTTGGTTTCCGAAAACCTCGACAAATATTCGGCCAATACCGTTACTAAAACAAAATGGAGTAATGACAGAAGCACAGTGCGGGTATTTATATCAAACAACAGATATATGAATGACGCAAGTGCAAGGGCTGTGACAAGTACAGATACCGGCTGCTTGACCGGAAACTGCCTGTAGAATTTATACCATGAAAACTTCGTGTATCTGCTGTCTGCCTGCAGGAAAGCGATCAGTCTGACAAGCCAGAACACAAAAAGAATATAAGCTGCCAAAGGAAGTACCAGGATCCTCAGAGGCACATTCATCCACCTGCTGAATCGAACGGTAATGAAGATCATCGCGATCAACATGACTGACAGTACAGTAACGGCAATGAACTCCGCTTTTGTCGATTTCCAGAGAGACAGCCTGCCGTTTTGGACCAGGCCCCATATCGATGCGGCAAGCAAGGTGAACAGGACAATGCCGGCGATAAATGCAGCCAGCGCCCAGCCATCAATATCCCAGCTCCTCCGGAACAGCATTATTGCATAATAGCCAAAGGATCGAAATGCATTGCAAGCTGCCAGAAAGGCACAGATATACAAGGCTGCCTGCAGCACAGCAAAGGTAATATATGAGTTAAGAAGCTTCTTCAATTGATCTGCACCACCTTGTATCCAAGACCATAAACGATTTTCAGGTATCTTGGCTCTTTCGGGTTGATTTCGATTTTTTCCCTGATATGCCGTATATGGACCGAAATGATTTTGCCGACGTTGAAAGCAGGCTCGTTCCAAACCTCTTCATATATCTGGCTGGCGCTGAAAACACGCTCCCGGTTGCTGATGAGCAGCTTCAGTATGTTATATTCGGTAGCGGTCAGCAGCACTTCGTCGCCGTCAACAGTGACTCTCTTTTTATCATCATCGACAACAAGGCCGCCGGTCCTGTAAACGTTCCTGGACTCCGGGACATGTTCCGCCATGCCGCCCAGCCTGGCATATCGCCGCAGATGCGCCTTTACTCTTGCGAGCAGCTCGACTGTGTTGAAGGGCTTTGTTATATAATCATCGCCGCCCATATTGAGGCCCAAAACACGGTCCGTATCTTCACTTTTTGCGCTCAGGAAAATGATCGGTATATTGATATTGCTCTCACGGATCTTTATGGCGGTCATGATGCCGTCCATCTGCGGCATCATCACATCGAGCAGGATCAGGTGTACGACCGAGGTCTTCAGTATCTCTAAAGCCTGCACGCCGTTTTCGGCCTTTATCACATTGTATCCGTCCTGTTTGAGGTATATTTCAAGTGCATTCAATATATCCTGGTCATCGTCGCATATTAAAACGCTATAGTCCAAAAGCTCACCCCATTACCACAACAATATAGCCGCCCGTGTTGTCTGACGAGACCTTGTATTCTTTGTCCGCCGGAACATCGATGAAACCATCTTTTTCAGTTGCATAATATACACTATAGTTTGTTTTGTCAATAGATATGGAGTAGCTGCCGCCGTTTGTCAGGAAGCGGATGTATTCCTCAAGGCACAGATCGTTCTCATAGCAGTAATACGAGTGCGGAATACCGACATAACGGTAATGCCACGGTTCATAGCTTATTTTTGTGATATCTGTCTTGCCTTCCGGGTACCTGAGTATGAAACCGTATTTATGAGCGTTCTCCATAAGCCACTTCCCCTGAGGAGAATTCTCAAAAGCTTCGCCGGAAAACCCGTCATATGCTATATCAAGCGCATATCCTGTCTGATGCTCGCTGGCACCCGGCTCCTGCACATAGCTTTTGTCATCTGCGTCATTGTACAGCTCATTCTGCTTTTGATAGGATCTGAACCCGCTGTTGACGAAGAAATCCTTGTAGCCGTTTTCTCTTGCATCCCTGAACAAGTCCTTTACAGCCTCAAGAACCGTGCCGTTCATCTCCAGATCGCTTGTGGAAATAGGGACGGCCCTGTATGCCGGTGAAAGGTCGGCAGCAAAGCTTTCATTTATTTTATGCTCAGAGTTGACAAGCATAAGTTCATTTGACAGGCTGATTTGCGATAATGCAGCTTTGGATGATTTTCTTTCATCCGAATTTGCTCTCTTGTCGGAAACATCAACGACGGTCCTGTTTTTTGCTGATATGCTGCCTGTATTTCTTTCACGGCTGTTATACGCACTGCCGCTTAATACATTATTGCTTGATATGATATAGAGTATCGATGCAATTAGCAAAACAGCGATGAATAATGCTGACCTCCATATTCTCCTGCTTCTTCTTATGTTGGCCCTGCGGTTGGCTCTGCGATTCAAATAAAACACCTCTTCACTTGTTTTTAATCAAGTATGAAGAGGTGTATCAAAGTTGAGAGTTATAAAATTCAAAGATTTTTCAAATATTCACATTCCTCAGCGCGTCTATTGTGTTGTCGTCTTTCAGTTTGTTCATGGAGTAGAGCATTGTAGCAAAGACGACCGCAAACACACTGAATACCGCGACGACGATCGATACCCATGGAATATAAAAGCTTGTGACATAGCCTGCGTTTACGCTCCGGAAAATCAGGTAAGTGATCGCAACTGAAGCAGGCAATCCCCACAACAGGGACTTTGTGCCGTACATCAGGCACTCATAATTCATCATTTTGGAGAAGCCCTTTTGTGTCATGCCCACTGATTTGAGCATTGCAAACTCGCGCCGCCGCAGGATTATGCCGGTCGATATCGTATTGAACACGTTTGCAGCAGCTATCAGTGAAATCAGGACTATGAAACCATAGGCAAACACATTGATTATGAATATCAAGTTTCTGTCTGTATCTTCCCTGACAGCTACATCGTTCAGATTCTCCGAAGGCAGGCCATGCTCCTCCATTAAAGTCATGAGCTTATTCGCCAGAGCCGCATGATCATCCCCTTTAAAATAATAGGCGTTTTCTGATATGTCCATATCGGCAAAGTACTTGGGAATACAGCGTTCCGGAACCATTACCGTTATTGGATACCCATGATAGGAGCCATTGATGGCAAACGGCATGGATTCAACAATTGCTCCGATATCTATGGATGTCTTTTTATACTGCAGGGCATCAAGTTCTTCCTCTGTCAGATCGTCAGGGATAGGCTCTCTGATTTCATCATACAGCATCAGATCAATTACAGATAGTGTATCACTCAGCACGTTGATATTGGTGTATTTGTTTGTCTTAGGGTCGACTCCCTCCATATATGCCATGACGACTGCATCTGCACCGCTCAAACCCTCTGCGGCAGCATACCCGTCAAACACCTCATCCGGCACGATGTATACACATGCAGGCAATTGATGAGTATCACTGCTTTCTTCACCATTACCGTTTGACCAATCAAAACGATCCTTGTACTCATCCAGGAGATCCTTTACATTCAGGATCGCATAGCCCTCCTTGACAAATGCATACACAGAGTTCGTCAAGCCATCTGTCTGAGACAGTAAATCATACACCTGGCGGGGAGTCATCTCCGTGTCGGCCTCGATATCATAATACCAGCTGATGTCATAATCCCTGGTTGTAAATACATCTGTGACACTATCCTTGATATAGGAGCAAAAAGAGCTGGCGGAGATAAACAGCACTATACTCATGAACAGAGAAACGACGGTGGTCCTGTACCTCTTCCTGCTGCGTCTGAAGTGCTTCCGGGCAAGAATACCCTCGAGCCCGAATAACCTGTAAGTAAGCTTTGATGTACGTATATCCTTCGCTTTAACTGAAATGTCATTTGCCTGTCGTATTGCATCTATCGCCGTAATCCGTGTCGCACGCCTCGAAGGGATCCA
The DNA here is from genome assembly GCA_964596445.1 of uncultured Oscillospiraceae bacterium. Classification (GTDB taxonomy): domain Bacteria; phylum Bacillota; class Clostridia; order Acetivibrionales; family DTU013; genus DTU013. The sequence goes on from CAZQUQ010000151.1 coordinate 5,278, forward strand.
TGCGGAAATCAGGACAGTTATCAGCGCCAGCAATACTGTAACAGCAACTGCCAGGAGGTTCACATGGAGTGACAGTGAATATGGTACTTCGCCGGAATAGAGAGATGATAATTTCTCTCCGACTACGGACATAGTTATGCCTATACCCGCCAATCCCGACAGTATGCCTATCGGTATACCTATTACGCTCACAAACATGGCTTCATATAATATGCTTTTCCTTATCTGCTTCCGGGTAGCGCCCACAGACGACAATAGTCCGATTTGCTGCGTCCTCTCGCTTACAGATATCGAAAAGGCATTGTAGATAAGAGAAACAGAACCTGCCATGATGAGCA
>CAZQUQ010000151.1:5715-6985 GCA_964596445.1 uncultured Oscillospiraceae bacterium
GTGAAGGTACGGGTTTCCCGAATGACCAGCTTCTCCCTCTCAGTGCCATCGTTACCTGTCATGTAAGGATTATGTTGGTTGAGAATCATATTTTCATACATCCGTACACCGATATCCAGAGTGATCCTGTCTCCTTCAGAAAATGCTGTCCCGCCGTTCACTAGCAAATGCTCCGGCAATATGATCTCGCCGGTCCTTTCAGGAAGTCTGCCCTTTGTTATATGAACAGGCATGATCGTATTGAAATTGCTGTCTGCGCCGATAATGTAGATATAAGGCGAATACTCGTATTTAGGATTGGGCAGGACGGAATAGCCAATATTCTCACACACTGCTGCCTGCACTACTTCCGGGTTGTTTATCAGTTCCGCGGTTTTGTCCGGTCCGACATCAAAAAGGCATCCGTGCCAGTCGCCGTCATTATAAACAGCCACTTCAAGCATATACCTTTGAAGGCTGGTAATAAACGATGTCACGGCAGTCAGCATTGCCGCAGACAAAATAATGCCGATTATCGTGACCAGCGTTCGTGTTTTATTTCTGGAAAGTGTTTTCATCGTGACGCTGAAAAAAATGTTCATGTTCTTTTCACCTCGTCACGTGTGATCCTGCCATCTTCGATCGCAATTATGCGGTCGGCCTGCAAGGCAATATTTTCATCGTGAGTGATCACGATAAGGGTTTGGTCATATTTCTGATTTGACATTTTCAGCAGCTCAACTATCTCGTGGCTGTTTTTGGAGTCAAGGTTTCCGGTCGGCTCATCTGCCAGAACTACAGCCGGCGCGTTCATCAGCGCCCTGCCAATGGAAACACGCTGCTGCTGTCCTCCGGAAAGCTGATTTGGGAGATGCTTTTCCCTGCCATTCAGGCCAAGGAAAGTAATGAGTTCTTTCAGATGCTCTTCATTTACCTTCCTTCCATCCATAAGGACTGGAAGCGTAATGTTTTCGGTGACATCCAATACAGGAATGAGATTGTAGAACTGATAGATCAGCCCCACCTGCCTCCGGCGGAATATCGCAAGCTGCTCATCATCCTGGGCATAGACGTCATGTCCGTCCATGTATACCTTCCCGGATGTGGGCTTGTCCACTCCGCCAAGTATGTGCAGAAGAGTTGATTTTCCCGAGCCTGAAGGCCCGATTATGGCAATGAACTCACCCTTTTTCACAGTAAAGCTCACGTTATCCAGCGCTTTAACCATATTATCAGCTGTGCCGTAAATTTTCGTGAGATTCTCGATCTTTAATATATCCATTGCTATCCT
>CAZQUQ010000152.1:0-6863 GCA_964596445.1 uncultured Oscillospiraceae bacterium
AGGGACAGTTCATTATTTAGAGGGACATATCTCATAAAGAGGGACAGTTCTTCAAAACAATGCTGCCTTAAGCATGAATGGCTTTTCGTTTATGAACTGACGGAACAATTGTATCCACTGCATACAGCAGCTTTGAACAGATTGCATAATATTTTATTATCAAACAAGAGCGTTTATTTTGTTATATGGCTGATTTTCTGTTTTTCTATTGTGGGAAATCAAACAAAATACGTTCTTTGTTTGATTTTACTAAGAAACTATATCTCAGTATTGCTATAATTGTGATTTGTGTTTGTATTCATCGTACTGTTAATGCTCTAGCTTGCACAATAACCATAATGTGAGATTTTCAACATTATGTAGAACTGTCCCCCAAATCCGCGTTCTCACCTCTGTCCCTATTTTTCATCATTTGCAGAACTGTCCCTACCTCTACCCCACCTTCCCGGACTCTGCCCTCTCCCATTGATTGCAGTCGGCATGTGTGGTAGAGTATATAGGGTACAGACGCTGAAGATATGTTGGCAGTTGTACGATACAGTAGAATATTGATACAGGAGTGAGAATAATGACAGACATTTTAAGCACTAAAATTGAAAACATGCCAGGGATATCATTTGACTGTTCGTGTGGGAGAAATCATTCCGTTAAGATAGACAAGCTGGTAGTCGGGAACGGTATTTTGGATGAGCTCGCAGGGGATCTTGAATCTTATCGTGGCACTAATATCTTTGTGTTGTCCGACAGGAATACATATGGCGTTTTGGGCGAAGCTGTTGTAGAAAGGCTGAGGCAAGATGGCTATAAGTTTAAGTCTTTTGTGTTTGATACAGGCGACCACGCATTGCTTCCGGACGAAAGCGCCGTTGGCAGAGTGCTTCTTGAGCTTGAACCGGACACATCGTTTATCCTTGCTGTCGGCTCAGGCGTTATCAATGATATTGCCAGAATCGTAAGCTTCAGGACCGGCAAATCATTCGCAATAGCAGGAACGGCGCCCTCGATGGATGGTTATGCATCGGTCGGATCGTCACTGATTATTGGCAGAAAAAAAACAACTGTTTACAGCCACTATCCATGTGCTATTTATGCAGATACCTCTGTTATGCGCAATGCTCCGATGATAATGATACAGGCTGGGTATGGCGACGTGCTGGGTAAGCTGACTGCGCTTGCCGACTGGAATCTGTCAAGGATCGTCACCGGGGAATACTACTGCGAAACTATCGCCAAACTGGTTCAAAAAGGTGTAAATAAGTGTATAGAGAGTGCTGAAGGGCTGGCGGCCAGAGATGAACGATCGATATGCTGCCTGATAGAAGCGCTTATACTTACTGGTCTTGCCATAGGGCTTGCCGGTGTCTCCAGACCTGCATCCGGTACGGAGCATCAGTTGGCTCATTACTGGGAAGTCAAGGCTGTTGAAGCAGGTACTGAGCATCCTCTTCATGGAAACGCCGTAGGCGTTGGCACTGTTGTCACTGCTATGATATATGAGCTTGCGTCTGAAATTCTGCCAAAGGGAATCGATTATCCCACAGTCAGCCAGGTAACCGGACTGCTTGACAAGGTCGGTTCGTGCACCAGCCCGAAGAAGCTTGGGATCAGCCGTGAGTTATTTGTTGAGAGTATGCTGAATGCAATGTATATGAGAGATAAGTATACGGTTCTGCGCTATTGTGATCAGAAGGGCAGGCTTTCAGAGTTTACAGATGCTATTGCCAGGAGGCTTTATGATTGACGAATTCGACATTTTAAGGCATAAGAAGCTGTTTGTGCTTGATATGGATGGTACGTTCTACCTGGGCAATAAACTGATCGACGGTTCGCTTGAGTTTCTGCAAAAACTTAAAAAAACAGGACGCGAATTCCTGTTTTTTACAAATAACTCTTCGCGTACATCCTCATATTACAAAAAGAAGCTGGAATCATTAAACTGCTTTGTTGATGAAAGCGATATAATAACTTCCGGGGATGTTACGATAAGGTTCCTTAATGAGAACTATCCGGATGCAGGAGTATATCTTGTGGGAACGGAGCTGTTGGAGGACAGTTTTGCTCAAGGCGGCATCAGGCTGACTGCCGAGAATCCTGATATCGTAGTGCTGAGCTTTGATACTTCGCTTACATACAATAAGATCGAGCGTGCATGTACGTTTATCAGAAACGGTGCATTGTTTTTGGCTACGCATCTCGACCTTAACTGCCCGACAGAGGATGGCTTCATGCCGGACTGCGGTGCCATGTGTGCGATGATCGAAGCATCTACGAGAGTCAAGCCGCGGTATCTGGGCAAGCCGTTCAGGGAAACAGCAGACATGATAAAGCTGCTGACCGGCAGAAGCGATGATGAAATAGCATTTGTCGGGGACAGGCTTTATACAGACATTGCCGCTGGTGTAAACAACGGTATTACCGGGATACTGGTGCTGACAGGCGAAACCGACATTAGCGATGTGGATAAATCGCCGGTAAAACCAGACTTTATCTTTAAGTCTTTATTTGAATTAGGTCAGGTTTTGTAGGTTGTGCAGCTTTGCCGGAGCAGTTGTTGTACATACGTACGGAGCAGATTATTGAGGCAAAGTAGTTAACTTTAATTTCGAGTGTTAAGTGTTGGCTGTCCTTGTGCAGAATTGCCGAGGGAAATATTAGGATTGTCCATGCATTAAAATGTGCAGGTATGACGCAAACACTCATTAATAAAGGAGCAAGGAACCAAATGGCTGATATTGCGGTGCAATTGATTCAGGAATTCGGCCTTAAGCCTTTCCAGGTCCATAATACAATAAAGCTGATAGATGAAGGCTGTACAATACCGTTTATCGCCAGATACAGAAAAGAACAGACCGGTGAACTGAATGACCAGGTACTAAGGGAATTGTACGACAGGCTGACCTACCTTAGGAATCTTGAGGGCAGGAAGGAAGAGGTCAGAAAGCTGATAGACGGGCAGGGCAAACTGACGCCGGAGATATCTGCCGCCCTTGATCAATGTAAGAGCATGCAGGAGATCGAAGACATATACAGACCCTTTAAACCAAAAAGAAGGACAAGGGCGTCGATTGCGCGCGAGAATGGGCTGGAACCGCTGGCGGAAGTTCTGTTTGCTCAGGAGATGGACTCAGGTGATATATTGAGCATAGCCGAGCGGTTTGTGGATCCCGAACAGGGTGTGGGCAATGCCGAAGAGGCTCTGGCCGGAGCTATGGATATAATTGCTGAAAACATATCCGATGATGCCGTTGCACGAAAAACTGTACGGGAAATGTTCTTCAAGCACGGGATGCTGGTAGTGAAAGCTGCTAGTGAAGAGGATTCGGTTTACAGGATGTATTATGATTTTAAAGAGCCTGTATCACGGGTGGCAAAACACAGGATCCTTGCGATCAACAGAGGTGAAAAGGAAGAGTTCCTGCAGGCCCGCATAGAGGTGCCCGAAGAACTTATAATTGAACTCCTAAAGTCCAGATATGTCAGAAAAAAATTGATAACATCGCAATATGTTGAAAATGCTGTTGAAGACTCATTCAAACGGCTTATTGCCCCATCTGTTGAAAATGAAGTCAGAAATGAGCTTACCGAGGCCGCAGAGGAACAGGCAGTGAAGGTTTTCACCGAGAACCTGAGGAATTTGCTGCTGCAGCCTCCTGTCAAAGGCAGGGTAGTTCTTGGACTTGACCCTGCATATCGCACCGGTTGTAAAATTGCCGTTGTTGATGATACGGGAAAGGTCCTTGCAACAACTGTCGTATATCCTACGCCGCCCCAGAACAAGACAGAGGAATCGGAGAAGGTGATCCTTCAGCTTATCGACAAGTTTAACGTCGACATAGTTTCTATAGGCAATGGAACCGCTTCCAGAGAATCGGAGATTTTTATCGCCAACGTATTGAAAAAGTTCGACAGGAAGGTCTATTATATGGTTGTCAGTGAGGCGGGAGCATCCGTATACTCAGCCTCAAAGCTTGGCGCTGAAGAATTTCCCGAGTTCGATGTTTCACTGCGGAGCGCTGTTTCCATAGCAAGACGCCTGCAGGACCCGCTGGCAGAATTGGTCAAAATCGATCCGAAGGCAATAGGTGTCGGACAATATCAGCACGATATGAATCAAAAGCGGCTCAGCGAGACTCTTGGCGGTGTTGTGGAGGATTGTGTCAATAGCGTTGGTATCGATCTGAATACGGCTTCGCCGTCTTTGCTTTCTTATGTCTCCGGCATAAATGCTTCAGTTGCGAAAAATATCGTAGATTACAGAGAGAGTATCGGACGGTTTAGAAGCAGGCAGGAGCTTAAGAAAGTAAAGAAACTGGGAGATAAGGCATTTGAGCAGTGCGCAGGTTTTCTCAGGATACATGAGGGCACAAATATACTGGATGATACGTCTGTGCATCCTGAATCATATGAGGCAGCGAAAAAGCTGCTTGCCATTACGGGATACACGCTTGATGATGTCAGGGACAGGCGGCTGGATGGCCTGCCGAAGGAAGTTGAGAAAAGAGGCATAGAGTCGGTGGCTATGGCTGCAGGCGTAGGGGCGCCGACACTAAGAGATATTATCAATGAACTGATGAAACCGGGACGCGACCCCAGAGATGAACTGCCGAAGCCTGTTTTTCAGACTGATGTTATGGATATTGCTGATCTGAAGCCGGGAATGGTGTTGACCGGAACAGTGAGAAATGTCGCGGATTTTGGAGCTTTTGTCGATATAGGCGTACATAAGGATGGGCTTGTCCACATTTCGGATCTATCCTACATGTTTGTGAAAAATCCGATGCACGTTGTGTCGGTAGGAGATATCGTGAAGGTAAGGGTGCTATCGGCGGATCCTGTAAGAAAGAGGATAAGCCTTAGCATGAAAGGTGTTTGATAGCGCTCAAATCAATGCATTATGTTATTGCATGCAGGGTTCCATATTTACGGCAATCTTTTGTGATAAAAAAGACTAGATTTTGAAAGAAGGATTTGCACCGGTATGATTAAAACTACTGTAAAAGCTATTGAAAAACATCCATCCGTCATAGTGGTTATTGGCGTTATTATGCTTGTTGGTGCTGTATTTAACATGTTCATACCGGTTATGGCAATGGTTATCGGAATCATTAACATGACCGGCGGTGATTTTTTTGACAGCATACTGGCCTTGCTGCAGATGTTGATCGATACCCAGAATATCGTTGTTGTTTTTGCCGCAACCTTATCGTTGTCACTGCTGCTGTCCGTTGCTGTCGGTCTGCTGCTGCCGGGTTATCTTCTCACTGTAAATGACAGCTAGATTAGCGGGCCTGGCAGAAAAGCGCTGTTTAGAATGGGCATCAGGAAGTACTTTTTCAGGTTTTTCCTAATATCCATAAGAACAGCGCTTTTGGCTGTGATCGTGATATTATTCCTTTTGATATCATCAATTCCCGCAATCATTATTACCAGGCTGGCTTTTTCATCTGCACCTGAACTGATGATAGCGGCGGTTTTCATTGACATAATGACGGTCGCGGTGTTTTTTGCGGGGCTTTCCTTCTTTTCCGTCTATATTTACATGTGGTATATCGCTTCTCTGACAGATTCCAAAAAGCCATTCAGGACAGGGAAGGAAGTTGCCGACCGCAAGTTTTGGGGAATTGCGCTGGGACTTTTGGTGTTTGATGTTATATTTGCTGTAGGGCTATTTTTGATATACATGGTTAACAACCAAATCTTCCGATATATTTCCGGTTGGATTTTTACCACAGCATTTTTCACCACACTGGCTGTATATCTTGTGAAATTCTTCAGGGACAGTTCTCGTTTTCTCAGGGACAGTTCTCAACCTTCTATTGATAAGGCGAATGCTGAGTTTATCACATTAAAACGTCCCCCCTTATGAATGATTAAATATATAGAAGAAGTGTTCTTGATTTACAATAGTCGCGAAGCGCTGCCGATCAGCGGTATTTTGAGAACTGTCCCTATAGGGCAGAGAATCATCCCCATGAGTAGAGAACTGTTCCTGTGAATCAAGAATCGCTTTTCCTGAATCAAGAACTGTCCCCCATGTACAGAACCGTCCCTCCGGATCGAGAATTGCTCTTCTGAGTAACTGGGTAGAGAACCGTCCCCCAAGGTTGTTTGCTATACTGCAAAATTGTGCTTTCCGATTTTAAGGACGATACGGCGTGACCATATCCACGAACTTGTCGCAGTTGCCGGATTATAATAATAGACGCATCCGTACGTAGGATCCCATCCGTTCAAGGCATCTCTTGCTGCTTTGATTGCAGTTGCGTCGGGATCAAGATTTATCTGTCCGTCATAAACTGCATCGAAAGCACCCGGCTGATATATGACACCGGCTATTGTATTGGGGAATCTGGAATCTCTGACACGGTTCAATACTACTGCGCCGACGGCAACTTGTCCGACGTAAGGCTCACCGCGGGCTTCACCGTGTATTATTCTTGCCAGAAGGTTAAGGTCTCTTGAGTCGCTGCTTGTATCTCCACCGCCTCCGGAAGGCTGACCTGTCGGCAGTCCTAGAGCGGCTAGTGTCTCCGGGCCGGCAATTCCATCTACTGTAAGTCCATGCTTGGCTTGAAAGTCTCTGACTGCGCTATATGTCATATAACCATACAGGCCGTCGATTTCGCCGTGATAATAGCCCCAATTTGACAGACGGGTTTGAATATTTCTGACTTCCTGCCCACTGGATCCGTACCCGGAGAGCGTTGCAATGCTTTTGTCCAGTATAGCTGAAATATGTGTGTGGTTACATAGCATAAAAATGATAAGTGTCGTTGCAAGAATAAGTAATGCAGTCTTTTTCAACAATGCTATTCCCCTTTTCTTTCGTAAAGCTTGGCTATCCTATTTTCTGTACTGTACAG
>CAZQUQ010000153.1:0-6863 GCA_964596445.1 uncultured Oscillospiraceae bacterium
GTTCAGGCCATTAGGTTCCGAATGGCTTGAATAACTCAAAATCCTGTGTACGCAAGTACGTGTGGGATAAAATCACACCTTCGGCACCAAACCTATTAAGAAACCTTGTGACTGCTTATGTTAACGTTCATAGGGACATTTTGTGAACAAAGCTTGTATGTATGAGGCGGACGGCGAAAGTCGTTCGCCTCATGCGCTTTCTATGCAATGTTTTCCTGTTCCATAATTTCTTCGACCGGCTCCACGCTATCCATCACACCCACGTCGCGGTAGATGATGCGGATGCTTTGCTCGGCGGTGCGGGAGTATTTTTCACCCCGTCGTCGTACAGGAATTTCACGTTGACGAAGCCGTTTTCCTTTGCGTATTTTTCAAGGAGCATCCGCTGGTTCTGAATGCTGTTGGAGTCGCCCTTGAGCTCGTCCTCCTGGCTGAGTCTGCCATAAAGTATGTTGTATTTTGGGTTTGCCATCTTGTATTTAACCTCCTTCTTTTAAGGCAAACCGGTACGGTAACCACATCATACCGCACCGGTTTCCGCAAGTCTACTGAATTCAGGCACTGTGCGTTTCTTTTTCAAGCTCGGTGTCAATGAGAGCGAGGAGCTTGTCCGTGGGGGTCTGCTTCGTCCCCACCGGGAACACCGAGCAGATGCGATACCGCCTGCCCTCAATGCACATGGAGCGATTGGTTGTCGTTTGCGTTTTATCAAAAAAGACGGTAGCGTCCTCAAAGCAAGGGGCATATTTTCCGTTTTCTTCTTCCTCATGTATCACCTCACGTTATTCTCATTACGTTCAAGACAGATTTCCCGATACTCGATGTCCCTTCCGATGCAAGAGAGCTTCGACTTGCCGCTACCGCGCTTATCCTCGATAAGATAAGCGTGAAGATGGAATCGACAGCGCCCTGTACGCCTGTCGTACCCGAGATGCGGTTGAACACGTCGTCGGCGTTCTCTTTGCGGAGATGATGGATGAGTAGGATGGCGACGCCGTGCTTGTCCGCCAGTTTCTTCAGAACAGATAAGTCACGGTAGTCGTTTGCATAGGTGTTGTCATATCCCATGCCTCTGACCATCTGCAGCGTATCGATGATGATGAGCGTCGTGTCGAGATGCTCGGCGATGAAGGTTTCGATTCGTTCCTCCAAGCCGCCGATGATGAAACCATCGGTGCAGAAGTGAACACTTGGAGGAGCGTCCTCCATGATTTCAAACAGCCGGTTCTGGATACGCAGTCTGCTGTCCTCGAGACAGAGGTAAAGCGTCGTACCCTGCCGCGTAGCCATGCCCCAAACCGGTTCTCCCTTTGCTACCATGACCGACAGCCAGAGCGCCAGCCACGACTTGCCGACCTTCGGCGAACCGGCAAGGATGTGAAGCCCCTGCGAGATGAGCGAGTCTACCACAAATCGCAGCGGCTGGAGTGGCGTACTCATCAGCGTCGCGCCGTCGATGGTGTCGAAGCTTGGCGTTCCTTTCTTTTTGCTGTGCCGACGTTTTCGCCACTCTTGTCCTTGATCCATCCAAAGCCAAGGATGTAGATTTGCTTCTCACCGTCTACGACGCGAACATCTCCACTGTGCGGCTCTGTGGATTTGGGGGTTGCTTTAATCGGCTGTGTCGCCTGTGCTGGCTCTGGTTTTTGCGTTTCTTTTTCTGCTGTTACCTCTGTTTCCTGCGGTCCACTTTCTGCGATTGACTTAACTTCGGGAGCAGAAATATCAGCAGAGAAAAGAATATGCGGCGTTTTCTCTGACCGAGCCTCAATTTCGGCGTTTACGGCGAGGATTGAAAGCTCAGCGGGTAAATCTCCGACCTCGGCACTCCTTGGCCACACAGCGGCACACAGCACGACACAGGCGATAACGGTTATTCCAACGATGATTTGCTTTTTCATATGAGTTCAACGCCCTTCGCCAACACACATACCACAAGTCGGCGAAGCAGTCGGCGAAGATAGCTATAAGAAAATAGCACAAATATAATATTTTTAATATTATTGTGTTAAATTAGATGTATTTGAGTGGCGAGGTGTGATATAATACAACTAAACTAAATCAGGCAGATATTTATATCGAGGTGAACATCGTGGCTGTAAGTTACAATAAACTTTGGAAGCTGCTTATTGATAAGAAAATGAAAAAGAAGGATTTACAGTCTGCAGCAGATATCAGTTCCAGCCTTATTACGAAGCTTGGGCGTGACGAACCCGTAACTACGACGGTTCTCATGCGAATATGTGCTGCGCTGAAATGCGATATAGGCGACATCATAGAAATAGTTCCAGACGAACCGAAGGAGGCAAAATGATGAGTGAACAAAATAATGAAATTCAGAAAATAATGCCTGTCGCTTCGGAGTCGCAGGTTTACGAGAGCATTCGAGCCGCGCTTGCCGACGCTCGGACACGCACGTTCAATGCAATCAACTCCGCGATGGTTACGGCGTACTGGGAAATCGGGCGTGAAATCTCCGAAGCTGTCGGCGACCGCGCTGAGTATGGTAAACAGCTGTTACAATTTTTATCTGAAAAATTGACAGCAGAATTCGGAAAAGGCTTCACAGTCGCAAATCTGCGAAATATGCGTCAGTTTTATCAGATGTTTCCGAATCGCTACGCACTGCGTAGCGAATTGACATGGACGCATTATCGAATGTTGATGCGCGTTGACGAGCAAAAGCGCCGTGAATTTTATCTCAATGAAAGCGTCGAGTCCGGCTGGACGTCGCGGCAGCTGGAGCGTCAGATAAACTCATTCTATTATGAGCGCCTCCTCGCCACGCAGAAGAACGACCGCGAAAGCATAAAAAATGAAATTCAGATTTTAGAACCAAAAACAACTGCCGACTATATCCTCAAAGACCCGTATATCCTTGAGTTTCTTGACCTCGGCGAAAACAAAAGCTACCACGAGAGCGAGCTTGAACAGGCTCTAATAGACAAATTGCAGGAGTTTCTTCTCGAACTTGGCAAGGGCTTCTCGTTTGTCGCCCGTCAGAGGCGGGTAACCACCGAGGGCGGCGAACATTATTACATCGACCTTGTGTTTTACAATTTCATCTTGAAATGCTTTGTCGTCATCGACCTTAAAGCAGGGAAACTGACCTATCAAGATGTCGGGCAGATTGACTTTTATGTCCGGCTGTTTAACGAGAAGGTCAAACTACCTGACGATAACCCGACTATCGGCATCGTTCTCTGTGCCGATAAGGACGAAAGTATCGTTAAATACTCTGTGCTTTCCGATAATGAAAACCTGTTCGCCTCAAAGTACAGGCTCTACCTGCCGACTGAGGATGAATTGAAAGCGGAATTAGAACGGGAGCGTGAACTCATTGAGCGCAAGCTGGCGGAGGATGAAGGAGAAACTCTATGATACTATCGGCTTCACGCCGTACCGACATTCCGGCATTTTATTCAGAGTGGTTTATGAACCGTTTGCGGACAGGTTATCTGCTCACTCGTAATCCGTTCAATCCCGCACAAATCCGTCGGATTGACTTATCCCCGGAAAAAATTGACTGCATTGTATTTTGGACGAAAGACCCCGTCCCATTGCTTTCTGCGTTGGATGAAATTAATGAAATGGGCTACCGCTATTACTTTCAGTTTACCCTTACACCCTACGACCGAGTAATCGAGAGAAACCTTCGCCCAAAAGAAGAGCTCATTGAAACATTTGTCGCCCTAAGCAAGCGGTTGGGGCGCAACCGACTTTTCTGGCGGTATGACCCTATCATCTTAAATGACAGCCTAACCACGGATTATCATGTTCGCCATTTCACAGAACTGTGTGAACGGCTATGTACATATACGAACAATGTAACAATTAGCTTTGTGGATTTATATCATAAGCTGAAGACGCCATTGATTCGAGAAATTGCAGTAGATGAAATTACCGAAGTAAGCAGAACGTTTTCTAACATTGCAGGGCAACACAGAATTTCTGTTCGTGCCTGTTGTGAACAAACAGATCTATCACAATATGGAATCTATCCTGCAAGTTGTATAGACCATGAAGTAGTGGAAAATCTGTGCGGTCACCCTGTCATCGCTAAGCCGGACAAAAACCAGCGACCTGGCTGTGGTTGCATTTCCAGCGTTGATGTGGGTGTATATAATACCTGCAAAAATGGCTGTGTGTATTGTTACGCAAATTATAGTTTGGCAAGCGTTGACGCTAACAATGCGCGACATAATCCAATGGGCGATTTTTTGATTGAATCAACTTGCAAGGAGGGCGTATGATAACCTTACAGAATATCAATAAAACTTTTAAGGTAGCGCAGCGTAGCGAGGGTGCTGGTGCTGCCTTAAAAGCGCTTTTCAAGCGGAAATACAAGTATGTTCACGCGCTTAATGACGTTTCTTTTCACATTGACGAAGGCGAAATCGTGGGCTACATAGGCCCTAATGGCGCTGGGAAATCCACTACAATCAAGGTGATGAGCGGTATTCTTGTACCCAGCAGCGGGCAGTGCGATATTATGGGCTTCACGCCGTGGAAAAGCCGCCGTGAGTATGTAAAGAACATCGGTGTTGTGTTCGGTCAGCGAACGCAGCTGTGGTGGGATGTGCCAATAATAGACAGCTTTGAGCTTCTGCGCGACATTTATAAAGTGCCGCAGCCTGAGTATAAGCGAAACCTTGAATTACTTACAGAAACAATTAGCCTCTCAGAATTTATTAACACGCCGCTTCGTCAGTTATCGCTCGGGCAGCGGATGAGAGCAGAGATTGCCGCCTCGCTGATTCACTCACCGAAGGTGCTCTTTTTAGACGAACCGCCTATCGGATTGGATGCGCCGTCAAAGCTTGCCGTGCGCCAATTTATCCGCAATATCAACGCCGAAACGCGCCTGACTGTCATTCTAACTACGCACGACATGAATGACATCGAGGCTCTTACCGACCGCGTTATCCTAATTGGTAAGGGGGAAATCCTCCATGATGGCTCGTTTTCTGCGATTAAGAGCGACTTTGGCGACGATATGAGTACGGAAGAGGTAATTGCCGCGCTGTACAAGGAGCACAACATATGAGCGGCTATATTGGGATGTTCCGAATGAAACTTATCGCGGGAATGCAGTATCGGGCGGCAGCTTGGGCTGGTATTGCCACACAGTTCTTCTGGGGCTTTATGCTGCTAATGATTTTCCATGCGTTTTATCGAAGTAGCGGCACCGAACCAGCTTTGTCGTGGAATCAGCTTGTGGTATATATGTGGCTTAATCAAGCGTTTCTTGCAGTGATTATGCTTTGGTATGTAGACAGCGAATTGTTAGGTGGTATTACTGACGGACAGGTGGCTTATGAGCTTTGTCGTCCATACGACATGTACAGTTTTTGGTTTGCCCGCTTAACTGCGGCACGCCTGTCAAGCGTCGCGCTCCGCTTTTTGCCGATATTGATTGTTTCATTCTTACTTCCTGAACCGTTTCGTATGACGCTCCCCGCGAGCATGGTGTCATTTGGTACTTTTTTGCTTTCAATGAGTCTGTCTTTACTTCTTGTCACGACGATTTCCATGTTTATCTATATACTGACATTTGTTACGATGTCGTCATACGGTTCTAGGCTCGTTATCGGTGTCGCCGCTGAATTCCTTGCAGGTCAGATAATCCCAATACCATTGATGCCGGATTGGCTTCAGCGTGTGCTGAATTTTTTTCCATATCGCTACATATCCGATTTGCCGTTTAGACTGTATAGCGGTAACATAAGCGGCTCGGACGCTGTTTTTCAAATTGGTATACAGATTGCATGGATTATTGGGCTGTGCCTCCTCGGTAAATTAGCGTTTAATAAAGTGATGCGACGAATAGTGATACAAGGGGGTTAACCATGCTGTATTTCAAATATATCCGAATGGTTGTTAAAACGATGTTTCAATATCGGCTCAATCTCCTGCTGAATATAATCGGGCAGATTGCTAATGTTGGATTCATGTTTGCGGGAATTACGCTATTATTCGCACGTTTCGGTAAGCTGGATGATTGGAACTTCGGCGAAGTAGCGCTGTGCTACGCCATCACGATTTCCGCATGGTCTCTGACGGAGTGTTTTGCGCGTGGATTTGATGTTTTTCAAGGATATATTCGGCAAGGAACATTTGACCGCGTACTGCTCCGTCCTCGTAGCACTATTCTGCAAGTCCTTGGCTCAAATTTTGAAGTCACTCGACTGGCAAAACTCATATGGGCGGGGGTAATTCTTGCCATCGCTATTAGCTATGCTGCGGTAACGTGGAGCGCGCTGAAAATCATAACCGTCGGGCTGATGATATTCTGCGGTGTGTTCATTTTCAGCGGTATATTTATCTTAGGCGCAACAGTTTGCTTCTGGACGACAGATGGCTTGGAATTTATCAACATCTTCACGGACGGAGGACGTGAATTATCATCGTATCCGCTAACGATTTACAGCAAATGGCTACGACGTTTTTTCACGTTTATCATTCCATTCGGGTGCTTTAACTATCTGCCGCTTCTTTATATTACAGGGCGTGCCGATAATCCACTTTATGCTCTTATTCCGCTTGTGGGTGCTGTGTTTATAATCCCATGTCTGCTTGTCTGGCGCATAGGTGTGCGGCATTATGTCAGTACAGGAAATTAAAAAAGCTTAAGACACAGAAAGTGACCCAATGTCTTATAAATGCCATATATAAATCAGACATCTACCCACATATTTGTGAATAGATGTCTGATTTTCTTGTTGCCCCGTACCGGTTACCCCCTTGGTTCAGTAATTATACCTGTGGGTGATAACCCTTATGTTACAAGGTTTTTTGCTTTTTTACCCCTGATCGCCTGACTCAATCTGCTTAATGAGATTGTGCACTTCATTTTGCAGCAG
>CAZQUQ010000154.1:0-1702 GCA_964596445.1 uncultured Oscillospiraceae bacterium
GGCCGGACGGGCGCTTTCCCGCCAACAGGCTTTCCGACAGCCTGAAGGAGAAGGGCATCCAGCTGATGAGGTTCAAGACCGGCACCCCTGCAAGGTTAAACAAAAACACCATCGATTTTTCAAAAATGACGGAACAGCCCGGTGATGATGTGATTATCCCATTTTCCTTTGAGAATGAATCGATAGAAAGGGAGCAGATCTCCTGCTGGCTGACCTACACCAACAGCAAAACCCATGAGGTGATAAAGGCAAACCTTCACCGCTCACCTTTGTACGGAGGCATGATAGAGGGGATCGGTCCAAGATATTGTCCGTCGATAGAGGATAAAGTGGTCCGTTTTGCAGACAAGGATAAGCACCAGGTATTTGTCGAACCTATGGGACTGGGCACTCAGGAGATGTACCTTCAGGGAATGTCCAGCAGTCTTCCGGAGGATGTTCAGGACGAGATGGTCAGGACGCTTCCGGGACTGGAGAATGTACATATTATGAGAAGCGCTTATGCAATAGAGTATGATTGTATTGACCCGACGCAGTTAAAGCTGAGTCTTGAGTTCAGGAACATATCGGGTCTGTTTTCCGCCGGGCAGATCAACGGAAGCTCAGGATATGAGGAAGCGGCAGCGCAGGGACTTATTGCAGGGATTAACGCTGTTCAAATGCTGAGAGGAAAAGATCCTCTGATATTGGACAGGTCCGAAGCATACATAGGAGTTCTGATAGACGACCTTGTCACAAAAGGAACTTCGGAGCCTTACAGGATAATGACATCCAGATCGGAGTACAGGCTCCTCCTAAGACAGGACAATGCAGACATGAGACTGACGCAAAAGGGATATGACGTAGGACTTGTCACCGAGGAAAGATATGCAAGGTTTATTGATAAAAAGAATAAGATCGAAGCAGAAATCGAGCGCCTTGAGAAAACGTACCTGCCGCCGTCCGATGAGATCAACGGATATCTTGAATCAATGAGGAGCACGAGGATCAAGACAGGTGTAAGTATGGCCGAACTGCTCAGGAGGCCGGAGATAACATACAGATCTCTGGAACAGGTGGACAGTGAAAGACCGGAATACCTGAAAAATGACGGCAGCCGAAGATATGATCCGTTGGCGGAGCAGGTCGAGATATCGATAAAATACGAAGGCTATATCAAAAGACAGATGATGCAGGTTGAGCAATATAGGAAGATGGAGAAAAGGAAGATACCTGATGATATCGATTATGATGCTATTCACGGCCTCAGGCTGGAGGCGCGGCAAAAGCTTTCCAGGATGCGTCCGGTTTCAGTCGGGCAGGCGTCCAGGATTTCGGGCGTTTCTCCTGCCGATATTTCGGTATTGCTCATTTATTTGAGTACAAGGGAGTAAGGCCAATTGTGTGTGACATTCCTCAGCCATAAGGGAATACTCCTTGCAGAGGTGTGCCACCATAGTACCAGGGAGCGCCAACGCTGTTTACTCCGGTTATGTTTCCAAAGCACCGACTGTAATGTTCTATTAAGGTGATAGTGTGGTCCGGGAAAGATGTCGTATCTTACGGGCATTGCAGACGCCTCTGCTTACGGTGTGTACGCAGAAGCAGGGCTTCGAAGAGCGGAAACATAACCTCCGCAAACAGCATTGTCACTCTATTGTGAATATATTGTGTGACATTCCTCCGCCATAAAGGAATACCTCCTGCAGAGGAGTGTCACCAT
>CAZQUQ010000154.1:1802-6817 GCA_964596445.1 uncultured Oscillospiraceae bacterium
TTGTGTGACATTCCTCCGCCATAAAGGAATACCTCCTGCAGAGGAGTGTCACCATACATTATTCAGGAGAATGGGTATGGATCAGGAACTGATTAATTATTTACGGGACGGAGCAGCTGAGTTCGGAGTGTCACTTGATGACAGGAAAATAAGTGACCTTTTCGAGTACAAGCGCATACTGCTTGAATGGAATGAAAAAATGAACCTGACTGCCATCGTCGACGACAGAGAGTTTATTCTAAAGCACTTTACTGATTCTCTGAGCATCGTACCTTATATCAGGGGAACAGGCAGTGTTATTGATGTCGGGACAGGTGCGGGATTTCCGGGGATACCTCTGAAAATCGCCAGTCCCGAGCTTAATGTTGTTTTGCTGGATTCACTTGAGAAAAGAGTTGGATTTCTGAATACCGTTATCGGAGAGCTTGGACTCAAAGGCATATCGGCAGTACATATGAGAGCCGAGGATGCCGGCATGGCAACAGGTTTGAGAGAATCCTTCGACACAGCCACAGCAAGGGCGGTAGCAGCAATGCCGGTACTTCTGGAGTACTGCCTTCCGCTCGTAAAAGTCGGGGGCATATTCGTGGCAATGAAGGGCAGCAGTACCGAGGAACTGTCTGCATCGTCCAGGGCTCTGCAGATCCTTGGCGGAGAGGTAGAAGAAGTGAAGGAATTCGATTTGCCGGGCAGTGATATAAAAAGAAGTATTATTGTTGTGAGAAAATTGCGACAATCACCGACAAAATATCCGAGGAAAGCAGGCAAACCGTCAAAAGAACCGTTGTTATAAGTAGTGTTATGTAGCATAACATAATAATGTGGCGAACGATTCTGGCTACAAAAAAAAGGAAATCAAAAAAGGTGCGGCGAATAATATTCCACGTAGTTATAAGGAAATTAATGTAAAATACGTGGGGAAGTACCGCCGCAGGGCATATGGTACGACACCCGTTTTTAGAAGGATGGTGCTGTATGCTGGAGAATAAGATACAATTATCCAAACAGGAAAAAGGAAATGAACCGAAAAATATTACCTATATCGATATCGGTTCAGTCAGACCGAATCCATATCAGCCGCGGAAGCAGTTCAGCAAGGGGTCTCTTGAGGAACTGTGCGAATCGATCCAACAGTACGGCGTGATCCAGCCAATCAATGTAAGAAAGATCACAAACAACAATTACGAACTCGTTGCCGGTGAAAGAAGACTGAGGGCGGCTGTAATGGCTGGTCTGAAGGAAATACCGGCTATCGTTATAAACATAAACGATAATGATTCGGCAGTGCTTGCACTGATCGAAAACCTCCAGCGGGAGGATCTGAATTACCTGGAGGAAGCCGAAGGATATAACAGCCTTATAACAGAACATGGACTGACACAGGAGGAGCTGGCGCAGAAAATCGGCAAGAGCCAGTCAACTGTCGCAAACAAAATTAGACTTCTTCGTTTGTCCCCGATGATCAAAAAGATCCTGGCGGACAACAATCTGACGGAAAGGCATGCCAGAGCATTGCTCAAGCTGCATGACGAACAGCTCCAGCTCAAGGTACTCAAGCATGTCTGCGACAAGGGACTCAATGTCAAGAAGACCGAAGAGCTGGTGGAACGAGTCATAGACAAGTATCTGGGCCAGAACAAGAACAGAAGTACCGAAAGGAAGCTTACGAAAACGATCAAGGACATCAGGATATTTGTAAATACAATAAGGCAGGCAATAGACCTTATGAAGAAATCCGGAGTGAACGCAAAGGCCGCCCAGATCGACAGAGGCGAATATATCGAGTTTATCGTAAGAGTACCTAAAACATGATTGATGCTACATATGTTTATAAACGTTATGACCCCTGTACTTTAAGGCTGCAATATCTGCAGCCCCTTTTTTTGTGTTCTTTCCGGCTTCGGAGATACACCTGAAAAAAGTGGACATAGTTTTAAAAGTTTATTAAAATAAAGAAAGTATCCCAAGTAATTTTGGCAAAACTTAAAACAGGACATCAGAAAGAGGTATCAAAATGGCGGACACAGAAGGTATGAATGTGCAGAGGGTTATTCCGGTAGATATAGAGGCGGAGATGAAAAAGTCATTCATCGAATATGCGATGAGTGTTATCGTCGACCGTGCACTGCCCGATATCAGGGACGGACTGAAGCCGGTGCCCAGAAGGATCCTTTCCTCACTGTGTTCGCAGGGTTTTACATCCGATAAGCCTTTCCGCAAATGTGCGACGACTGTCGGAGATGTTCTCGGCAAATTCCATCCGCATGGAGATGCGGCTGTTTATGACAGCCTGGTTCGTATGGCGCAGGACTTTTCACTGCGATATACGCTGATCGACGGTCATGGCAACTTCGGTTCCAGAGACGGCGATCCGCCGGCAGCCATGAGGTATACGGAAGCAAGGCTTTCAAAAATTGCATCGGAAATGCTGGCGGATATAAATAAGGATACTGTCAAGTTCAAGCCCAACTTTGACGAGCATGAGATGGAGCCGGAGGTATTGCCCGCAAGGTTCCCGAACCTGCTGGTGAACGGATCATCAGGCATTGCTGTAGGTATGGCGACAAATATACCCCCTCATAATCTAACCGAAGTCATAAACGGCATTATCGCAATGATAGACAACCCGGAGATAACCGTAGATGAGCTGGGGAAATACATTAAGGGCCCTGATTTTCCGACTGCAGGCACAATTATAGGGAAGCAGGGGATCAGAGATTATTTCAGGACGGGCAGAGGACGGATCGTCATAAGAGCAAAGGCAGAGATCGAAACAATGAGCAATAACAGACAGTGCATCATCGTGAAGGATCTGCCCTATCAGGTCAACAAAGCAAGGCTAATTGAAAAGATAGCTGATCTCGTCAAGGATAAACGTATTGAAGGGATAGCTGCCATTAACGATGAATCTGACAGGAATGACGCTGTCAGGATCGTTATCCCGCTGAAAAAAGACGTCAATGCAAATGTTGTTCTTAATCAGCTGTATAAGAATACGCAGCTTCAGGATTCATTCAGCGTCAACATGCTGGCCGTCGTACAGAACAACGAAGGCAAGTACGTTCCCAAAATCGTCGATATCAAGACTGCGCTGCATTATTATATAAAGCATCAGGAAGATGTAATAACCAGGCGTACCAAGTTCGACCTCGAGAAGGCGGAAGCAAGGGCGCACATTTTGGAAGGCCTGAAGATAGCGATAGACAACCTTGATGAAGTTATCAGCATCATCAGAGGATCAAGGACCGAAGCCCAGGCAAAGGAGAGATTGTGCGAGAGATTCGGACTGAGTGACCGCCAGGCCCAGGCGATAGTCGATATGAAACTGGGAAGGCTCACAGGCCTTGAGAGAGAAAAGCTGGAGCAGGAACTGCGAGAGATAATGGAAAAGATCCAGTATTACAGGAACGTTCTTGCTGATGAGTCTCTTCTTTTAGGTATTATCAAGGATGAACTGAGCGAGATAAAGAGAAAATACGGGGATGAAAGAAGGACTGAAATAACGGCAGATCAGGATGATATCGATCTTGAAGATCTCATACAGGAAGAGGAGAGCGTTATTACCCTGACCCATTTCGGTTATATAAAGAGACTTCCCTGCGATACTTACAAGAGCCAGAAGCGGGGCGGCCGAGGCGTGACAGCGCTTAGCACAAGAGAAGAGGATTTTGTTGAGCGGCTGTTCATAACCTCCACTCATCACTATATACTTTTCTTTACAAGCAAGGGGAGGGTATTCAGACTAAAGGCCTATCAGATACCCGAGGCCGGCAGACAGGCCAAGGGGACTGCCATTGTCAACCTGCTTGAACTCGGAAGCGATGAGAAGGTCACGGCTGTCATCCCGATAGCTGAATATAAGGAAGGTCTTTATCTTATCATGGCTACCAGAGAGGGCTTTGTCAAAAAGACCGACCTTATGCAGTATGACAATATTAGAAGAGGCGGCCTTATGGCGGTAGCGCTGAGAGATAATGATGAACTTATCGATGTAAGGCTGACAGACGGTGAGAAGGATATCATTCTTGTCACCAGGGAAGGTATGTCGATCAGGTTCCAGGAAAGTGATGTACGTCCCCTCGGAAGGGTCGCCCAGGGTGTAAAGGGTATAACTCTTGATGAGGGCGACTATGTAGTAGGTATGGGTACGTCACGGGAAGATTCCACGCTGCTTGTCGTCACCGAAAATGGCTTCGGCAAGAGGACCGAGCTTGAGGAATATAAAACGCAGACAAGGGGAGGAAAGGGTATCCTCACCTACAGAGTAACGGAAAAGACCGGTAAGGTCGCAGGGATCAAGCTGGTCCATGAGACAGACGAGATCATGCTTATCAGTTCGGACGGTACCATCATAAGGATGGAAGTCGCCGGCATCAGTATCCTTGGCAGAGCTACACAGGGCGTGACGCTGATGAGGATGTCCGAAGGCAATCGCGTCGTCAGCATTGCCAGAATAGATACGGAAGAAGAGGATGAGGACGATGACGAGATGAGTCAGTGTGGCGCGGATGCTCAGGACGAAGAAATGGCCGGGACTGAAGCAGACAACGATGGGAGCGGGACGGACCTGGAATAAAGTGTGACAGAGTTTGAGATGAGCCTGAGCCGGACGTCTAAAAGTTAAAATGCACTGCAGCTGCCAAAGAGCCTGAGTGGTGATCCCGCTCAGGCTCTCTTTAGTGATTTACGCTGCTGTATGTTTAGTGTGTCCGACATTACAGACATGCGGCAGCGAGAAATGACGCGACGAATACTGAAAAGTCAAGCCGGCCTGTGAGAAAAAGAGATTATACAATGGCATATCGCAGTATAAGCAAGAGACAGTGCAATAAATCGCGCTTAATGTAGAAAAAGCTGATATGCGAAGGTTGATGACGTGCATGTTTCGGTGATATAGTATATAAGCTGTCTCGCGGCGCTGAACAACGCCGGGCCGCCTGAGAAGAAATTAAAAAAGGTGGTTGACAAAAGCAGAACAGCGTAGTAAGATATAAAAGTCGCTCAGTTGAGGGCGG
>CAZQUQ010000155.1:0-6756 GCA_964596445.1 uncultured Oscillospiraceae bacterium
ATCCAGATTACCACTGCGCATTTGATTTGTATGATTTCTTATGTTTAATGCTTCTTCTGAAATTTTCATCAATTTCTTATGACTTCTCATCCTCGTTTCCTCCTCTTTGCATCAACCCTGGCAACCTTTCAGCATCTGCCGATCCATATTGCTTTTCTGCAGCATAAAAACAAAAAAGCAACAAGGTTCAAGCCCCGTTGCTTTCTAAATAATATATATTACTAATTGAAAATTGTCAAGAAAATAGCATTTTCTTATTTTGCCGTACATAAGAGAGTCTGAAAATGGATTTTCAACTTGTCGTCTAAAGTTAAAGTGCTAAAATATGCTGCCTGTACTCCAATCTAACGACTGTTAGACAAATTATATCTAACAGTCGTTAGATTGACAATTGAATTTTTCGACCGTATGATATTCAGGAACGTACCGACAGGTGAATTTCAGGAATGTACCGACTTTATATCAGATATCGATTTCCGCGTACTTGGAATTCGGATGAAAAATAAAGCAAACATCAGTTACCTTACAGTTCAAAAGTGATAAAATACGTATTGGGAATATATTGGAGATGAAATGAAAGGTGTGATTGAACCGGCTGAATGCTTTTGAACCAATACACTCAAACGCAGCATTGGTATCTGAGAGCGTGAATCTATTTGTTCATAGTCTATTTGCTCATAAGAAAGGAGATCAACATGGAGTACAAAATACTGGGAAAGAAAAATGATATAGCACTGATCATTGCTGATGAGATCGTTATCAAAGATACTCAATCTGCGCTGGATCTGATCGCATCTGTAGAGTATGAAACCGATTGCGAAAAGCTTATAGTGAACAAATCGTGCGTTGCTGATGAGTTTTTTATTTTAAGCACCGGAGTCGCGGGCGAAATCTTACAGAAGTTTATCAACTATCATAAAAAAATCGCCATTGTCGGAGACTATTCAAAATACACAAGCAAACCGTTAAAGGACTTTATATATGAAAGCAATAATGGGAACAGTATCTTCTTTGTGCCGAGCATAGAGGAAGCACTGCTTAAGTTGGCTGCCTGCACCGGATGATGATTTCAACTTAGTATTAAGGATGTATCAGCCTTCTGCCAAAATATTGAGCGGCACGTATGAGGTGCCGGGAGTAAAGCGGGTCAGATAACTGACCCGCTTTTTTCTTGACAAAAACTGTATTATTGATGCATGATGTAACTAATGTAACAATATCTGGGGATGATTATCCAGTCACGGGTCCACGGTATGATTTCACTGGAGATCAATGGTCAGATGGAGTTGCTTGTTTCAACTCCTGATGTATAATATCGGTCTGAACTTGAACTGCCGGTCAAAAACCTGCAAAACACGTTTGAACCGCATCAGTAAAAAGTTAATGAGAGGTACAATTCTGAAATGGGGGATTGTGTTATGAAAATTGTAGTATTTGGCTGGACCGGGTTCATAGGATGCGGATTGGTTGAGGGCTTGGCTTCATATGGTTATGAAGTTACGGTCGGAACCAGAGGTGCGGCGTTTCAAGCCTGTGAGCAGACATACAGGATGAAACAGGTAAAGTATGACTCCGTGGAATCTGTGCAGGAGTTTATAGCCGGCAGTGACTTTGTCATCAATTGTATAGCAAATGTTCACGGAGAGGATATGAGTCTGGAAGGATTCAGGAGAGTTGAAGTACATCTGACTGAATTCATTGCTCAGGCTTGTTTGAATGCCGGAGTTCCATTGATTCAGCTGAGTTCTGTAATCGCTTTCGGAAGAAAGCTTCCTGACACACCTATTGATGAGACGTTTGTCGGCAGTGATTTTGAAATGATCGACAAGGTATGTATTGAGCGGGAAGAAAAGGTCAGATCAGTTTTTCAGCATTCTGAGGATTACCTTATTCTGCGGCCTGTACCTATTATAGGTGCAAAAGACAAGGGCGGTACTTTAAGAAAGATTTTCAGTTTATATCAGCAAGGCTCTTTCCCTATAGTAGAAGGTGGTTCGGCAAGCGTGACTTTTGCTGACAAGAGAGACATTGGAAATGCAGTAGATCTTGCATTACGATCATTTAACAGGATCAAAGGGAAGATGTATATTATTGGAGGTTTTGATGCCAGTTGGCAGCGAGTAAAACATGCTTTGGATCTGTACTATGGTATGGAGAATAAATATGCCTCCTTATCCAGGTCTGAGGCTGAATCAATGCTGGGTCTGAGAACGGCAGAATTTATAAGCAGCCCAAGATTATACAATGATCAAAGATTCAGGCGAGAAACCGGATATTCTCCGAAATATTCGTTGGATGATGCAATTGCCAGCTATATAAGCGGTTAAGTTATTCGGCCTGCTGCGAAACATGAAGATTTGTAACGGATAGAAAGGAACACAGGAAATGGAGAATGAACCGAAAGTAAACTTATGGCTCTCTTATGGATTGATTTGATGGCAGAAAATGCTTCAGTGTATAATGATGCTGTAAGAGAATAAAAGCACTGATTGGTAAGGAATGAAAAGAATGTCATACAGCAGTCAAATACCAGCGATAATCATCTCAGCAACACACAGCGGGGCAGGCAAAACCACTGTGACGAGGGCGCTGCTTACCGCCCTCAATGTAAGGGGGCTGGCTGTTCAGCCTTTTAAAATCGGACCGGATTTCATCGACCCCATGTACCATTCTGCGATTGTCGGCAGGCCATCTGTAAACCTGGATTACTGGATGATGGGCGAAGCCGGGATCCGTGATGTTTTCTCGCGATGGACCCGGAATGCGGATGTTGCTGTTATTGAGGGCATGGGTGCGCTGTTCGACGGAGCAAACGGAACAGGCGAGGGCAGTGCAGCACATATCGCTGCGATTCTCAGTATACCTGTCGTTGCAGTCATTGACGTATATGGAATGACACGTACAACTGCGGCGATTATGGACGGGATAAGTTCATTTGACCATAATATGAACATTGCCGGATTCATTCTGAACCGCTGCGGGTATGCGGAGAGTACGGTTCACATGAACCTGATCAGGGATGCTATCGGCCCGGCACGTTGGAGCCGCGTCCTGTCGGTTGTCAGCAACAGCCCGGCACTTGAAGTTGCGGAGCGACATCTTGGACTCATTACCACATATGAAAACTCAGCGAGTGGTGATAACAGCAGCTTAAATTATATTGCAGAGCAAATCGATGTAGATAGGATTTTCGGATCATCGTTGAAAGCTAAGGCAAATTCGAAATCGAAACCACAGTCTGCAAGGCTGCCGATTCAGCAGCCTACCCGACCTCAATGCTCACGTTTGGCTGTCGCACATGATGCTGCGTTTTGTTTCTATTATGAAGAAAACTTAGCTGCGCTGAAAGCGGCTGGATTTGAAATCGTGGAGTTTTCACCTGTCAGGGGCGACACGCTTCCGCCTGGTACGGATGCCGTATATTTTGGCGGCGGTTATCCCGAGAGCTTTGCCCGCGAACTTGCAGACAACGTCGAACTTGCTGCCCAACTGCGCCGTGCCGCCGACCTTGGAATGCCGATTTATGGCGAATGCGGCGGGCTGATTTATCTGGGGCGCTCACTGACCGGATTTGACGGTAAGACCTACTCAATGAGCGGTATTCTCCCCGTTGATTTTATGATGGATCCGGCACATTTGAAGATCCGTTACATCGAGTTGACGACACGCGGCGATTCGCTGCTTGGTCCTGCCGGAACCGTGATCCGCGGGCAGGAGTTCCACCAGTCGCGGGTAGCAAGCTCAGAACTTTCAGCGGATCTATATGCTGCGAGAACCAGCGACGGGCATGAGTATATGGACGGCTATCAATACAAAAATGTCGTGGCAAGCTATGCACATATTTATTTCAATTCCTGCGCAGGCGCTGCTTCCAGTTTTGTTGAAGCGGCGCGAAGTTTTACCCTATTGACGGAGCGTGCCTGATGTCAGCAAGTTGTTGTTTTTGCCGATATGATTTTTGAGTTTGAGAGGCGTGTAAAATAAGTGATTTACTGGTTCAGTGCTACAGGAAACAGCGAACATACGGCAACGCATTTGGCAGAGCTGCTTCATGAAGAAACGATGGAGATTACGCATAGTACGGAAATAGTTAAAGATTCCAGGATGATTTTTGTAATACCTTTATACTTCTGGACTTTGCCGATCATCGTGCAGCATCGCAGATCAGATCATCCGTTTCAGCGTACCGCAGTCCTTTTTACCTGATACCTTTCGGCAGGATAATCCAAGCATTCAACGAAAGGAAAAGAAAAACAGAGCAGTTTTATACGACCGGCAAATGTGTCTCATGCAAGCTCTGTGAAGCAAATTGTCCGGATCAGGCAATCCGCCTGACAGATGGGAAACCCCGATGGATAAAGAACAAGTGCCAGCACTGCCTTGGATGTATACACCGCTGCCTGAAAGAAGCGATCGAGTATGGTAAGTATACAGCAGGGAAAAAGCGGTATAGATATAGAAATTATAGCAATTAATTGCTTGAGAAGATAAATCATACCGAGTAAGATATTATTAGGCAATTTATGCTGACATTGGAAAGGAAGAACGGTATGAGCGTATTTGATGTGGTCGATCGAATCCAGGAGCTGTCTCCCTGTGCTGCAGTCAGGTATAGAATAAAAAGGATACTCAGGCAGGAAATCGACTCGGATCTGTTTGATGAATTCTATAACAGCAAGTGGGTTGAATTATTGAAAGCAAATCAGCTTGACGACGGCGGGTATGGGAGGTTTCATTCCCAAAATTCTAAAGTAAAGCAGAAGTTCCCTACTACTGAAAGAGCAATAGAATCGATAAAAATGTTAGATATCCGGCGCGGTAATTCTTTAGCTGATAAACTGTGTGATTATATGGAGAAGATACTAAAGCGTGAGATCGAATGGCCGGATGGATTTGAAAGAAATATATGGTACAGACCGGCTCAGCCTATGTTCGTATCCTCCAAACTATCCATATTCGGCTCGGATTGCAGGGAGTTTCTGGAAATATTCAGCTGCTGGCATACCATTCTGAAAGAAGCTTTTGCAGACGGTGAATATAGCGCGGAAAGAGCCGACAGAATATCAAAGGAGTTATTGGGCTGCAATATTGACGGCAGTTATATTGGATTAAATTCAATCTATCTAGTTGAGCTGTTCGGCAACATGCAGGCAGAGATAGGCGAAGAGCTGAAACAGAATTATTTGAAATGGCTGCATCACAGCGGCAAAATGATATGCTACTCGAGTGTGGTATTGGATCGAGGCTTTGATAATGATTTTCTTGGACTGTATATGGTATATTTTATCCTATCCAAATTTTCATGTTTCAAAACTGAATTTGAAGAAGAGTTGAGCCTGCTGCTGGATAGAAGAGACCAGGATGGCTTCTGGAATTTTGGAAGAGATTTTTCATGTCAGAAATTATCGGATGATTGGAGAAGCAAGGATAATATGAAAATCGATCATACTATCATGGCTTTACTTTTATATGTATGATGGACAAGCAAGCAAGAGGGATCCGGTATGGCGATGTTATTTGTATGAAAGAAATCAAAACAGTCCATCTTGTCTATTTCAGCGGCACCGGCGGTACAGCAAGGGTAGCCGGGAGCTTTGAGAAGGTCTTTGCAGACCGCAAAATTGATGTATGCAAGACAGAGTTAAGTATCCCGGATTATATAGAAAAAAATGCGGATATGCTTGTTCTTTTTTTCCCGGTACATGCTTTCAATGCACCGAAACCAGTCGACGAGTGGATTGCCCGTTCGCCGGAGGTGAACGGCAGACCTGCTGCGGTAATATCAGTTTCCGGGGGAGGCGAAGCCAGACCCAATATCGCCTGCAGGGCTGATGTGATCAAGCAGCTTGAGGCGAAGGGATATGATGTGTTTTACGAAAGCATGATCGTTATGCCGACTAATGTATTTAAACCCTATGACGACACCCTTTCTGCCATGTTGTTAAGAGTTCTACCTCATAAATCAGAGATGATCGTGTCCGATATGCTTTCCGGCAATAGAAATCGGACACAGCCTCATTTTATCGACAAGTGTATTTCAAAGCTTGGAACCTTCGAGAAAAAATATGGCGGGAAAGCATTTGGGAAAAAGCTGAGGGCAAATAATAGCTGCATCAGCTGCTCATGGTGTGCCGGGAACTGTCCGAGAAGAAACATAACAATGCAGGACGGCAGACCTTGCTTTGGGACGGAATGTATCATGTGCCTTCGATGTATTTATAGCTGTCCCCAAAAAGCTATTGTTTCCGGAATAAAGTTTATTGTCATAAAGGATGGCTATGATCTGAAAGCACTGGAAAGCCGCATAAATCAGCATACGAAGTCTGCACCTGTATCAGAGATCGCTAAAGGGTCTTTATACGCAGGCGTAAGAAAATATCTTGAAGGTGAAAAAACTGAGTGATTCAAGTAAGTGTAAATACTATACTAACTGTTTCTCATATTGACACTTTTCGATTTGGTGCATATAATAGTCATATCGATATTTATAGATTTGAGGTGTCGATATGGAAGAATATTTGGATTACGCCAAAGTGTTCAAAGCGCTGAGTGATCCTAAAAGAGCAATGATTGTGAGTATGCTCTCCTGCAGGGAACTTTGCGCTTGTATGATACTAGAGAAATTTAAGATGTCTCAATCAACACTGTCTCACCACATGAAGCTCTTGTGTGACTGCAAGCTGGTCAAAAGCAGAGAACGGGGCAAATGGACGTATTACTCATTAGACGTCGATACTGTCAGCAAAATAATGCAAT
>CAZQUQ010000156.1:0-6676 GCA_964596445.1 uncultured Oscillospiraceae bacterium
CCCTCTGCGATATCACTTTTAAAGTCCCATGGATGCCCGTATAATATTCTTTTTTCCTATCCCTTCAGTAAAGTGACTCTTGCCATACAATAACCGGCATGAAGCGTTCTTCGCCGCAGCATGCATTCCTTCCGCTGTTTTTGATAATATCATATTATATGAGTTTTTATTTTTCAATATTTGTTAAGATTAGGCTATCTAATGCGTTCTTCGCAAATAAAAAATACGGTAACTCAAAAATCCATATTATAACTTAATAAAGATTTTGTCCTTAACTGCTCCATAGTGCTTTTGAAGAACTGTCCCCCAACATAATACAAGGTGTTTTTAAGAACTGTTTAAGAACTGTCCCTCTAACATAGTCCCGAACATAGTTCAGAGTACTTTTATAGAACTGTCCCTAAAAAATGTGTCCCTAAAAGATGATCTCACATATCTCCAAAAGAAGAACTGTCCCCAAAAAGAAGCGCTGATCACAATATTATTTTTCACTTTATAATGAAGTTGATACGCAGCTATGTGAATGGTAGAATAAAAAATGAAAGCAAATGCTGGCGGTATGTGCCTAAAAGGTTACGCACGCGGGTGGATGCGAAATAGGCCCCAGACCGATAGACCTGCATCTGAAAGCGCTCAAGAGCATGGGCGCTAAAATACAGGATGCCCAGCGGGGCTTTATATACTGCGAGGCGGAGAGACTGAAAGGGTGCGACATCCAGCTCGACTACCCCAGTGTCGGCGCAACGGAGAACATAATGCTGGCATCTGTGTTTGCCGATGGCGAGACAGTGATCAGAAATGCCGCAAAGGAACCAGAGATACTGGATCTGCAAAACTACCTGCAGTCCACGGGAGTACATGTGACAGGTGCCGGAACCAGCATCATCAGGATTACAGGCGGTGAACACAAGCTGAGGAATGCAGAGCATACGATAATCACCGACCGCATTGTGACAGGTACATATATGGCAGCTGCCGGGATCACCGGCGGAGAATTGCTTCTGAGAAACGTAATACCGGAACACCTGAGTTCGATCGTTTCCATCCTCAGGGAAAGCGGGTGCAGGATAGGCATAAAGGGAAGTACGATGCATGTTATCGGACCAGCCAGGCTGCGAGCAGTAGATATCGTAAGGACGCTGCCGTATCCGGGATTCCCGACGGATATGCAGGCACAGCTGCTGGCTTTGATGACAACAGCCAGAGGTACCAGCATAATAGTTGAGACGGTATTTGAAAACAGGTACAAGCATGTGGATGAGCTTCTCCGAATGGGCGCGAATATCAAACTTGAGGGAAGGATCGCAGTCATCAAGGGTGTCAAGAGACTGACGGGTGCAAATGTATACGCCAGAGACCTCAGAGGCGGTGCCGCCCTGGTTCTGGCAGGTCTTGCAGCTGAAGGGGAGACAGTTATCTCCGACATCAAGCATATCGACAGAGGATATGAGAAGATCGAAGAAAAGCTGAGACAGGCGGGAGCTACGATCCAGCGGATTGATTGAACATTAGCGATAAATGAACGTCCTGATTTTCGCTCTAAAAGCATAGCGGTCAGGGGGAATCACATGAAGTTGCAAAGGATCAGGGAAGTGCAGGAGCCTGCACATGTTATCAACAAAAGAAAAAGAAGAATGAAAAGAATATTGCGTGCGGTCAGATTCTTTCTCGTGACTGCCTTATTTGCGGTGACCGCAATATATGCAGCGCTTTCTCCTTTTTTCAATATCAAGGAAATTAAAACGGAGGGATCGGCTCATTATGACGCAGCGGCACTGTCGGCTGCATCGGGCATAAGGACAGGCCGCAACGGTTTTCGGGTCATGTTTGGCAGCGAGAACAGAAGCGGGTTTATGTGTATTGGAGATGCCGAAAAAGCTATCCTTGAAAAATGTCCATACATAAAAAAGGCAAAGGTCAGATATGTCCTGCCATCAACGGTGAAAATTGAAGTGGTTGAACGTGAACCTGCCGCAGTAATCGATCTGATCGGCACTTTGCTGCTGATAGACAGGGAGGGATACCTTCTTGAAATAGATCCGGCATCGGGAACTGGCGATCTGCCCGTAATAAGGGTATCGAATCCCGGTTATGCCGAACCGGGCAAAAAATTGGATATTCCTGATGAAATGCTCTTATCAGCGTTCAAAGTATTTGATACAATAAGAGAAGTCGACAGCACGAACACGGACAAGCTGTTGCCGCTTGTAGACTTTGTTGATGCAGGCGATGTTTCAAAAATCTGTTTTTCGCTGCAGTCGCGCATCCTTGTGAATCTGGGCAAGGCTGAGGATCTGCACTATAAGATTAGTGCTGCATCAAGCATATTTAATAAGAATATCAAGAAAAATGAAAGGGGTAAGCTGGACTTTTCTGCAGGGAAGGATCCTGTGTTTACTCCGGAGATCGGAGGGTAATTGCTTATGCTTCCTATTTTAGGCATGATAATAGGTATACTGATAGGGGTCTTCCTGATACCTGTGAACAACCCGCAGCAATATTCCCTCTATCTGGCAGGCGCCATCCTCGCAGCACTTGACTCTGTTTTCGGTGGTATTGCTTCGACGATGCAGGGGAAATTCAACATGAAAATTTTCATATCAGGATTCTTCGGCAACGCGATTCTCGCGGCCATTCTTGCCTATTTAGGCGATCAGATGGGGCTGCAGCTTTACCTCGCTGCAATTTTCGCATTTGGCAACAGAATTTTTCTAAATTTCGCAGTAATTCGCAGATATATGTTGAATAAGTCGGATAAAAAAGATAATATATAGTTTGTAGGGGGTCATTTCCGTGAGTGATTTGATTATTAGCATTGACATCGGAACATCCAAGGTTTGTGCACTTATCGGAAAAGTAAATAAATTCTCACAGATGGAGATAGCCGGAAGAGGCATGGCTCCATGCAGCGGCCTGAAAAAAGGTGTTGTTGTGGACATTGACAGCACAGCCTCCAGCATCAGAAAAGCGGTGGAAGAAGCTGAGGCAGATGCAAACATGAAAATCGGCTCTGCTTATGTCAACATTCATGGTATGCATGTCAATGTCATTAATAATAAAAGCTGGCTTAGCATCAATGGAAGAGAGATCACCCAGAATGACCTTGAAAACATATTGCGAGACGTCAGAGATATCGATATACCTGAAGACAGGCAATTGATAGATGTTATTCCCAGACAGTACATAATCGATGGATATGATGAAATTACAGATCCTGTAGGTATGGTAGGCACAAGACTGGAAGTCGATGCCGACATGCTGGTGGGAAAGATTACCTCTGTGCAGAATATAGTGAAGAGCATGGAAAGAGCGGGTGTAAAGCTCGACGGTATTGTAGCCGAGGCATTTGCTACAGCTGAAATTTGCCTGACACCGGACGAGCGTGACATAGGCTCCGTCCTGCTGGATGTTGGAGGAAATGTAACTGATGTATCGGTGTTCCAGGGCAAAAGGCTCATTTTTTATGATTCGATACCGGTTGGCGGCGATCATATAACGAACGATATTGCTATCGGGCTGCGCATATCAAATATGGAAGCAGAGAAGATCAAACGGCAGTTTGAGCTTGCATTGACATCGCTTATCAAAAATGATCAGGAAATTTCAGTACTGGATATAAATGAAAACAAAAAGAAAAACGTGAAAGTTTCAGAAGTAGTTGAAATCATAGAGGCGCGTGTCTACGAGATATTTTCATTGTGCAAAAACCTGCTTGACAAGGCAGGCATCGTTATCCCGACTGAGGGCGGCATAGTTATGACAGGTGCAGGTATTTCATATGTAGACGGCTGCAAGCAGTTAGCTCAGGAAGTATTCGAACTGCCGGTCAGAGTAGTTCAGGCTGGCCAGATACAAGGTGTTTCCAAGCCCGAATTTGTAGCTTCTGCAGGAATGATCCGCTATGTTGCCAACGTGAAAAAGGGCGGCAGCATGGCAAGCGAAGTCAAACTTAAAAAGCCTGACAATGTGAAAAACAAGGAATCGTTTTTTGAGAAAATAATCGAATTATTTAAGAAGTTATTCTAGCGAATTACTTGAACTTTTTGTTAAATCTAATCTTGCTTTAATTAATGGAATAAGATATTATTTAAGTAATGCCAAACCAATGACAAAGGGGGATTCAATTTGCTGGAATTTGATATTGATATGGAACAATTTGCCCAGATCAAGGTCATAGGTGTCGGCGGCGGAGGCAACAATGCCGTAAACAGGATGATAACTGCAGGTCTTCGCGGCGTTGAATTCATAGCGATTAATACTGATAAACAAGCACTCTTTCTTTCCAAAGCAAATACAAAGATACAGATAGGGGACAAGCTTACAAAAGGACTAGGTGCAGGAGCAAACCCCGAGATTGGTGAAAAGGCTGCCAATGAGAGCAAGGATGAGATAGCCCAGGCGATCAAGGGAGCCGATATGGTGTTTGTTACGGCAGGTATGGGAGGTGGTACAGGAACGGGAGCAGCTCCCATAGTAGCTCAGATCGCAAAGGAAATGAACATTCTGACTGTTGGCGTAGTTACAAAGCCGTTCATGTTCGAAGGCCGGAAAAGGATGCAGTATGCGGAACAGGGCATTGAGAACCTGAAAGGTGTTGTGGATACCCTCGTAACGATTCCCAACGACAGACTTCTCCAGGTAGCTGAAAAGAAAACTTCCATTATAGATGCATTCAGAATGGCGGATGATGTTCTTCGACAGGGCGTTCAGGGCATTTCGGACCTGATAGCTGTGCCCGGTCTTATCAATCTGGACTTTGCTGATGTTAAAACCATAATGCTCAATACCGGACTTGCACATATGGGCATAGGAAGAGCTTCAGGAGACGGAAGAGCGGAGGAAGCTGCAAAGCAGGCGATTCAGAGTCCGTTGCTGGAGACATCCATTGAAGGCGCAAGAGGTGTTCTGCTGAATATTACCGGCGGCGCGGATCTTGGACTGTTTGAAGTCAATATGGCTGCAGAGCTTGTCCAGAAGTCTGCGGATCCTGACGCTAACATAATAGTAGGTGCCGTAATAGATGAAAACCTCAAGGACGAGATACTGATAACCGTTATAGCCACGGGGTTTGAAAAAGGTCCGATAATCAGAAAGATAGAAAAAGTCGCAGAGAAAGCTCCGGCGGCAAAACCGGAGACACCTGCCGTAAAGCGTCATGCCGCAAGCGGCGAAGTTTCTGAAGACGAACTTGAGATCCCGACTTTTCTTAGGAAAAACAGATTCAAATAAACCAAATCCAATAGTTTAGGTCATAAACCCTGAGTCAGAAGAAACTCAGGGTTTTTATTTTCAAATCTCTTAAATTTCCTAATTTCTACAGTGACATATGACACAAAAATCACGGAATATAAAATATAATTTATGTACATTGTTATACATAAAAATACAGGCATACGAATATATGTAAAATAGGGGATGTCTGACAATACAGCTTTTGTGAGGTAGTGCGGTGGAAATCTATCTGGATATCGTCGCCCTTGAGAATATTGTGATCAATTATCTGATACTATCGGTCACCTCAAGGTTTTCAAAGAATAAAGCGGGCAGTCTTCGGCTTTTCCTTGGATCTTTGCTTGGTACTGCATATCTTGTTTTAATGCTGATGTTGCCTGATATGAAAATATATACAACAGTTTTTTCAAAATTTCTGCTGTCAATAGCCATGGTTGCTGTCACATTTAATTGCGGCAAGATATCAGTATTCCTGAAAACACTTGCCATGTTCTATGCCACTACGTTCCTGTTTGCAGGAGCAGGTTTTGCGCTGATGTTTTTCAACAGGGACTGGGGTATCATGCGCAATGGTGTTCTTCTTTCACCATTGTCGTTCCTTGATGCCAAATGGACGGAATTACTGCTGGCAGTCGCACTTGTTCTGATTATTCTAAAGATAGTATGGGAGGCTGTCCAGAGCAGGTTCCTGAAGGAAAAGCTGCTGGTGAAGATCAGTATTGTCTTTGACAACAAGACCACTGAGTTATCCGCGTTAGTTGATACGGGAAACTCATTGCACGATCCTCTGACAAATATGCCTGTGATCGTAGTTGAGTTCACGGCAATTAAGGATCTTTTGCCTGAAGATATAAGAAGCATTTTCGAAAAAGATACAGAAAATGACTTGAATTCTATAACTGCAACTATTTCAGGTTCTGACTGGTTTTCCAGATTCAGGCTCATTCCATTCACTTCACTGGGAAAAGAAAATGGCATGCTGATAGGCTTCAGGCCTGATTACATAGAGATTGGCGAGGATGAAGGAAAGAAAGGTGTCCGCGATGCAATAGTAGGCATTTATAACAGGGCACTATCGAGAAATGAACAGTATAAGGCATTGATGAACCCTGAACTTATATAGACATTACAGCGAAAGGAGATTTTCGATGGGTATATTTGCCAGAATGAAGCTGATTTTGAGGATAAGATACCTGAACCTGCTGTACGGGATCAGGAAAAGGATGAGCCGTCCGATCCACTATATCGGGGGCAACGAAGCACTGCCGCCGCCTCTGAGCTGCGATGAGGAGACATATCTGCTGGCAAGGCTGGAGGAACAGGATTATGGGGTTAAAAGCGTGCTTATCGAACGCAATTTACGGCTCGTGGTCTATATTGCGAGGAAATTTGAAAATACGGGAGTGGGGGTGGCGGATCTTGTATCGATAGGCACGATTGGGGG
>CAZQUQ010000157.1:0-6580 GCA_964596445.1 uncultured Oscillospiraceae bacterium
CCACTGGCTGTGGTTCATTGCATGTTCATGCCGATAAAAGCATCCGGTATATATTATCCACTAATATCGAAAATAAAACAAAAAAATCACCCCTTATCACCCCTTGCAGACATGAAAATACTCCTCAATTCACCTGTATATTATGATACTATTAATTCAGAATCAGCACAGATCACATCCGCAGTCCAGCCCATACAGCCTCAAATAGACCCAAATATAACGTCTGCCAGGACATAAGGAGGTTTTTATGCCGGTCAAGAGAATCATATCGTTCATTTTAATTTTTGCATTCGTGGTATCGTTTATTACAGGATGCTCAATAAAGCCGCCGGAGAAAAAGGACGCTTCACAGGCCGAAGGATCTGAAGCGCAGGGAGACAGGACCACATCCGGACAGCAGGATCCGGCAAATGGCGGAACACAGGCGACAACTGCCGGTACGCTGCCTGCAGGACACCTGCTTCTGTCAGCAGCCGAACCGCCTAAGCTGGACGGATTCCTGCAGTCTGCTCCCGACTTGATCGGCAAGCCCGGGACGGACTTTGAGCTGCTTGAAACGGGCTCTCCCAACGACTGGGGCGACATCCCTGTGCCGCTGGTAAACCCGCTTGGTTCAAAAAGCCTTTATTCATACACAAAATATGTCCCATTACGTAATGACTATATAGAAATAAGCTGGCTCGAAGGAGTAACCGAAGTGACCCAGCGTGTATACGGCGAAAGATGGGAGCTTCAGATCGATAATGAAAAGCTGACCACCAATTATATACGCTGGTATGCAAAGGAACTCGGCGCAACGCTGTTCAGCAACACGGACGACCGGGTCACCTTCAGGCTGGAGAAGGGCGACACGATTTGGTGGGGAACTGCGGAATGGAGCGACCTGGAGCGTCCTTCAGCACGAATTTACGTCGTTAAGCAGGAAATTATCCCTAATGGAAAAACGATAACAATAAAGCAAACTGATTTGGTCGACGATCAATATCTCTTTTTCACTAAAGCCGGCACGGGCGATTTTATGACAGCCTTTGCGGAGATCTCAGGCTCTGAAAACGCCTCCGCAGTTATTTGGGCGGTGCAGTATAAAAAAACAGGCACATACACGCGTCCATTCGATTACAGAAAGTACCTGTATGCCAGTGAGTGCCGCCGCTATGCTCTGGACAACATCCCTCAGACAGATGAACCTCTTTTCTGGTGCATAGACTTCGGATCAGGTTCGCATGTTCCCGAATCCGTTACGATAAGATTCGAGAAGACAGGATCTGTCATACCGGTCAAAATCGGCGAGCAGAAAGGCAGTCTCCGCGTGGTCGGTGCGCCGGGCAGCGCAGTGGTGACCTTGCAGTCAGGCCTGAGCACAATAAAATACGAAAATGGGTATTCTCTCAATGGTGTTCCGGACAGCGAAGGAAATACCGTGTTCTACCTTCCCGCAGGGTATTACAATATAAAGGCAGCCCTTCCGGGTGAGGGCGAGGGCGGCATCCGCATGGTGCCGGTAAGCAGCGGCGAGCTGACGGAGGTTGTGCTTCCTGAAGAGTTCAAAACGACATATTCCTCCCTGGAGTCCATTTACGGCAATTTCGATACGAATCAGGGCTCCATTACAATACATGAAAACAAAGACAACGGCGACACTGCTGAAGTGTCCTTCCTCATCAACGACCCGCTCAAGCGTGATGTGTTCCCTGAGAAAAAAGACGTTTTCATAACCGAAGGCGGAGAACCCGCCGAAATACTCGATATAAAGCGCCAGACCGCTCCCGTGAACGTCGTGCTTGTAATAGACACCTCAGGTTCCATGGGAGACTTTATGCGGCCGACGATCGAGGCAGCCAAGAAATTCGTGGAGGGACTGCCTGATAAAACGAACATCAGGCTGATCTCCTTTGAGTCAAATATCACAGTATACAAGGACCAAGGAAAGGAGTCTGTCCTGAAAGATCTGGACAAACTGAAGTCCAAGGGAGGTACCGCCCTGTATGATGCGGCTGCAAAAGGCCTTGAGCTGCTGGGCAATGCTGAAAACAACTTCCTGGTGGTATTTGCCGACGGCGCTGATTCCAGAGAGCTGAAAAATCAGGGGAAGGGCTCTTCACTGTCCCGCGAACAGATCGTTTCAAAGATACAAGGCAGTGAAACCACCGTACTTACTATCGGCTTCGGTGAAGGACACGACCCGCAGGCACTGGTCGCAATGAGCATGGCCAACGGCAAAGGCGCATATTTCTCAGCCAATGACGAAGCAGGTCTTGACCAGGCATTTGCAGCCGTTGCAGGAAAATTCGGCAACGAGTTCGTCATAACATACAAGCGTCCTGAATCAACGGCAGATATTAAATCCGAGCAGCCGGTGGTAGGCGTCATGATAGATGACTCCGGGTCCATGACCAAGTATAGGGATGCCGTCATGACCATGTTCCATGATTTCTTCATGGCATTGCCCGACGGTTCGCTTATCCAGTTTTCCAAATTCGGAGACACCATCGACATGATGCATATAACGACAGACCAGAAGGCTGTTCTGATGCAGGCTATGGCTGAAACCGGCAATACCGGGGGCGGTACAGAGGTCGTCAAAGCACTGAAAGCGGCAGCAAAGCAGCTAAGTCCACTTCCTACCAACAAGAAAGCATTTATTTTCGTTACCGACTCTGCCATGATGGAAGTGGATTACCGCGGAGGGACAGATGCCGATGTTGCACTCAAGGAGCTGAAGGATGAAGGGATACGGTGTCTTTTCGTAGGCGTCAGCGACGCATCTAATGCAGAACAGTCATTCAAATATGCTGCAGAAATGACCGGCGGCGATTACATAATCACGAATGATATCAACGAAGTCACGGCAAAAATGAAGGAACTCGAGAAGAAGATCCTGATACCGTTCGGTCCTGAAGACAGGCTGCCGTTCTCACTGGGAATAAAAGCAAGGACAGATGACGGATCTGTTATGGATTATTATACTGCCTGCAACCTGATAGGCTTCACTCCCAGGATAAAAGCCGGAAGGACCCAGGAACCGAGAGCTCCCAGGATCACCACCGGCGGCAAAATGATCCCTCTGTACGACAACAAGGCTGCAAAACTCATCACAGGCGGAGTCAAACCAACAAATGAGGTTTTGACAATCACATCCCATATCGATTATGAAGAAGCAGCGCCGTCTGAAATGACAGGCAGCACTACTTACGGAAAATCGGGCAAAAACAAGCTCGTCACCATGACTGTAAAGGATGCCTACACATTTGATGTCTTAACCGGCGTGACCGCTCATTCGGAAAAACAGTTCATAGCATTAAATGTTGAAATAGACTTCCCTCAAAGCAGTC
This sequence comes from uncultured Oscillospiraceae bacterium, assembly GCA_964596445.1. Taxonomy (GTDB): domain Bacteria; phylum Bacillota; class Clostridia; order Acetivibrionales; family DTU013; genus DTU013. The sequence continues at coordinate 3,333 of CAZQUQ010000157.1, forward strand.
AGGCACAGCAGACGGCATACCTGATACCATCGATATTCCAGCACTTTTATCTGACTGTCAACAACGGATCGCCGGTGCCTGCATCGAAAGCCACCTGGCTGGCTTCCGGTCCGCTTTCTGCTCCGGGTACTGCATCGGTATCAGTAGATAAGGGAAGCAAAAAATCTGGAGTTCTGGTGTTTTACGCAGATAAACCCGCAAAGATCACGCAACTCTCACTGCATTTTTATGACACCGGATTCGGGCATATCCAGATACCGCTGCTGGGCAAAATCAGCGATCAGCTTGATGAAATCACGGAACTGCCCAAAGCCCAGCCTGTAAACATAACAGATTCATTCTCAATGAGTATCACAGGAATGTCCGATCAGAAGGAATACGGCACCTTCCAGCGGAATCCCCGTCTCACGCCGGAGCAGGCCGAGTACAGGCAGTATACCGTGCTCAGGACGATCCAGGCCAGATTCGACAGCAAGGTCCAGGCGCTTTTGAACATCGATCCGATGGAACGCTTCTACTATGCTCTGGACACTGAAGAAGGCCCTCTCATGACAAAAATGAACAATATTGTATTTAATATCCCTCTTGGGTTCACAGGTCAGACAATGCTGGCTCCCGGCGCATCAAGCACTGTCCATATGCCGTATGAGATCCCTGAAGCATTTGCCGGGGCATCGTCAAGGATCGTCGGAGATATAAGCGGAGGAAGCCTTGATATTCCCGTGACCGCCGGTTCACCTATTAAAACGTCATCGATGGGGCTGAAGTTCTCACATGAGTATTTCGATCTGACGATCAACTCGCTTTCCACCAACACCTTCAGCGGCAGCTATGCAATACTTGACATAACGGTCCGGGATAAAAAGGACGGCTACGGTACAACAAACCTGAACAGCCTTTTTGCACTTGAAGATACAAGGCAGTCCGATCAAAACTACAAATACATCACACCAACGGATCGTACCAATGAGTACCTGTATGGAATAGACAGCACATGGGCGGTACTCGACGGTCAGACAAGGCGGGGCATCCTGGAGTTCAATGTCAGTTACGATTCAATGGACAAATATATACTGCGTTCTCCATTTATCCCGGAAATGGCTGTAAAGATAAGCAAAGATCCTTACCCTCATCCGGAACTGCTGGCAATGAAGCACCCTGTCAAGATCGATACATCGTTTGAAGAAGCATTGGACAATGCCGTCAGCAAGACTATTGCAAAATATGAGGCCTCAAGGCCTGCTCCGGAGACGCGGGCAGCAAATACAGGCCTGTCGCCAGGCGAACAGGAGGGTGCGGACATACCGGCGCCGACTGCTTCGGTTTTTGGCAGCAAGGTATTGGATTCACTGACGTCGCTGCAGGATTTCTACCATGTGATGTACGCGATCCGCTGGCTGCCGTCGGAAAACGGAAACGAATACAACAATTATGCACCGGAAGCGGTACTGGCACAGGGATGGGGTTCTGATGCAGACATGCTCCTTCTCGCAGAGCATATGCTAGGCAAACTGGGTATCGAGAGCGAATACCATCGAGTCAAGGTGCTTGAAAAAGGAAAGGAAGCGCTAAGGCATCTGAGCGGTATCAATAACGTCCCGGGTTATCTCCATGCGCTGGCATTTACCGATGACAGCGGGCAGCCCAGAATATTCGTGGTACCGTTCATGAGGGACGCATCAGAACTATCGGGACTGATATATATGCCATCCGGAAGGCCGTCCGGCCCAAGACCTCAAACTGCAAGAATGACAATAACCGCCACCGTCGAAGGAGCTCCCGAATCCGACAACTCCGACCAGGCAGGAATCTTCGGAGCATTTGCCAACGCTGCCGGAGGATCAACCGGTACTGATGCTGCAGAAACAGTGATTAAGGAAATAGAGCTTTTCAACAAGGAACTGTCGATCCCGGCGCTCAGTCTCGGCCCCATCGATATCGGTTATTATGCCGCGGCAAAATCCGAGGGCGGAGGCGATCTGATAAAAGCAGTTGTCAGCACCACCGACGGTTTGCTGCAGGGCGATAATGTCATCGATACAGGGCTCGACAAAGTAAAATCAGTCACAGTTAAAATGAGAGTATATGGCGCTCCTGATGATGCATATATCCATACGACAACACTGGAAAACGGCCAAAAGCTTACTGACGTTTGGCACACCCTCGGATTCGGCCTGCCCGAAATGGGTGAGAACACTGTGAATATACTGATGCAGGAAAGCAACGCCATAATTTCCTCGGCAGGCAGCGCTCAGGCGTCAGCAGAAGCCAGCGATGCTTCCAAGGTCAAATGGTTCACGCGTAATACTCTTTATCGCTACATAGCGGCAAGGACGGCTTATGATCAGGAGGCAGCAAAGCAATTAGGACTTATTATGGGAAGGGTAAACGTGCCAATGGCTGTCATGGTGACATGCAAATCAGACGGCACCAATGCAGTTGCCAGCTTCGACCTGATGCATCATCAAAACCAGGTACTGAAGGGAGAGCAAGACAACATCCATTCCTACAACCTGTTCAGCGGCATTTATGCCTCTGTGCTTGAAGGCAGCGCACTGCCCGGCAGTGACGGCATCAGCTTCCTTGATATATGGGGATCTCTGCCCAGCGGGACCGGTTTCATTACGATAGCAAACGACAATGAAGTCCGTGCCAAGGCAATAGAAGCAATGCAGGGCAACTACCCGGCAGTGTTGCTGGAGCATCTGCAGCAGTCGATCGACAAATATAGTAAAACAGTATTCATCGTTCCGGAGCAGCCAGCCACCATCGCAGGCAAACAGCGATGGGCATGGCTGGAGATCGATGCGGAAACTTATGACGCGGTATCTGTTTTCGACACCGGTGAACGTTCAGGTACGGCCAGCTATGCATTGGGTCTTATGAAAAACAAGGTAATGCAGACATATGTCGGATACCTGATCGGAATAAGCTGCGCTACCTGGTCCATATCGGCATACGCACTGAAGCTGGATAATGATGGTGAGATCAGGGTCCAGGCTGCCCTGCTTTGCGCTGAGATTCTGAAATATCTTGAAGAAGTGATGTCCCTGGCTGAGAGCGGACCAGCCGATTATATAAAGAGCAAGATCGAGGAAAGAGCAAAGGAAAAGCTCGGTGAAACGCTGAAATTTGACATCAAGCTGGCTGAAAAAATACTCAAGGGCCCCGAGGTCAAGATCCCAGTAGGATTTGTCGAGGGCTTCAAGCTGGCTGTTGAGGTATACTTCGGACTTAAGTAAAAAGAT
>CAZQUQ010000158.1:0-2407 GCA_964596445.1 uncultured Oscillospiraceae bacterium
TAGGAAAAGCAACTTATCACGAGTTGGTATCAAGCCATATCTTGAATTGTGCCGCAAACTCAACGGGTTCTTGGTGTAGTGTTCAGCAATTTAATCTCTGCTAATATTCCTGCTCTTAAATACATGTTTTTAGATGATGATCTTGTTTCGCCATATTCTACAGATACGTAATTTTTTATTGTATTATAATATAAATTTCCTCAATCATAAAATAAAATAAAAGAATACATCTAATATATTTGAATCTTCATGTCAGTCTTGAGAATCCACAAATTGTCCTGAAAGACCTTGAACACGAAAATACCCCTGACAGCTGTTTTACCAACTGTCAAGGGCTGTATCTTTGTCATGTAATTATTTCTCGAAATATCTCTTGAGTAATCCCTCAAAAGCCTTGCCATGCCTTGCTTCATCCTTGCACATTTCATGGACGGTGTCATGTATGGCATCATAATTGAGCTGCTTTGCCTTGGTCGCAATATCCTTCTTGCTCTGGCATGCGCCAAACTCGGCCTCCACCCGCAGCTGCAGGTTCTTTTTGGTATCGTCGAAGACCACTTCGCCCAGAAGCTCCGCAAAGCGTGCCGCGTGCTCTGCTTCTTCAAATGCGATCCTCTTATACGCTTCGGCGATTTCCGGATAGCCTTCCCTGTCTGCCTGGCGGCTCATCGCAAGGTACATGCCGACCTCGGTGCACTCGCCCATAAAATTGGCTCTCAGTCCTTCGAGAATTTCAGGGTCGACTCCCTGAGCTATGCCTATCCTGTGTTCATCTGCAAACTGCAGGACACCGTCCTCCTTTTCCACGAACCTCTCCCCGGAAGCCTTGCACTGCGGGCACTGATCCGGTGCTTCACTGCCATAATGTACATAACCACATACTGAGCAAACGAATTTCTTCATATCTTACCTCCGAATATATAAATGCTGTAAGCTTATTACACCTGCGCTAATAAAATATACCACGGAGGAAAGGCTCAAAACAGTTATTTAGGCATGATCATACAATATTTTTGGATCATTTAGTGCAACAGCCATTTGTCAGCATGATTTCGGCATCTCATTCGCTGCAACAGCAAAATGTGGGTATGACTTTGGCAGCTCATCTGCCGCTAGTCAGCTGCACCGGCCACAGCCCTGCCGAAGCTGCTGATTTTTTCTTCAGACAAAGTTGAATACCCTTCCTTTATTCCCATGCAAACCCTAAGCATAAACCTCATAAAGGCGCCTACATTTTTCAGATCCAACTCTCCTCCGAAAATCTCCTTTACGGCAGCATGATAATACAGCTGCGACGGTAAAACCGAAACCAACAGTTCCTTCAGTCTTTGCGGATCTTTTTCACCTGCGCACAGGAACACACCCAATCGCTTTTTCAGCAGCATATCAATATTCTTCTTCATGAAATCAGACATCTCCCTAAGCATTTGTCCGATGTAAATTGGGCTGCCCAGTATGACTGTATCATACCCGGACAAGTCAGGAGCTCCATCCTTTTTCAGATCCACCATATCAAAGTCGCCTGAAAGCTTCGACTTAAGAAGCTTGGCAGCTTTTTCAGTACAGCCGTGTTTGGTTGCATAAATAATTATACCTTTCACTTAAACACCCTCTTCCCTAAAATTTATTTACAAGGTTATATAGCTTTCCGTCAAGTATCCCGTCACGACGATGTGTCGGTCAGCCCTTTCATTACGAAATTCCCCATGATCTCCATAATCTGCGGAAAGTACTGGAGCCCTATCTCATCCTTATGGGTGTCGATATTGATCAGCGCCGCAAAGATAGCCATTATCATCTCCGCATCGATATCACTTCTCATTTTGCCATCACACTGCCATTTCCTTACTATATCGATAAAGCAATCATACATAAAGCTGATATAATCTGTCCCGTTCTCCTCACGGTAGAGCTTCTCGATCCTGCCGAAAACGTCCTTGTTGTACCATTGCTTTAATATCGGATTGGAGTTCAGCCCACGGATGTTCTTCTCCATGATCTCCCCAATGACGGCTGCTGGTTCGGCTTCCAGGTCCAGTTCATCAAGAATGCTTTTCTTCAGCTTGATGTTCTCTTCAATAAAAATGTCCATAAAAAGCTTATCCTTTGAAGGAAAATAGATATAAAACGTACCTGCCGCCATTCCCGCCGCCTTTGTAATATCAACAACGTTCGTGTCCTTGAACCCTTTTGTGCTGAACAATTCCCTTCCGCAGCGAAGCAGCTCCGCCTTCTTATCGATCAATGCAGCTTCCTCCTTTCGCCAGACTCGGTATAGTACTTCTGTCACTATTCTGTAGTCGCTTATAATGTGGCTGCGCTTGATGCAGCCACTTTTTCTGTGTTCACTTATTGAAGCAGTGCATATTTACTCACAGCTTTTCATACCACTTCTCACTCACCGCTT
>CAZQUQ010000158.1:2507-6572 GCA_964596445.1 uncultured Oscillospiraceae bacterium
GCTTTTCATACCACTTCTCACTCACCGCTTCTCATACCATGTTATATCTGCTTTGCGATGAGCCGCCCCATTAAGTCAAACAATGCGCCGGCTGCCCTCTTAATCGGCCCAAGCTTCGTTTCGTAATAATAATCCGACTCAAACCAGCCTTTGTCCCTGAAATAGTAATAGTCATAGTACCTGACGGCGGCATAGCGCTGACCCGACCTCCCCGTTCTGAACAGCATCAGCCTGAAAAATGACGGCACCGGTGGAGTAGATCGGATCAGACCCCTGTAAAATCTGGCGGCCGTTTTGCTGACCTTGCGCTCCAACGATTCCCTCTGACTTTCCGTCATCGGATCCAACGTCCAGAGACTGCATCCCCTGGTCACTGTAAACCCAAGATGCCCGCCTGTTTCTTCGATATATCTGCGGATATTATCCCCCACCGGCACACCCTGCGTCAATATTGCCGTGAAAGCTTTCCCAAAAAATCTCGGTCGGTGGAATATAAATGCCATACGGTCAAACAAGTTTTTCATGCGCGCCGAAACCTGATATGTATAGCTCGGAGTCGCAAAAATGATGCCGTCGGACTGTTCGATCTTTTCAATAAGTATATCCCGGTCGTCCTTCAGCGGGCAATACTGTTCGCCCTTATCAAAGCATACCTTGCACCCGCAGCAGAATTCGAGCCTGTAATCGTTCAAAAAAACATACTCGAAGTCTACATCCTCATACCTCTTCAGATTCTTTTCAAACTCCTGTACTGCGTAAAAAGTAGCCTTTCTGCTGGCAGTCCCTATAAAAGCGGTTACCTTCTTCATTGCTCTGACCTCTCATTCATTACCAAACCTTTCATTCATCCACACATTAGATATAATGAATGAATATTTTTTTATTCATTCACATCCTAACACATCGACGATCCACTGTCAATGATTTCTTGACAATACTTTATATGGCTGTTATCATAGGCTTATATTAAATATGGAGCGTGCATGAAATGATCTATACTCTTCTGTAACCACACTGCGGAATCATAACACCGAAGAGACCGGCTAATTAATATAGCTGTATCTTTTGTTATGCAATGATCCGATGTGGAGATGAAGGGTATCAGTTACGGCACGCCAGCGATCTGTAAATGATGCCTGGGTCAACCAGGCTTTATTTATATCAATCCGGGCTGTGATGGTACTTTTTACCGACCACAGCCCATTTTTATTCCATGACATAAATCCAAAACGAAGGGAGTGCTGAACATGAATTCTATATTGTTCGCTGTACTGAAAAAGCTCCATGCAAAGTCTGCAATATAAACAAATGGCGATTGCTTGCATGGAGCCAAATAAATGATCGCCGAATTCATTCCAGCATTATAGCGGCAGCTATAGTGAGCAGTTTATAGTGCGGGCTTTGCATCCTTAAAGAAATATATTTTAAGGAGCGGAGTCGGAATGAAATATAAGAAAGCTGAAGATAATTTCCCTAAAAGTCTTTTGGAAGAGATGCAGAAATACATCGCCGGAGGACTGGTCTATATCCCAAGTCCCGACGGAATGCGCAAGAAGTGGGGCGAAAGCTCCGGCAGCCGCGCATATCTGCTGAAGCGGAACAGCGAAATCAAATCGCGGTTCAGGAACGGCATGACAATAGACCAGCTTACAGCAGAATTCTGCCTTTCATATGACAGCATCAAAAAGATAGTATACTCGAAGCAATGAACGAAAACCCGTTGGACCGAGCGTCCGGCGGGTTTTTTGTGCAATAGGCATTGTTTGCTCAATCAGCATTGTCTGTTCATGCTCATGCAGCATAGTTTATGTAATGCTCGTTATTTGTGCAATAAACACTTTAACATGTTCTCGCTATATATTTCAGCCACCGTTTCCCATAAGATCAAAGCAGAATTAATACCCGGCATCGTGCTCAGATGTTATAGCATCGGATCATATATATGGCATCGATCCGGATAAATAGTATCGAACCGACATCAGGCATCGATCCGGCACATTTTGAGAAACGGTTATGGAACGGTTTAACTTATCGACACTAAAAAAAGTATACAATTACCCGGCTGAAATGAAACGGGATGACGGCTCATCCAGATATGCCTTTGTCACATTCCTAATGCGAAATGACAATTACCTTCCCGGAGCGCTCCTGTTTGGCTATTGCCTGCGCGAAAAGAGGACCCAGGCGGATCTGGTGTGTCTCGTGACCCGTAACATCTCCGCTGCGGCAAGATATGCCCTTGGCATGATTTACGACCATATTATCGAAGTCGACGAGATATATATCCCCAGTAAACGAGGGCATGAGCGTCAGGACATCCCGTATGTATTTACCAGGTTCAATGCGCTGAGGCTTGGCAAAGACGGCGACCTGAACATGAATTATGACAAAATAGTCGTCGCAGATGCAGATATACTGCCTGTCAGATTTTATGAGCACCTGTTCACCCTTGATGTTCCGGCAGGCGTGATCAATGAACGCAAATCCTATTTCCTCGAATATGATCCGACCGGCAAGTATGTCATTTCGGACAATGTCATGAGATGCGGCAAATGGAAATGGCACGAGGTATATGAACAGATTTGCCCCCATGGCTGCGCCATACCCGGCGAAATAACGGACCGGATACTGCATGACCCTGAAAACATGGGCATCAACGGAGCATTATTGGTCATGGCTCCGTCATACGATGAATACAAAAGGCTCATTGGTGATATCAGCCGACCGGAAGTAAGGCAAATGATAGGAAACCAGTTTAAATGGCCGGAGATGCAGTATATCACAATGGCATGGTCCGGCAGGTGGACCAATATCGACCTGCGTTTCTGCGGCCTCAATGGATACCCCGATGTTTCCGCTCTGTGCGGCATCCATTTTGCCGGCGCCAAGCCGTGGAACATAAAAGACAGAAGAACGATAGAAAGGTTCAAACGGCTGCCCGATCATATCTTCTGGTTCGATACATACAAGAGAATGATGGAGGAAGGGTTCCCCAAGCTCCAGCGGATACCGAAGCTTGCGAGATTGCTTCATCTGATCAGAGAACATGATCTGTACACTAATACTCCCCCACACAACCCATCACCCCGGCTGCGCTTCGTTCATACAAAATAAGCGGATAGTTCTGTTTGCATGTTATGGAATATGAAATTAGTTCGATAAATCAAACAGGACTATTTTTTGCAGAAAAATTTTTCGGCAAGTGCAATAAATCGCAGATTCCTTCGTCATATACAGCAGAGATAAGGAAAAACAAAATGATGAGTAAAGATGGAAAAGGAAAACTCTTTCATTTCTTCGCAAATGAGAGAGTGTATCAGCTGTGCGCACTTCAGTATTTGAGTTCGTTACCAAAGCATATGAAAAATTCACCCATATATTCTTTAGTGAAAACCGGTCATCCCAGGATGAGACCGATGGATTCAATATATATGAACCAACATATATTCCAGAAGGATTCAGACTTGTCAGCAAAAGCACCGGTAACCTTGTTCTGCTGGAATATGAAAACGAAAATGATTTTATCTCCTATAGCCAACAGTACCTTGAAAACATCTCAATCGTTACAAATACAGAAGGTGTAGAACTGGAAGAGCTTGAGTTTAAAGGCTTTCCGGCAAGGTATTACTCTAATAAAGGTGTACAAAACAATAATAGTGGAAAGACTGAATTGTGGTTAGGAGTTTCAGGTATATCTATAATTACCACTGATTATAATATAGTTCAGGACATTATCGCAGGCAATATGCTGGATAACAAGTTAATAAAGGCCTCTATGCAATACCTTGGTATTGATGAACCTCAAGTAACGTCAGAAGTTCAATATAATAAAAAAGATGAGCCATATGAGTATAGGCATACTATTATTGAGATGACAGATGATATTTTCAAAAATACTCTCAACAATAGCTTTAAATTCTTTCATTTGCCATCTGAAGTCTTTGCTCAGGAGGATATATATTCTCTGGCGAAGTCCGGAAAAGTCCTGGCCGTCGAGATCCTTAACTTTGATAACAATGACATTATAACACCTATTATTGCTAAGTAAAAAGTATCTGAAGAGTT
>CAZQUQ010000159.1:0-6543 GCA_964596445.1 uncultured Oscillospiraceae bacterium
TAGATCCATCCGGTTCAAAAGTCAGAGAGCATCCCCTGATGTTCTTTTTTTTTTTGAATTTTTTTTGTCGGCAATATTGATTTCGGCTCTTATTTGTGCTAATATTACTCAAGCGACACACAAATGTACGTCGTTCGCGGACAATAAGGAGAGAATATGGATAACGGAGCGGTATATTTTTTGGTTGACAGTTCGATACTTCCGGATGTATTTTCGAAGGTCATCGAAGCAAAAAAGCTTCTGACGTCGGGCAAGTCAAAGACGGTCAATGATGCTGTGAAGGAGGCAGGCCTGAGCAGAAGCGCTTTTTACAAGTACAAGGACTACGTATTCCCGTTTTATGAAACATCAAGAGGAAGAGTCATTACATTGTTTTTTGTAGTAGAAGATTTTTCAGGCATACTTTCGAGTATCATAAACAAGATCGCTCAGGCGAAGGCAAATATCATAACAATAAATCAAAACGTACCTATCAACGGTCTTGCAGACGTTACGATATCGATCGCCACCACAGGCATGACGATGGATATAGGCAGGCTTATGGAGAGCATCGGCGAAATAGAAGGCGTCCGCAGGCAGGAGATACTTGCGAGGGACTGACAGAGGAGGACTGGAGTCATGGATATAGCCATATTGGGATATGGAGTAGTCGGCTCAGGTGTGGCCGAGGTTATCAGGAAAAACGGCAGGAGCATTGCAGACAGGGCAGGAGAACAGATCAGGGTAAAGAAGATACTTGATATAAGAGATTTTCCCGACAGCCCTGACAGTGAGCTTATGACGAAGGATCCGGCGGATGTTTTTGATGACCCGGATATAAAGATAATAGCGGAGACCATCGGAGGGGTCAGAATAGCCCAGGAATATACAAAAAGGGCGTTCATTGCGGGGAAGCATGTCGTGACGTCGAACAAGGAGCTTGTTGCGACTCACGGACCGGAGCTTTTGAAAATGGCTTCTGACAATGGCGTCAGCTACCTCTTTGAAGCCAGCGTAGGCGGAGGGATACCTATTATAAGGCCTTTGAGCCAATGCCTTGCCGCCAATGTGATAAATGGAATTACAGGAATACTGAATGGCACAACAAACTATATTCTCTCTCAGATGCGCAAAGAGGGAAGGGATTTCGGCGACGCGCTCAGAGGCGCACAGCAGAACGGATACGCCGAGGCCGATCCGACAGCCGATATTGAAGGGATCGATGCATGCAGGAAGATCGCGATCCTTTCGTCGATCGCATACAATGAGTATGTGGACTGCAGCAGGATCCATACCGAAGGCATATCGAAGATAAGTCCTGCCGATATGCAGTATGCCGAGGCTGCGGACTCTGTAATAAAGCTGATCGCGGTCAGCAGGAGAGAGGGCGGAATGATATTCGCCAGGGTTTCGCCTGCAATGATCAGCAAGGATCACCCGCTGGCAAATGTAGAGGATGTGTTCAATGCTATAGTAGTCAGCGGTGATGCCATCGGAGATGCAATGTTCTATGGGAGAGGTGCAGGGAAGCTGCCGACGGCCAGTGCTGTCGTTGCTGATATTATTGATATCGTCAGACATAATGAAAGCACAAAGAATGTATGGGTGAGAAAAGAAACAGACAATCTGGTGCCCTTCAATGAAAGCGAGACGCGGTGCTTTATAAGAATTGCAGCAAGGAATAAGCCGGAAGCGGACAGCGATATCAGGATGATCTTTGGCAATGTTGAGTATATCAGTCCCGGGATCAAGGGCCTGGAGGACGAGATAGGCTTCACGGCGCCAAAATCGACTGAGTCAAGCCTTGCCGAACGTCTCAGTGAACTGGGGAGATCCGAATCTGTCAAGGAGATCATCAATGTGATCAGGATTTTGGATTGATTTTGAATTTAAAATATATTTGTGTTGAAATATCGGCCTGGATAATATAAACTATTTACAGCAGTGATAATTTCATAGACGTACAGGTATCGGAAAAGATCCGATGGAGAGCATATTTGCTTGAAGAGGGAAGTGGGTAAGATTCCCACGCGGTCCCGCCGCTGTATTAGAAGAGTTCTGCCGCAAGCCACTGGGAAACCGGGAAGGAGCGGCTGAGCGATGACGCTTGAGCCAGAAGACCTGCCTGTGCAGTAACACCGTAACTCTACGAGAGATAGGGGGTGCATGGGATGTCGATCGAACATCTGTATATGTATATAGGAGCCTCCTGATTTGTAGTCAGGAGGCTTTCAAATTGTACGGACGGCAAAAGGCTTTTAGAAGAAAGGACAAGCAAATGAGGGGTTTGATACATATTTATACGGGTGACGGAAAAGGGAAGACGACAGCGGCGATCGGATTAGGAGTCAGAGCATGCGGACAGGGAATGAAGGTGCTGATGGCCCAGTTTCTGAAAGGATCGCCCACAGGCGAGATGTACAGCCTGAAATCTCTTGAGCCCGGGTTTAAGCTCTACAGGGGCACCGGGTCGAAAAAATTTATATGGCAGATGGATGCTGAAGAAAGATTGCAGACATCGACAGAACAGGCCGATATATTCGATCACGCCGTAAACGCCGCCAAAGCGGGCGAATGTGATCTTTTGATACTGGATGAGGTGATTGGTGCGGTATCATCAGGCATGCTTGAATTTGATCTGCTGATGGATTTTATCAAAAACAAGCCGGAAAAGCTTGAACTCGTGCTGACAGGAAGAGGAGCCTCAAAGGAGCTTATAGAAGCTGCCGACTATGTATCTGAGATAAAAGCTGTCAGGCATCCGGCGGAAAAAGGTATTAACGCAAGATATGGCATCGAGTTTTAATTACCGGAGAGGAGAAGATATTAATGATAAAGTATAGAAATACACCATATTCAAGGGGATTGGCTATCATAATTTCAATAGTATTGCTATTGGCTGCCTTCACAGGATGCGGTTCAAAACTGGACGGGAATAATGAGGCAGGCAGTGCGTCACAGACTGCCGATGGCAATATGGGAAGCAATACATCGGCGAGAGACAGCGCTGATACGGCAGGCAGTTCACAGACGTCTGACAAAACCGGTACGGCAGACAGCGCTGATAAGGCGGACGATGCACTGGCGTCGGACAGTGGGACTACTCCTGAAACAGCCGATGAAAAGTTCCCGCTGACGGTGGTCGATGCAAATGGGGACGAGATGGTTTTGCAAAACGAACCGCAGCGGATCATTTCCATGACTCTCGGTTCGGACGAAATACTGTTCAGCCTCGTGGACAAAAGCAGGATCGCATCACTGACCAGGTATGCCGATGATGAAGGGATATCCAACATCGCTGCCGAAGCCAAGGGTGTTGCAGCCAGGACTACAATGGATATGATCGAAAACATTATAGCACTGAACCCTGATCTGGTCATTCTGGATACATGGGCCGATCCCAGCTATATAAAGCAGCTTAGGGATTCCGGAATAACCGTATATGCATTCAGAACACCCTGCAATCTGGATGAACAGAAAATGGTTATCGCTGAACTGGCACATGTTGTGGGGGCTGACGAAAAGGGCATGGAAATAATCAAGTGGATGGATGATAAGCTCGCAGAGATAGAAGAAAAGTTGTCTGCCATACAGCCTGAACAGAGATTGACCGTTATGGACTACGGAGAGCTCGGAAGCAGCGGGAAGGGAACGAACTTCGACGATATCGTGACAAGGGCAGGCCTGATAAATGTGGTTTCCAGAGCAGGGATGGAAGGATGGCCTGTTGTATCAAAGGAGAAGATAATAGAGTTCAATCCGGACATCATCATCCTGCCGTCCTGGTATTATGACCCAAACAACTCCTTTGAAGGACTTAAGGATTCACTGGTCAATGATGAAAGCCTGCAGACGGTCAATGCTATAAAAAACGACAGGATCTTTTCCGTTCCGAATCCGCATATCAGCGCGATATCACAATATGCCGTGCTTGCGGTCGAGGATGTGGCAAGGGCAGCCTATCCGGAATTATTCGAATAGGCTGAAATGAAACCATCATGCCGTGAATGGATGGAGATGAAAGCATGAATAACAGCAATGTATATAAAAAAATGCGGACCGTCCTGCCGATCATGCTGCTGATACTGTTTTTCACAATTGTGCTTGCAGTAGCAGTAGGTGCGGTATATGTGCCAGTCGGCAGATCCTTCAGGATCATCCTGGCCAATATCGGTCTGCTGGATGATCCGACGCTGCCGCAGGATCAGGTTTCCATCATCTACAGGGTCAGACTGCCCAGGGTGCTTGTCTCTTGTATAGCAGGAGCGGCATTGTCTGCCTGTGGTGCCGTGATGCAGGGGCTGTTCCGCAATCCCATGGCAGATCCGGGTATTCTTGGTGTTTCCAGCGGCGCCGGGCTTGGTGCGATCATGGCCATCACGCTTGGGATATCGGCGAAGAGTATTTATATGATGCCGCTGTTTGCAGCCATTGGAGCGCTTGGTGCTGTCGCTCTCATATACATGCTTTCGCTGAGGAAGGGCAGGATCTCGCCGCTGACACTGATCCTGTCGGGAATTGCTGTCAGTACTTTTATTGGAGCTGTCACCCAGTTCGTATTAATAAAAAGCAATACATATGAAGTACGCAGCTTTGTCTTCTGGACAATGGGCGGACTCAACGGAATGATGTGGGAACAGGTGAGGCTGATAGCGGTGCCTGTATTGATATTGCTGGCCGTACTTATGATGTTTTCACGTGATCTCAATCTGCTTCAGCTTGGGGAGGAGGAGGCTCAGTCCATTGGGCTTGAGCCTTCCCGTACCAGAAAGCTGCTGCTGCTCATTACCTCACTGGTCACGGCTGCGGCGATTTCGGTATGCGGGCCTATAAGCTTTGTTGGCCTGATAGTACCTCATATAATGAGACTTATCACCGGCCCGGATCATCGCCTCCTTATCCCGGCATCTGCCATCGGCGGAGCTATTTTCCTCACCGGCTGCGACATACTTGGCCGAATTCCGGCCGGCGGTGAGATAAGCGTCGGTATTATTACCTCCATACTCGGCGCTCCGTACTTCCTCTATCTTCTGATAAGAGCCAGAAGGGACGGTGAAGTATTCTGAAAACAAGTGCTGCTGCATTAAAAACCGGTATGGCCGATACGCTTCTGAAAGTGGAAGGGTTGAATTTCTGTATAGATGGCATCCATATTCTCAGGGACATTTCATTCCAAGCCGACAGAGGAGAATTCATCGGCCTGATAGGACCTAACGGGGCCGGAAAAACTACGTTGCTGAAATGTATCAATGGAATAAACAAGGGTACTGGACAAATAGAGCTGGACGGCATCGATCTTGCATGCATGAACAGCAGGAAAATCGCTGCCAAGGCGGCCATGCTCCATCAGGATACGACGGTGACATTTCCGTTCACAGTCATGGACATCGTGCTTGCGGGAAGATACCATAAGCTTGGCAGATTCAGGCCCGAGGGTCCGGAAGATTATGCTGTGGCCCGGAAATATATGGATTACACCGACACACTGAGACTGGAAAAAAGGATAATAAATTCGTTGTCAGGCGGAGAGCGGCAAAGAGTTCTTTTTGCCAGGGTGCTTGCACAAGAAACCGATCTGATACTGCTTGATGAGCCATCGTCAAGTATGGATATAGCCTATGAGGAGCAGTTGTTCAAGTATTCCTCCGAATTGAGCCGGGAGGGCAAAGCTGTAATAGCCGCGGTGCATGATCTGAAAACAGCAGTGCGCTATTGCTCCAGGCTTGTGATGATGAAAGACGGAAGGATCATAGCTGACGGAAGTCCTGAAGCTGTAATCACAAGAGAAAATCTGCGTTTTTCATATGGTGTGGAGGCGCTGGTATATAAAAACAGGATAACGGGCCTTGTGGACTTCCACATATCTGCGGCAGGAAGCGAAAGAAAGAATGTAAAAGTGCATGTGATCGGAGGGGGAGGATCAGCCTCCGGTATCATCAGACTGCTTTTCGAAAGCGGTTACAGCGTGACGGCAGGCGTGTTTTCACATGGGGACAGCGACCTTGCATGTGCGGAGGTATTCGGTATAGAAACACTTGCGTGCCGTCCTTTCAGCGAGATCGACGATGATGCTTTCGAAAGGAACATTGAGTTGATAAAGAAAGCCGATATTACGATATTATGTGACATGCCGTTCGGACAGCAGAATATTCGGAACCTGGAAGCTGCCGGGTATGCGGCGGATCTGATCATGATAGAGGATGGAAACCCCAGGAACCGCGATTTTACAGGCGGCAAAGCACTTTCGATATATGACGGGCTTAAGGAGAAGGCTGTCGTGGTAGAGTCAGCGAGGCTGCACGAAGTACTCCCATGAGGAACTTAGCATAGACTTCCGGTTCAGAGCTATGCTGCAGTCAACTGCATATTGTATTTGCTTTCAATTTGAGCGAGGTGCCAGTTCCTGTTGTCATTGTCAGCACCGTAAATATTGCTAGCGCTGTATATACTTGACAATGAGTATGAATATGCTTAGAATATTCTCTAAATATCATAAATCAATAAGATGATAAGCTGATGCAATAATAGAGATGTTACGGTACACATAAGCTGATGCAGACATGA
>CAZQUQ010000160.1:0-6505 GCA_964596445.1 uncultured Oscillospiraceae bacterium
GAATATTTTCATTACGGAGGGGTTATAATGTACTATTTGAATGGTTTAAAAGCAACTCTGGCGGACCTTACATCTACAAGAAGCATTCTTTCAAAAATGGTGGCAGCTTTCCTGATACTTATAATCATGCCGGTGACCACAATAGCGATCATAACAACAAACAGGGCTTCAAAAGATTTGATGGAGCAGATGGAAACCAGCATATCCACAAGTACGGTACTGACATCCAACTGCTTCGACTTGTTTTTAGACAAGGCAAATGGTACTTCCATGCAGATATACTCCAATACTGCCGTACAGGAATACGGCATATCTGCGGACCCGGCAAGCAAGTATCTCCTGTTTCGGGATGCCAACCAATACATATCGGGAATAAATGCTGCGACCAAGGAATTGAATATTAAAGTGCTTTTTGATTCAGGTGATTACCTTGGCGACATAAGACCGCCTATCGACATGGAGGCAATAACCGGCAGTGACTGGTACAAAACAGTTGTCGAGGCGAATGGCAAACCGGTTTGGGTGAATTACGGCGATACCATTGAAGTCAACGATACTGATGTTGCGGTCTCAATGGCGAGGTCATTCATACATCCGCAGACAGGAAAGAAGTGCGGCATTATTATTGCGGATGTTAAAGGCAAACAGGTAAAGGGCATCATATCAAATGTTCATTTAGGCACTGGCGACAATACATACCTGCTGACCCCGGGCAATGATATAATATCGAATCTGGATCCTTCGGAAACCACTGATCTGGCGGACAGGCAGTTCATAAAGGATGTTATGGAGAGAGCCCGGAATGAAAGTTCCGGGGTGTTCTACTCGTCGGACAGAAATGAAGCTTGTCTCGTATCTTTCTTTAAATCAGCCAGTACCGGAATGACTGTGGTGACGACCGTTCCGGAGAAAACGATAAAGGAAGGATCCGCATCGATTTTGAGTACTACTGTCATTGCCGGTATTTTGTTCAGTATCATGGCAGTTGTATTCGGTTTTATTTTCTCATTGAGGATGACCAATTCTATGAAAGCGATCACCAATGTAATGTCCAGGGCTGAGAGCGGAGATCTGACGGTTTCACTGTCAATGAAGAGAAAGGATGAGATCGGAAAGCTGGTATCCAGCTTCAACAAGATGATCAGCAACCTGAGGGAGCTCGTCGGACAGAGCAAGGAAGCTGCAGTCCAGGTTGTAGCATCAGCTGAAACCATGTCTGCGATATCGGCAGATTCATCCAGGGTATCGAGCGATGTTGCCAGCGCGATATCGGAGGTTGCTTCAGGCGCAACCACCCAGGCTGCAGAAATCGAGAGCAGCGTCGAAAATGTCAGGCAGCTTACTGATAGGATCACCAAAGCAGCTGAAAAAACAAAAGAAATACTGACCAATGCAGAAGCAATGAAGGAACTGTCCGAATCCGGCATCGAGGCGATAAACGATCTGAATACAAAGACCGAACAGACGAACAAGATCACATCTGACGTAGTAAAGAAAATAAATGAGCTGAACATGTATGTTAAAAACATCGATAAGATCACTATGGTTTTGCGAAATATCGCAGAACAGACCAACCTCCTGTCGCTGAATGCAGCTATCGAAGCTGCGAGAGCTGGTGAAGCAGGAAAGGGCTTCGCTGTAGTTGCTGAAGAGATTCGGAAGCTGGCGGAACAGTCGAACAATCATACGAAAAACATACAGTCCCAGCTGGATACCATATATAAACAGGCCCAGAGCTCATCCGAGCTGGCAGGGATAGCTGAGAACATCATTATGGAGCAGAACAGCAGGGTGAATCATACAACAGAACTATTTGCCAGGATAAACGGAACGACGTCGGTTATGACCGAAAGCATCGTTGAAGCGGGCGAAATGATCAATGACATGAACGCCTTCAAGGAAAAGGTGCTCAATAGCATGGAAAACATTTCGGCCGTGTCGGAACAGGTCTCCGCATCGACGCAGGAGGTATCCGCATCTACCGAAGAGCAGCTTGCAGCAATCGAAGAACTGGATAACATGTCCGGTAAGATAAAGCATCTTGCTGACGACTTGATAGTTCAGATGGAGAAGTTCATCATCTGATTGCGTGTAAAATAATCTAATTATAGAAACACAGATGCTGAAAGGCATCTGTGTTTTCGTAAAACGAAGTATTTTTCGTAAGCCGGCATATGCGTAATATGGTATAATAATAGAAGTCGGAGCCGATATACGGCAGCAGTTGAAACAGTACAGCAGGATATTTATCTAATAGTATATGAAAACAGAAGAGAATGGAGAAATGAGATGAGTAATCGGAAAAATGTACTGGCTTTTGATGCAGGCGGAGGAAGCACAAGATTATATCGGATCGGGTTTGACGGCATCAGCTTTTCTATCGAACAGGTCTGCAGATATCCCAACGGTCCGGTTATTGCTGGAAAGAGCGTTTACTGGGACATACTTGGGATATGGAGAGATCTGAAAGAGGGCCTTCGCAAGGCATACAGCACGGACTGCGATATAGCCTCGATCGGCATCGATACATGGGGCAGTGATTTTGTGCTGCTTGATAAAAAAGGTTACGTGATGGAATATCCATACAGCCACCGTGATAACCGCACAGCCGGCCTTGTCGAAGAAGTGCGCCGACTTTATGGAGGCATGGAGCTGTACTCCAGAAACGGGATACAGCATGTGCGTATGAACACCATGTACCAGTTGTTCCATCTTGCGAAGGAGAGACCTTATGTTTTTGATATAGCAGACAAATATCTGTCTTTGACAGATCTGCTGGCATATTATCTGACGGGCGAGCAGTATAACGAATACACGATGGCCACCATATCGCAGCTTTACAATTATGAAATCGGCGGGTGGGACCACGAACTGATGGCAGCGCTGGGGATCCCAAAAAGGCTGTTTTTGCCCATAGTGATGCCCGGAACGGTGATAGGACATGTTTCGAAATCTATCAGCAGTGAAATAGAGATCGGTGCTATCAGATTGACGGCCGTCGGTTCACACGATACCGGATCCGCGGTTGCGGCCGTGCCTTCCGAAAATGCTCCGCCGTTGTATATCAGCAGCGGGACATGGTCCATCGTCGGTACTGAGACAGACAGGCCTATTATAAATGAAGAAGCATATAGATTGAATTTTGCAAATGAAGGCGGAGTGAACGGAAAGATCAGACTGCTGAAAAATGTAATGGGGCTCTGGATAATACAGGAGATTCAGAGAAAGCTGGGTATCATCAGCGGAAGAAGATACTCTTACGATGAGCTGGACGCCCTTGCAGATTCGGCAGAGCCTTTCGCGGCGGTTATCGACCCTGACGACGAATTATTTTATGAGCCTACCGATATGCCAGGATCAGTAAGAGACTACTGCAGAAGGACTGGTCAGGAGGTTCCTGAAGATGCAGGCAGCATCATCAGGACCGTACTTGAAAGCCTTGCATTCAAATACAGATATGTGATCGAAGGCATCGAAAAATTGACAGGTCGCAGATACGACAGCATCCACATAGTAGGAGGAGGCTCACAGAATACGCTGCTAAACTCGTTTACTGCGAACTGCTGCGGCAAGACTGTTTTTGCGGGACCGGCCGAAGCGACGGCACTTGGCAATGGAATAGTGCAGTTTGTATCTCTGGGCGAGATCTCGGACTATGAGCAGGCCAGGAGCATCGTAAGACGGAGCTTCCCGCCGAAGGTCCACACACCGGAGGATACGGAGCGTTGGGATGAGGAATACCAGAAGTTCCTGAGAATAACCGGCCTCAGGAGAATAACCGATAGCAAATAATTATCTATACATATATATTCGTGTTATAAAGTGTTAATGTAATAACAAAACGACATAAAAAAAGAGGTTTTATCTCAATTGCCTTCTTAACTCAAATGTAAATTTGCTTCTGTCGCTCCTGTATTTTGCCAATGAGTATTCAACAAGAGTTCCGTCCTCCAGGCTCACAATGCTTTCAAAGTACTGTACCGGTGCGCCCTTGTCTATATTGAGCAGCTTGGCTTCAAATTCACCGGCAGTTACACATTCCAGCGACCTGACGGCATTTGACACTAGCTTGCCGGTTTCCTTCTCAATGACCTCGTAAAGTGATTCATTCTCCAAATCATGGTCCATAAGAGAAGGACATACATTATAAGGGATGTATGTTATCGAAAAGACAATAGGCTCGTTATCTGCGGATCTCAGCCTTGTCAGCCTTATTACATCGGCTCCTGTTTCGAGCTTCAATACCTGGGCGATCTTTTCATCGCTTTTTACTATTTCCTTCTGCAGTATCTTGGTGGAGGGGACTAGCCCTTTTTTTCTCATCTCGTTGTTGAAGCTGTCCAGAGTCTGCAAAAAATCCTGTGTTATCTTCGGTTTTGAGATAAATGTGCCCTTTGCCTTTATTCTGTATAAATAGCCCTCCACTACAAGCTCGTTGATGGCCTGGCGGACAGTGGGCCTGCTTATCCCGAAATATTCGCTGATCTCCACTTCAGTCGGGATAGGCTCCTCCATGCCTTGATGCTCTTTGATGTATTCGAGCAGTATGGTCTTGAGCTGATAGTACAATGGTATCGGTATGTTTTTGTTTAATGACTTGCTACCACTAAGAAACATTGTAACCTCGATTCCTGGTTTAATTTTTTATTGTTATTATGTAATTACATTTTTTTATCAATTATTATATATCCTTATTTCAAGAATGTCCATATTATTTTCGTAATTGCATCATAATGTTCCGGCAAGGCATATTATATTCCAGATGTTATTGCGCAGGAGGGGATCTGATGCAAAAGGGAAGGGTAAGGAACATGTTTCCCGGAGGCAACACTTCGAAGGGTTTTTTCAGCAGATTTGAATACATAATGAGGCAGGAAGAAGCAAACAGGATATTTATCCTGAAGGGCGGCCCTGGAGTCGGCAAAAGTACTTTTATGAAGAATATTTCGGACATCCTGACGGATCGCGGATACGATATGGAACATATGCACTGCTCGAGCGACAGCAAGAGTCTTGATGGAATTGTGATACCTGAACTTGGGGCAGCGTTGCTGGACGGTACTGCACCGCATGTGACCGATCCGGGGACGCCCGGTGCTGTCGACGAGATCGTCAACTTGGGGGAATATTGGGATGAAGCGGCCCTGAAGGCTAACAGGACCGCAATAATTGGTTTGAAAAACGAGATAAGCGGTTATTTCCAACGGGCTTACAGATATCTTGGCGCTGCTGCGCATATATATGAAGACAACGCTGTCATGTACCGAGCGGCAATGGACAAGACGCGTCCCCGCTTTATTGCATGGGAGTTCACCAACATGCTGTTCGATATACATCCGCCGGCAGGGAAAATGGGTCATCAGCGGTGCATGTTTGCCAGTGCTGTAACACCGGACGGATTTGTCAATTATCTCGACGACCTGATGACATTGGATAATATATATGTTTTTGAAGGTTTTCCGGGCTCCTGTACCGAGGATGTGCTTGAGACCATTAAAACAGCCGCTCTCGAAAGAGGCTTCGATGTCGAGGCATTTTACTGTGCCTTTGACCCCTTCAAGCTTGAGCACCTGATATTGCCCGAACTCAACACCGCATTTTCAACCATAGGCAGATACCATGCCACAGATGCATGTGCAGTCAAAAAAGTCGATTTCAGAGAGTTTCTTGACGACAATATCATTGGGAAATATAGATCCGAACTGGAGTACAATGATAATGAGTTCGACAAGCTTTTAAACAAAGCAGTAGAAATGATACATAACGCGAAGCAGCTTCATGATGAGCTCGAAGCATTTTACATACCGCATATGGACTTTGATGGGATAAAGAAAAAGCAGGAGGAGATAACGCAAAAAATCCTTGACTATGCAGGAGGAGATAACGCAAAGAATCCTTGACTATAACGACAACGGAGGCAGAAGATTCTGCCCCTGTTTCATATATTACCTTTCCGGGAATGAAATCAAACTCCCGGACTATGATCTGCTTCCGGTAATCTGATTTGCTGCGGGGAATGTGATCAGAGGTACTTTTTCAGTCGCCCAATAACCCTGCTTTTACCCATTATCCGGATGATATCATAAAGATCCGGGGTATTCGTACGGCCTGTCAATGCGATCCTCAGCACCATTGCTGCATCACCGACATGTCCTTTGAAAGCAGAAGGATTTTTCCTAAAAGACTTGACATCTCTGGCATATCCCAGTTTATCACATATGCATTTTATTTTTTCAAACCATACCGTGTTGTCATCGGATTCATCATAAGTGTCAATGAAAGTACTGATAATATCTGCCGTATCTTTATTATTGACTGCTTCTGGCCAACGACTTTGCCAAGGACGATTGTCAAATAATTCATCAAAGAAGCAGGATATAGCAGGCTTAATATCAGACAAGCTAGTATAATCCTTTCTGGGTTTATTTGGATATCTGCCAATATTCAGGATTCCTATAGTGTAATCCGTGTGTTTTGTTATCAGATCATGGAATTCCTTATCATA
>CAZQUQ010000161.1:0-6482 GCA_964596445.1 uncultured Oscillospiraceae bacterium
ACCCTCCTGGTGCCGTAATGATTCATACAAGGCACCCTAAAATTAAGCGCTTACGATTCTCTGAAGGAATTGTTTGCAGGCTATGGATTAAGTGATAATTCATCTGTGTATTTATCCAATGCAATAGCAGTAATTATGATTATTGCAATATGTGTCATTACCATGGTTATTACAAAAAGGCTCCTGCTAAAAATGCTTCATGCATATATTTCTAAAAGTAAAAACAAATGGGATGACGTGCTCCTGAAGAATAAAGTGTTTGAGCGGATGATCGGTATATTGCCGGCATTAATTATACATGAATCAGCCATGCTGTTTCCTGCAGTGGAGGACTGGATTAAACGCATTGCTTCTTGCTTTATTACCTTTGCTGTATTAATGGTGTTATATAAGATCATTGATTCAGTGGACGACATATACAGGCAGCATGATATTTCCAGAGCCAGGCCTATTAAGGGTTATCTGCAGGTAGTGAAAATATTCTTCACTATTGCTGCGGCAATCATTATAGTCAGCGTAATATTGGATCGCTCACCTGTAATATTGCTAAGTGGTTTCGGTGCGGCAACCGCGGTAATCATGCTGATATTCCAAAACTCCATATTAGGTCTTGTGGCCAGTATTCAGCTTGCTACCAACAACATGGTTCAAATCGGCGACTGGATCGAAATGCCCTCCCATGGTGCAGATGGGGATGTAATCGAGATCACTTTGCATACGGTAAAGGTACAGAACTGGGATAAAACTATTGTAACAATACCTCCTAACGCACTAATCTCAGAGTCATTCAAAAACTGGAAGGGGATGAAGGAGTCCGGGGGAAGAAGGATAAAGCGCTGCATCTACATTGATGTGTCCAGTGTTTGCTTCTGTGATGATGAGATGCTGTCCAGGCTGAAGAAAATTCAATATCTTAAGGAATATATCGATGAGAGGACTGCGGAAATAGAGAGATATAACAGAGAAAAGGGCATCGATCCTTCCAGTATAGTCAATGGAAGGCGGATGACAAATATCGGGACCTTCAGGGTATATGTGCAGAAGTATTTGGACAACCACCCGCACATTAACCATAAAATGACTACAATAGTCAGACAGCTTCAACCCGGCGAACATGGTCTGCCGATTGAGATATATGCATTTACAAGCACAACCCAATGGGTAGAATATGAAGGAATACAGTCGGATATCTTTGATCATATACTCGCTGTTGTGCCGGAGTTTGGCCTTAAAATATACCAGAATCCCACTGGTGCTGATATCAGCAAGCTGAAAGTCCTTCAGGGATAAATATTAAGACCCGCATAGCAGGCAGCTGATGTTATTGCGGCTTATCTTACCGGAAAACTTGAGAAGGAGGAACTGGATCAAAAGAAGTGTTCAGATTATTGCTTCGGTGAAGTAGGCGGCACATGGGCTATCAAATGCCATGCATGCCGGGATGTATGTCCGAAACTTTTGGGGGAAGAAAGAAAATGGCGGAATCAATAGTGGAGTGAAAGCATGAAGAATAAAAAAGTAGATAAAAGGAAGGCCCAAGGGGCGAAAACAAAGACGAGACTATATGAGATTGCAAGAGATATGTTTATGGAGCGCAAGTACTCCGACATAAATATTGAAGAACTCACCAATGAAGCGGGTATCACCAAAGGCGCTTTTTATGTCCACTTCGAGTCTAAAGATGCGCTGATCGCCCAGCTTATTGCTGATCATGCTGCCCGAGTCGATGCGGATTATTTTGCTTTTGTGGATAACTTACCCGATGATATGCCGTCTTCAGCGGTGCTGCTTGCTTTGGGTGAAAAAATAGCCGACACGCTTTCGAATACGTTCGGCTGCAAACACATGACAAAGGTTTACCAGATGATGCTGGCGGGAACGGAAGGCACGGAAGCTGTCAAGGGTTATGGACGGGAACTTTATGCACTGCTTTACAACATCCTGGAAAAAGGTATCCGACGCGGGGAGTTTACATCTTCGCTGCCGATAGAAGCCCTTTCCCAGCATTTTGTGATGGCGATACGGGGCGTCTGCTATGAGTGGTGCGTCCGCCATCCGGACTTTGATTTGAAACAACAGATAACAGAACATGTCCGGCTGCTGATAAAAGGGATCCAAACCCATTGATCATTTTAAGGAACCGTCAAGCTATTCGGCCTTTCTCACCCCGTTTTCGTTTACCTCAAAGCCCATCGATCCTGGTATTTCTGGCCAGCCAGTGAGGTGTTTGCCGTCCTTGCAGTACATGTACCGGTCATCGTCGTTTTTGGCCCATCCCTGGGCCGTCGCCGGGTCGATGGTCAACTGAATGCAGCGGTGGAGTATTGCTGCGACCTCGGCACGGGTGATGTCCGATTTGGGATTGAACCTGTTGCCGCTGTCGCCCATCATGATGCCCGCCTGCTGCAGAGCCCTGGCCGCATCTTTGTATGGGCTGCCGATACTGTCGTTGTCTGTGAAAGCCGCGGCTTCGTAAATAACTGGTAAGGTATAGCCGGTGACCCGGGCATAATTGCACAGGATCAGGGCGATTTCCTCGCGGGTAGCCGCTCTTTCCGGAATGAATTTGTCGTTCCCGCAGCCGTTGACGATGCCATTTTTATATGCCCATTCCACATAGGGCTGGTAGTACTTGCCTGCCGCCACGTCGCTAAAACTGCTGGTCTTGTATCCGCTTACGTCCGCTTCAGCCAGCCTGCCAAGTACCGTAACCATCATACCACGGGTCATGGCTGTATCCGGGGAGAATTCTGTATCGGTCGTCCCGCTGAACAGTCCGCGCCCTACCACATAGTCGATGCTTTCCCTGGCCCAGTGGTCGGCGATGTCGGCGTACTTCTCCGAGGGAGCCGTGTATCCAACACCGTAGATGGAAAGGTGCCCGCTGTTCATGATAATGCATCCGCTGTTCGCGTCGTAGACAGAGCCGGGGACGCGTGCCGCATTCCCGTCTTCGTCCACATAAACGCCGTACAGCCAGCCTATGGCTTCATTTTTATCCGGTTCATACGGGATGGACAGCATTACTCCGCCATTGGCCAGCATGGTAATGCTCACCATTTTTCCGTCACTGATATAGCTGACGGTCACGTCGTAAACCGGTCTGTTGCCGATATGCTTTCTGGCTGCTTCGGAGAGATCCTGTACCGGTCTGACTGTTATGGTCACGTCCCCCATGCACTGTTTCTGGATTTGCTTGATGGCTTCCAGGTCGAAGCCAAGGGATATGATGGAGCCGTTTATTTCAAGCTGTGTGATGTCTGCATCCGCCAAAGTGTCCAACACGGATTTAGATAGCCCGATCTCCAGTGACTCTGCCGTATCAGGAAGGTCGATATTGACAGAGACGATGATGTCCTTTGATGTTTCGCCCTGCTTTTTTGCGTTCGCCTGGGCTTCGGCGATAGCATCGGCAAATGAATCTTGCGATAGAGTCACGACTGCGTGTCCATCACTGCCCACCGTCGGGACGGCATTGATGCTTACGGCTGCCGACTGACCAGGATCCCTGTCCTGCCGGATGGCAGCGTCAGTGGTATCGTCCGCGGTATCATCAGCGGTATCGCCTCCTGGTTCGCTGCTTTTTGAACCGCTTCCTTCGTTATAATGCCAGTTCGCGATGACTGTCATATTTGATGTCACGTTATTAAAAGATTTATCCCATCCGGCAAAGGTATAGCCGCTTCGGGAAACAGCAGGGGCTATTGCCGCTTCGCCTTCAGCAACAGTCTGAGTTAATTCGCCTCCGCCTGTGCGGATGCCGCCGTTCAGGTCAAAGCTCACTGTATAGGTTATTGCCGGAGATGCAGACACGGAATTTACGGCAAAACATACGTCAAGGCTTTTATTAAGGCCATTTTCACCTGTTACGTTGACGGTGGCCGTATATAATCCGGCGGTGAGACCATTCTTCGGCTTCACCGAAAAGTTGTCGCTGCCGTTTGCTGCTAGGCTGTCAATAGTACTTTTGGAGAGGATAAAGTCATCTTTATTTCTGCCGCTCAGGGCTACGGTCAATTCGCCTGTGGGCTGATTACCTGTATTGATCACCGGTACTTCCAGCGGCATTTGTTCTTCATAACCCTCTGTTGCAGCAGGAAATACAAAACCCAGTGATATTTGGCGTATCTTTACCGAAACTGTCGCCGTACCGGATACGCTGGTATCCACCGTCGAGGTTGCCTTCACCGTCAGGCTTGTGGCCGTTTCATCGCTGCTTACAGTTAATAGCCCGTTTGCATCAATACCAGTAGAAGCGCTGTTGCTGCCGATGATCTCCCAGGTTACCGTTTGCGCGGGATCATTCTTTCCCGCAACAGTTGCGGTAAACTCCTGAGCTGCACCCCTTTCCAGTTCGACGGCGGCCGGCGAAACAGTTACGCTTTCTACAATAGGTAAGGCAGGGCCTACCGTCAGGATAATACTATTGGAAATGATGCCGTCTATCACAGCAGTAATGGTATATGTTCCCTCCGGTGTATCATCACTGGTATTGATTATGAGTGTACCGCTTCCTGACGCTATAATAATATCTTCAGCGGTCACACCAACAGGTGCGCCGTCAAGGGCAACAGAATAGGTTCCGTCCGCAATGCTTGTTACAGTGACAGGGAAGTCAGCACTTCCTGCCGTACTGTAGTAGAGTGGGCTGTTTTGTACGCCTACCATAACGCTTTTTGGAGGTGCAGCAGTTGTAAAAACAAAACTTGCACTGTCCGCTTCATGGTCATAAACATCTGTAAATCCGGAAATGTCAACAGTATACATGGTATTATATGAGAGATCGGAATAGGCAGCGGTGTAAGACATGAAGCTGTCGTTCCATACACCGCGGGGCAGTACAATGGTGTCCGAATGGTCTGCCCTTAATGTAATGATCCCTGACCAGGCATACATCATTCCATCGAATATGACTGATATGCTGCCATTTACAGGAACTTCTGCCGCCCCGTCTGCAGGTGTCATGCTGACAATAACCGGTACATAAGGACTTGTTCCGGCAATGGCAAGGGTCCCGGAGCCGCCAGCCGGAATCGAACCAGTGTAGCGGCTGCCCTGGGAAAACGCATCTGTAACAGAAGAACTTGCCGGGATCCATAGATAGAGTTTCCCGGATGTATCAGTCTTCATATCTCTGGTTCCATAAGGTGAAGACAAACTTGTAACTACAAGCGCTTTAATGGCCTGTGATGTGGAAATCCCACTTAGTGTTACAGTGGTGAGAGAAACCGCAGAACCACCGTCATTTTTGGGCGTGGGTTCGATGTCAGAAGCATTTACCGATCCGCCTGTGATGGTGCACGAGCCCGCTTCACCCGCTTTGCCGTAAACTCTGCTGCCAAAAATGGGTTGGAAGAAGCCAGCTCCTGCGTCACCTCCTCCAATCTTGCCCCCAACAGATACATTGCCGCCTCTGACAGTCAGGTTGCTGCCGTTGCCTCCGTCTCCACCTTTGTCAGGTTCCAGAGTTGCGCCACTGGATCCGTCGCCTCCGTTGCCTCCGCCGATGCGTCCTGAAACGGTAAGGGTACCGCCGTTGATGGCAACAGTGCCGCCGTGCCCTCCATCAAATCCGGGACCGCCAATAATATAGTCGCTGCCGCCGCCACCGCCAATACGGTTTGCTAATACGATGCCGCCGTTGAGTATTATAGTTCCGGAGCTCTCTCCATCGGTGGCATTTATATTATTGGGACCTCCATTACCGCCGATACCTGCGCCGCGCCCGGCAGAGTCAGCTGTCAGCTTGCCGGTACCAAGTATCTGGCCATAAATAGAAAGGCTGCTGCCGCTGGGGACCCTGACAGCTGCGTTATAATCCGTGCCATTTACCGTCAGTTCACAGCCGTCTGAAAGTATCAGGCGGACATCACCGCTAATGGACAGATTCGTCAGGGTCAGAATGCCCACCGCAACATACCATTCGTTTGTGAGTGCTGTAGTCGTACCCTGGATGACAGTGGCTGTTACAGTCCGCAATACACCATTTTCGTCGATGTATGAGACCTCCATCGTATCATCAGCCGCTGCAGCAGGTGTCATGCACACAGCCATAATGATTGACAGCACCATTGCTATGATTTTTTGATACGCCCTGTTTTTGTGCATACCGATCCCTCCGATTCGTACCCGTGAAAACGATACTTGATCATTTAACAACATTTGATTGCTTGAACATTAGATTGACAGGTGATATACAAAATAATGGTGACCTAATTTAGTAACCTTGTTCACTTACTACAATTTATTATATTACATTTTTTCAATAAAATAAAGCCAGCACTCATAATTTGGTTACTGTTGACAAACACAATCAGGCATGTAATAATTCTAACTAACGTTAGATAAAGGATGAGGCCTATGACAGAAAAGGATCTGAGAGATCGAATAAAAGACGTAGCAGTTGAGCACTTCAACACTAACGGGTATCACGGAACAACTATACGTAATATCGCTAAAGATGTAAATTGTTCTCTGCCTAT
>CAZQUQ010000162.1:0-6350 GCA_964596445.1 uncultured Oscillospiraceae bacterium
TCACGACCGCCGACGCTGTTATAAATCAAGCCGGACTCGAACTGGACTACAAGGTCGGTCCCATGATCGAGATCCCGAGGGCGGCACTGCTGGCCGATGAGATCGCAGCTGAAGCGGAGTTCTTCTCCTTCGGTACCAATGACCTGACACAGATGACTTATGGTCTGAGCCGCGATGACGCAGGCAGGATCCTCGAGGATTACTACCAGGCCAAGATATTTGAATCAGACCCGACAGCGAAGCTGGACCAGTCAGGAGTAGGCAAGCTGATAAAGATGGCTGTACAGGGCGGAAAGGCTACCAGACCCGACATCAAGCTGGGCATCTGCGGAGAGCATGGCGGCGATCCGTCATCAGTTGAATTCTGCCATGAGGTCGGCCTGAACTATGTTTCATGCTCGCCGTTCCGTGTACCGATAGCCAGACTTGCTGCCGCTCAGGCTGCTGTTAAGCAAAAAGCAAAATAATGTTTATTCTCGGAGAAAACATGGTTTTCTCGTGAGTTGATTATGTGAAATAAAAGAGGCCTTGATATTGACTGTAAAGCATATCAAGGCCTCTTTTCAGTATGTTCAGGTATGGATCGAAGGAAATGCCGATATTTACTTTTTTATGCCATACAACAGTATTTTGAAGTGTTCCAGGACCTGTTCCTTCAAATCGAAATCGGGATATCGTATGCACCATTCGAAGGTGATGCCTCTTATGGCAAGGATCATATGCCTTGACAATGAAGCGACTGACAGATCTTCTCTTAACTCTCCCTGTTCAACTCCCATTTCCAATGTTTTGCTGAACAATGTATAAAGCTCCCGGCTATAGCTTGTTGCAGATGTTGTATCCACTGCTTTTGTCAAGTGTGCTTTGTAAAGCACTTTCATATTATCGATGCCAATATTGGACTCAATAAAATCAGAAATTTTTTCTGCCAGCAGAAGAAGTGTATCGAGGGAGGAACTGCAGTCGGAATGTGACTGCAAAAACGATTTGTAATCCAGGTCTGCTGTTTTTGTAAATTCATTGATCAAATCAACTGCCAGAGCGTCTTTGGATTCGAAGTGTACATAAAATGAACCTTTAGCTACTCCTGCAGCTTCTACTATAGAGTCAACGCTTACATTTTCAAATCCTTGTTCCAGGATCAGCTGGCGTGCGGATTCATAGATTTTATTCCTGGTATCGGCTGCTTTGAGCTTTCTTGAGCTGAAACTGTCTTTTGTCAATAATCTTCACCCTTTTTATTGACTGTTATGGCTAAAAAACCATATATTTAATGTGAATGACTACAGTCATTGAATTATCATAGTTATTATACCATGATTGATTTTAACTTTGTAGCTGGAGTTTTGTCTATATATCATTGCATAAATGTGTCTGGCAAAAGGAGTGGATTTTAATGAAGAAAAGACGCAGCCATTCCTTGTTTACTATTCTTGCAGCAGTTATCCTTTTGAGCCTGCAGATGGTAATGGATGTGCAGGTGTCGGCGTCAGACTCAGAGCGTGAAAACAGCTACGGACATACCAAGATGAGTCTTCTATTTCGGATTATGCAAAAGAAGCTGTACAGGTGATGAATAAAACAGGCATCATCAGAGGCAAGGTGATTGGGAAGATCGCGCCGAAAAGCAGTGCGACCAGGGCAGAAGTAGCAGCTATGCTGCACCGGTTCGTCAAGCTGCTGATGCTCCGGCAAAGCAGCACTTGACATTTGGCGGCACCGCAGAAGCTTTTGTCCCTTTACCAGGGGACGAAAGCTTTTTTCTTTATAATAACTGTCCGATTATGGTGACAGGCACCATAATCGAACAGTTATTTTGTCATATGTACTAAAATAAAATTAAAAAATTTATTCGATATTTATAAAAATAGATTGACAACATGTAATTAGAAGTGTATTATATGATTAGATAATGATGGAAATAAATTTTTGCCAGATGTTTTTATTGTATTTGTAATAAGGAGAAGGGAGAGATGTAAAATGTTTTTTAGGAATGCGGGTGCTGCTTCTGAAAAGAAGGTTCATATAAGAAGAAAGCGTCCCGCAGGACATGTTATTTATTACAAGAACAGCGATATACCGGTCGTGGACTCATATATTGCTGATATGTCAGGGCTTCACGATATACCGACAGGAATGCACCGATCTTTAAAATAAGCAGTGAACATGAACAGAATTGATTGGAGGATGAATAAATGAATTCGTGTGAACAACTCAAAATAACATTCACAAATGAGCTGACAGCGATGATAGATGTCTGGAAACAGAATTGCATAAGGCTTTCAGCAGAGGGTTCGGAAGATGATGCTATACTGGAAAAAATAAAGCTGAATGTAGGAGATATCTTTGGCAAAATGTTCACCAAGGTATGGAAGGACATGTGTAAAGACGGAGCAGGAAATATTGAGATCGACAAGCTCACCCGGAATTACTTTGAGCTGCTGGACAGGAAAACAGCTCCATGGGCGGAGAAGATGGAAAAGGACAAAGCGCATAATTTGATGGAGAAATATTATATCGAGCAGATAAAACTTGAGACGGCACAGCAGATCCGGGATATGTTCCTGCATTGCGCAGACAACTGTACACAGGAGGGTTAGACATGGAAAGAGACATTGTTAAAATATTCAAATGCCTTGCTGATAAAACCAGGCTGCTGATAATAAACAATCTTGTAAAAGAGCCCATGTATGTAGAACTGCTGTCGGAAAGGCTGGGGCTGGCACCGTCGACCATTTCGTTCCACCTGAAAAAGCTGGAGGAGAGCGGTTTGGTCCATTCGGTCAAGGAACAGTATTATGTAATGTATCACCTGAACAATGAAATGCTCTCACTTAGTCTGAACAGCCTTATAAATCAGACCGAAAGCGAAAAAGACGTCCAGACCCTAAGGGAGGAGCAGTACAGGCAGAAAGTAATAGACTCATTCTTTGAATATGGTAAGCTCAAGTCCATTCCTGTACAGCAAAAGAAACGGGAGATCGTGCTGAGGGAAATCGCAAAGGTGTTCGAGCCGGGAAAGCGCTATACGGAAAAGGAAGTGAATATAGCAATTGCCGATTTTAATGATGATTTCTGCACGATCAGAAGAGAGTTTATCAGTTTCGGCATTATGAACAGGGATAAAAATATATACTGGCTTGTTGAAGATTGAGCCGGAGGCTGAAACCTTGACCAATGATTTATGTATAAATTTACAGATCTAAAAATTAAAACGGTTCTTGACATATGTAATTTTAGATGCTAGAATTAACCAAAATCATTAT
This sequence comes from uncultured Oscillospiraceae bacterium, assembly GCA_964596445.1. Classification (GTDB taxonomy): domain Bacteria; phylum Bacillota; class Clostridia; order Acetivibrionales; family DTU013; genus DTU013. Next base: position 3,267 of record CAZQUQ010000162.1, read on the forward strand.
TGCGATCAAACCGAGGAGCAAGAGAAGTAGGAATGGCGACTTGCATTCAGAGAGCCGACGGTGGTGAGAATGCGGCTGCAAGGTCATTTTGAATGGACTTGCGAGGGAAGCCCGAAATCAAAAGAGAGTAGGAGCTTACGGGGGGCCTGCCCGTTATCAGCAGGATGCATATGATGGTATGCAGTATGAGTGGGCGTATTATACGTCAAATTGGGTGGCACCGCAGAAGTTAAAGCTTTTGTCCCTTTACCGGGGACGAAAGCTTTTTTTGTTGCCTGCGGTGCGGCTGATTTTCATATTGCAGACAGAGTTTATCAAAACGGAGAGGTGATTAAAATGATCAGACCAGATTACGATGAAATCGGGAGACTGGCGGGAGAGTATGAAATTGTGCCTGTCTGCAGAGAGATCTTCGCTGATATCACGACGCCGATCGCGGTTCTGCGAAGGATCTCACAGACCAGCGGCAGGTATTTCCTGCTTGAAAGCATTGAAGGCGGGGAGAAATGGGGAAGATATTCATTTCTTGGATATGATCCCGTTGGCCGCATTACATGCAGGAAAGGAGAAATAACGGTCGAAGACGTCGGGAAGAGAACACTGCGTTCAGATAAACCGTTCGAAGTACTGAGGGATTACCTTTCAAAGTACAGAGCGCCTGTGCTGGATGGGATGCCGCCGTTTGCAGGAGGGTTTGTCGGGTATTTTTCATACAGTATGATCGGCTATGCGGAACCTGTTTTAAAGCTCAGAGAAAGCGAGTTTTACGACTTCGACCTGATGCTGTTCGACAAGGTGATAGCATACGATCATCTGAAGCAAAAGATCTTGATTGTCGTCAATATGCGAACTGACAGGATTGAAGAGAATTATAAAAAGGCGCTTGCAGATATCAATGAAATCATGCGCATGATCGGCAGCCAGGCCGATTCGTGCATAGCGGAAGCGACGATAAAAAATATCCCGTCGTTTACCTGCAATGTGTCGAAGGAAGAGTACTGCAGCATGGTCGAGAAAACAAAGGAATATATAAAGCGCGGAGATATTTTTCAGGCTGTGATATCAAGACGATTTGAGACCGAATATAAAGACAGCCTTATGAATGCATACAGAGTCCTCAGGACGACAAACCCGTCGCCTTACATGGTCTTTATGGCAAATGATGATGTGCAGCTGATCAGTGCATCTCCCGAGACATTGGTGAGACTTCATAACGGGACCCTTTCGACATTTCCGATAGCAGGTTCGAAGCCCCGCGGCAACAGCATATGTGAGGATCAGGCTCTGGAAAAGGAACTGCTGGAGGACGAGAAGGAGCTCGCCGAGCACAATATGCTGGTAGACCTTGCGAGGAACGATCTTGGGAAAATATCAAAATATCAAAGCGTGAAGGTCACAAAGTATAAAGCGATCCAGCGTTACTCCAGGATCATGCACATAACCTCGGAGGTGGAAGGGGTCATCAGAGAGGAGATGGATGCATTCGATGCGATAGAAGCGCTGCTGCCTGCGGGTACCCTTTCCGGTGCTCCAAAAATACGTGCATGTGAGATCATCGAGGAACTTGAAAAAGAGCCGAGGGGTATATACGGCGGAGCGATAGGCTATGTGGACTTCACCGGGAATATGGATGTATGCATCGCTATACGGATGGCGGTCAAAAAGAATGACATGGTATATGTCCAGGCAGGCGGAGGGATCGTTGCCGACAGCATTCCCGAAAAGGAATATGAGGAGTCCGGACATAAGGCCAGAGCAGTTATGGAAGCGGTTAAAACAGCCGGGGAGGTGGATGGATAATGGTATTGCTGATCGATAATTATGACAGTTTTTCATATAATCTTGTCCAGCTTGCAGGAACTGCAGGCGCAGATATCCGTGTGGTCCGAAATGACCGTATGACCGTAGGTGAAATTAAAAGTATGAGGCCTTCACACATAATCATATCTCCGGGACCAGGGCAGCCAAAGGATGCAGGGATATGTGAGGATCTCATAAGGCAGATGATGGGGGAGGTGCCTATCCTCGGCATATGCCTTGGACACCAGGCAATATGTGAAGCATTCGGAGCTTCGATCAGTCAAGCTTCACAACTGATGCACGGAAAGCAGAGCAGCATACATATCGCCAACGGCTGCAGCATATTCAAAGGCCTTCCGCCGGTGATCAGTGCTGCCAGATACCATTCTCTTGCGGTTCAAAGGGAATCGCTGCCTGATGAGCTATTGGTGATCGCAGAGGACTGCGGCGGCGAAATAATGGGAGTGAAACACAGGAACCATGAGATATACGGACTTCAGTTCCATCCGGAATCGATACTGACACCGGAGGGCTTTGTGATAATGGATAACTTTTTGAAGCTGGGAGGCGAGTCACTATGATAAAGGAAGCAATACACAAGCTGCTGAACAGGGAGGACCTGTCAGGAGAAATGACTAAATCCGTGATGGATGAGATCATGAGCGGGAATGCAACGAATGCGCAAATAGCATCTTTTATCACAGCCATGAGGATGAAAGGCGAGACGATAGACGAAATCACAGCCTGTGCCGCAATCATGAGAAAATACGGCACAAAGCTGAAGCATGCCGGTGATGTTCTCGATATCGTCGGTACTGGAGGAGATCAGGCTTATACATTTAATATATCGACAGTTTCAGCTTTCGTTATTTCGGCTGCCGGCGTACCTGTGGCAAAGCACGGTAACAGGAGCGTATCGAGCAAGTGCGGCAGCGCCGATGTGCTCGAAGCGCTGGGAGCCAGGATCGATATCCCTGTTTCCCACAGCGAGAAAATACTGAATGAGATCGGGTTATGCTTCATGTTCGCGGCAAACTATCATTCATCGATGAAATATGCAGCGCCTGTCAGGAAGGAATTAGGTGCGCGTACCATTTTCAACATTTTGGGACCGCTTGCAAGCCCTGCCGACGCGAACTATCAGCTGCTGGGCGTTTATGATGAAACACTGGTGGAACCTCTCGCCAGGGTCCTTTCCAACCTGGGCGTCAGGAGAGCGATGGTCGTACATGGCCACGACGGCCTTGATGAAATATCACTTTGTACATCATCCACAGTATGTGA
>CAZQUQ010000163.1:0-6340 GCA_964596445.1 uncultured Oscillospiraceae bacterium
TCATATGCGCATACTGTCTATTCAACGCGGGATCGACGCTTCGCGAATTTGTGGAAATGATCAAGGTGTACAATCTCCCTTACACGCCCACAAGCCTTATCATTTTTCTGTTTCTGGCGGTATCGCTGATTATTTCACGCTTCGGCTTCCAGACGCTGACAAGGATCTGTGCGATCTTCTTCATACCATCTATGGTCGGTCTTGGATTTATAATCCTGCTCTCGTCAAATTCCTTCAACATGAATTTGCTGAACCCGATTGGTGGGCATGGTATACGCACGACAATAACATACGGCATCAGCAGGAGCTCAGCCTATTTCGAGTTCATACTGCCCGCCTATGCGGTAAACGCACTGAACGGATACAAGAACTACAAAAAGGCTGCAGTGACCGGAATAATTATTTCAGGTGCCATATTCTCCATAACATTGCTTTGCTATCTGTCCATTTATGGCTATGCATCCGGAAGTGAAAACATTTCAGGAGTATTCGAATTGTCAAGGTCCATTTATTTCAACAGATACATACAAAGGCTCGAATCCGTTTTCCTGTTCATATGGGTCATCTCATCAGTCCTCACTACGACAGCCTCCTACTATACAGGACTGTTGCTTTACTGCAAGACATTCAGGATAAAGGATCACAAGCCTTTACTTCTGCCGCTTGCCATACTTGTCTATATAATCGCCTTACTCCCCGAAAGCATGCAGGAAGTAACACAGAGAAATATCACGATCCTCAGGCAGTACAGCATCTTCGTCATGTACCTGATCCCCATAACGGTACTGTTTTTGGCGTTTATTCTGGGAAAAAAGGGTGATAAGGCGGATGCATAAACGATTTGCTGTGTTGATACTCTCATCCATACTGACCGCATTCATTCTGACAGGCTGCTTTGACGCCCGCGAGATCGATGACGAGGTATATGCGGTGTCGATAGGCGTGGACAAAGGAAAAAGGGAAAGACTCAGGCTAACGATACAATATCCCACATATAAAGGGCCTGGCGGCGTTGAAAGTTCAGGAGGTTCATCGGATCAGGACAATAAAAAAGCCCAGTCCGACAGCATCGTTCAGACAATTGAAGCTCCCACGATGCTTGAAGCCATTGATATGCTCAGCACGACATTGTCAAGGCGCGTATCACTGATACATGCAAAATGGGTGATATTCTCCGAGGAGTTCGCACGTGAAGGCATAGAAGGCTATATAGCAGGACTTGAGCGTTTCAAGGAAACCCGTCCGAGCATGTCGATAGTCGTAGTAAGGGGTACGGCAGAGGAGTTTATAACGGAAAATCAATCCAGTATAGGAGGAAGCCTATCCAAGTCAATAGAACTGCTTCTGTCCCAATCCAAATTTACAGGCTTTTTCCCGATGGTAAAGTTCATGGATTTCCACAAAGCAATGATATCGACATACAGATGTCCTATAGCATTATACGGAGGGCTGAACAGATTTGAATACGATACGGATCCCAGTGCCGACAAAAGAGGCCGTAAAGGGCTTCTGCCGGGTGAGGTATTCAGATCCGGGACCATAAAGAGGGAACTGGCAGGCATGGCCGTGTTCCATGGCGGAAAAATGATCGGTTATCTTGATGCCTATGAAACCGCCGCATATCTGCTGATCATCGGCAAATACAGGAGCGGTCTGATGTCGATACCAGATAAATACAGTCCGGAGCACAATATCATATTCGATATCCACAAAAGCAGATCTCCGAGAGTAAAAGCATATTTCAGGGACGGTATCCCCGTGCACGACCTGGCTCTGAATCTCGAAGCCGAAATATATGCGATCCAGAGCGAGACGATGTATGAGCAGCCGGATCTCTCGCTCGATCTGGAAAATCAGATCTCCGAATATCTGCTCACATCAATAAGGCATACGCTCGAAAAGACGCAAAAAGAGCTGAAAGCAGACATATTCGGCTTTGGAGCACATGTTGCCGGGAACTTCTTTACTATTGAAGAATGGGAAGCATATGACTGGCTGAAAAAATTCCCGGACGCTGTGATCAATCCGTCCGTTACGGTAAAAGTAAGACGTACAGGCTCGATATTCCAGACTTACAAGAAGGTAAGAAGCATGATGGGTGATAAAGAATGATAATGTTTGCGATGATCCTGCCGACTGTGGCAGTTTGCATACATGCCTTCAGTTACGGCATATATCTTGCAAGAAAGGAAAAGAATCCGCTTGCCGCCTTCGGTACATTTCTGCTGACAGTGCTGACTGCGGCCGCCACAGCACTGATGCTTATATATAAGTATTGATTGGCGGTGCCTGGCACGTCAGTTAGACAGTTATTTTTCACTCTCTGTCAAATAACTGTCTAACTGACGTGCCAGGCACCATATCCAATTATCAGCCTGCTTCTTCCTCATCGTTCAGGAACCTGAACTGGGAGGTATACAGATTATAGTATTGGCCCTGCTTGCGTATCAGTTCTTCATGAGTACCGGATTCCACAATTCCTCCGTCCTCTACGACCATGATCCGATCAGCGTTGCGTATGGTCGACAGTCTGTGGGCTATGACAAATGAAGTCCTGCCCCTGAGCAGCCTCCTTATTCCCTGCTGCACCAGCAGCTCAGTATGCGTATCGATGCTGGCTGTGGCTTCATCGAGTATAAGTATGCGCGGATCTGCCAGCAGTGTCCTGGCAAACGCTATGAGCTGCCGCTGTCCTGCCGAAAGTCTCGTACCACGTTCATTCACGTCCGTGTCATAGCCCTTCTCGAACTTCATGATGAAGTCATGAGCCGATACGGCCTTTGCTGCCGCGATGACTTCCTCGTCGGTTGCATCTAGCTTCCCGTAACGTATATTTTCCTTGATCGATGTCGAGAACAGGAACGTGTCCTGCGGCATTAGCCCTATCTGGCCTCTTATGCTTTCCAGCGTCACATCGTTCAGGTTATATCCGTCTATCAGCACCGCGCCTGATGTGACTTCATAAAATCTGCTTATCAGGTTCACAACGGTCGTCTTGCCCGCTCCAGTCGAGCCTACCAGCGCTATCGTCTGTCCGGCCGATACGTCGAAGCTGACATTCTTCAGCACCTGCTGGCCTTCATCATATCCGAAGGTCACATTCCGGAAGGAGACGTCGCCCTTTATCCTGGGCAGCGGTTTCGCAGCTGCCCTGTCCTTGATGTCGGGCTCGATATCCAGTATCTCGAATATCCTCTCCGCGCCAGACATGTTAGTAACCAACTGGTTGTAGAAGTTGCTTATGTTCATGATAGGCTGCCAGAACATCGACACATAGCCGGTAAACGCCACAAGGAGTCCAGGCGTGATAGAACCTGTTTCGATCAGGCTCGCTCCAACCCAGAACACCAATATCGTTCCGATACCCCAGGACATTTCCACCGTAGGCCAGAAGAAGTCATTCATCCTGATAGCACTTACAAATGCGTTCCTCCATTCATTGCACAGCTGCAGGAAAGTTTTTGATGTATCGTTTTCCGCCGCCAGGCTCTGTACGACTCTGATTCCTGAAAAGTCCTCATGTGCGAATGCATTCAGGTTGGAAGCCTTTTTCCTGTACACCTGCCATCTCTTCCTCGAAGAGAACGATATGAAGCAGAATACCACGATCATCACCGGCAGCGTCGCCAGGGCAACCAGCCCCAGCTTGTAGTTCATCACCATCATTATGGCGACAGCCGACGATATTTTTACAAACTCGGGTATCAGGCTCGTCACACTGTTGGTGAACAAATCGTTCAGCGAGTTGACGTCTCCTATGATCCTTGCGAGGATCTTACCGACAGGCCTGCTGTCAAAAAAGGCGAACGACAGCTTCTGTATATGTGAGTATAGCTGCTGCCTTATCGTCAGCAATATGCTGTTGGACACCTTGCCCATTATGAGCATCCTTGAACGTGAGCAGACGACCGCCACGATATTTGCAATCACCATGATTCCCCCGAGCAGGAACAGGTTCTGCCAGTCACCCTCCGCAATAAACTTATCTATCCCAAGCTTGAGCAAATAGGGATTGAACAGCTCCACTGCAATGACAACAGCCATCAGAAGCAGCGTCTTTACAACAGGTACCTTATATGGCTTCAGGTATGTCAGCAGTCTTTTTATGATCGTTATGTTGAGCTTCTGTTTAAGCTCTTCATCCTCTTTAAAAGTATTTATAGGCATTTATACCACCTCTTTTTCCAGTGCTTCGACATAGTCACGGTATTGTGCACAGTACGTGTCATAGTACCGGCCACGCAGCCTGATCAGCTCATCATGGGTACCTCGCTCAACGATCCTGCCGTCTTCCAGATATACTATCTCGTCAGCGTTCTTTACCGCCGATATCCTGTGAGCTATGATAAAGCATGTGATCCCTTTCCTGTGTTCCATTGCCTTCTGGATTGCATACTCGGTTTCCATGTCCAGCGCCGATGTCGAATCATCCATCACAAGGACCTTTGCATCTCTTACAAGAGCCCGTGCTATCGATATCCTCTGCTTCTGTCCGCCGGACAGCCCGATACCCCTCTCGCCGATCATCGTCTGATAACCGTCGGGCATTTGGGATACGAACTCGTCGACCATTGCATCCCTGCAGGCCGACATGAATGCCTCTTCGGTTACCTCTCCGGCACCGAACTTTATGTTTTCCTCGATGGTATCAGAGAACAGGAACGTATCCTGCATGATAAACGATACGTTTTTCCGCAGCGTTGTCAGATCCATTTCCCTGACATCGATACCGTCGAAATATACACTTCCCGATGTGCAGTCGTAGTATCTTCCTATGAGATTGACCAGCGAGCTCTTTCCCGCTCCGGTCATGCCCATTATCGCTACTGTGCTCCCCGGCTTTGCATCGATATTTATGTTTCTTAACACGCTCGTTCCCGCAAAATCAAAACCCACATCCCTGAACTCCACATGGCCGCGCAGCTTTTCGGGAACCTTTGGGTTTTCGCAGTTCTTTATATCAGGCTCTTCCTCAAACAGCGTGTCGATCTTCTTTACGGATGCAATACACTGAGCTATGACATTTGCGATCCAACCCATCATGCGAAGCGGCCATATCAGCATCCATACATAGTTGCTGAAGGCTACCAGCGTACCAAGCGACATATCCCCTCCGATGACTATATAGCCGCCAAACGTGACTACGAGCACGGACACGAGGTTTGACAGAAACTCGATGGAAGGGTTGTATTTCGCCACCGACTCGACCAGTTCATAGTTGATTTTGTAGTTCTCTTCATTCTGGCTCAAAAACTTCTGTATCTCATGCTTCTCTCTGCCGAAAGCCTTTACTACCCTGACACCGGCCAGGTTTTCCTGTGCCGTAGTATTGAGTATGGCCCTCTGGTCGCTTATTTTTTCGTATTTCATTCCTACCAGCTTCTCGAGCTTGAAAACCACATACTCGATCAGCGGCATCGTGACGAGGCTGACCAATGCCAGCTTCCAGTTGATCGTCAGCAGGATGACTGTTGCTACGACGAAGTAAATGACTTGTTCGAGCAGCAGCATGATGCCGAAGCAAATGGCATGCATGATATTTTCAGTATCTTCTTTTATCCTCGACATCAATTCGCCTGTATTGTTCTTGTCAAAGAATGAGAATGACAGCTTCTGTATGTGGTCGAACAGAATCTTCCTGAGATTCACGATGACCTGTGAGCTGGAAATATCAAAGCAATACTCCTTGGTATATCCTAACACCGCACGCCCTATCGTAATGCCGGCAAGCACCAGCAGCGCGCTCCTGAGATAGACCAGTTCGCCGTTCATTACAACTCTGTCAATGATCTCACCCACAATACGCGGGTTATACATGTCAAGCACTATGGCTGTAAGCAATGCTGCAAACCCTATTGAATACGGCAGCCATTGCTTAGCTATCAGTTTGAGCAATCGTTTCAAGTAAATTCCCCCTTAGCCCGCAGTCTTCCCGGGCTTTCTTCTTTTCGTGACTTCAGATATCAGACCTTACCCCAAGCTTATCCAATGATGACGGCAAACATGAAAAGAGGCCGCAGTCCATGCACACGGCCTCTAAAATAATCAAAGGCCGCGGAGATAACCCGCAGCCTTCTTTCTCAGTAATGTTGAAATCGTCAGACAATACTTTCGAGTAAGGCAGGGTTATCTGATGCCATTTTCCCGCTGTTATCAAGTTTTGCCGTATTAACTGCTGTAAAATTGATCTTGTCAAAAAGTCTTGACATCTTCCTGCCTCCTTCTTTAATATTTGTGAAAGCTCACATACAACTATGGTAAATCAAAAACGGCCAATAGTCAAGAAGTTTTTTACAATTTTTGCTTGCGCAATTCAATGTGATTATGCCAAGCATACAGC
>CAZQUQ010000164.1:0-6291 GCA_964596445.1 uncultured Oscillospiraceae bacterium
AAGATCTCCGGAACAAATCTGTTCGTTCTGCAATATTAATTCTGCAAACTTTTCTTAGCTTTCTTCAAGTCTATTCGTCTTCATGCTGATCCTCCTTGGTCTATTCATTATAGACTTATACTTTGAGTCTATAGTGAATAGACTTGAATGTCAATAGCTAAGTGCAGACATTCTAATAATAGCCAACTACAACCAGTGACCCATATAATTGCAGGAAGAATTTGGAAAGCCCTGAACATTTCCCGAGTGTTATACGTCTATCTCCATGTGCAAAACTAAACTTGGAGGACAAATTTATGAAAAAAATCATTGCAGTTGTTTTGGTACTGATGCTAATTTTAGGTATGACAGCCTGTTCAGGAAGCAATGCAGATGAACCGGATACCGCAGTGCCGAACAACAATGGGACAAACGAGGGTACAGTCAAAGGAACGGATAATACGGATGCTGCTGGTTCTTCAGGACAGGGTGTGCAGATGCCTGAAGCAATTATGACTGTAAAAATCATGAATATAGACGGAAGTGAATTCCTTGCTGCCAATATGGATGAGGGGGCAAACAGTGCAGATATATACAAGGTGAAGCTGGAAGGCATCGAACTGCTTGACATGTCGGGCGGCAAAACAGATATTGGAGGCCTGAAGACCGGCATGCTGATAGATATAGCCTATGACGGCGCAGTGATGGAGAGTTTCCCGATGCAGCTTGGCGGAATAAAAAGCGTAAGGATAAAAGAAGAAGGGGATGACCTTGCATGCCTCTATATGAAGGTCATCAGTGACTTATATGAAATCGATCCCGGACTGAATGACAGGATCCAGCGGATGGCATTTGACCTGAGTAAAACCAGCAATCTGAAGGAGACCGAGAAAACTGCCCTCGTTTATATGGCCGGAAATGAGTTCGGCCTTGAGACACTGAGGGGAACTTTCGATGAGTTGTGCGAACAAGGTTATATAGACAAGGAGAGGCTGTATTTTGAGACCGGACTCCTGTTCACTATCGAGGTCGAATCCGAAAACAGCGGCAGTTTTGTATTTGATGCACAAAAGTGGCGCAGCGGGCTCGGTGCATATTTTTTCATCGACTGTACCGCAAAGAAGGAGAATGGCGGATGGACTTATACTATAGGCTCACAGGCCATATCATGACCTGCTGGCCTATGGTCATTTCAGGAGGCGGCTGCGGTAAAGCAGACCGCCTCCTTTGACAACAATCGATCATATGGTTTCAGCCAGCTGTTCATACAGGTTTTCCAGTTCTTTTGCCAAAGAGGCATACACAATATAGGTCTCATGCGGAGTATCGGGTCCGAAGGATGCCTCGAGCTCCTTTTGCTTTTCCTCCAGTTCACAGATTTTCGCTTCTATTTGCACCGGGTCCGGTTTATGAACTGTTTGGGACTCCTCTCCGGCAGCAGAGTTCTTATTTTTATTAGCGCTTTCATATTTCTGTTCATTCTTTTGCTGTGTTGATTTTGCTTCCTCTGCGGCCATCCTTATCTGCCTGTATCTTTCATAATTGCCTTCATATGAATGGATCGTGCCATCGCTGAACTCCAGTATCCTGTTGATGCAGCGGTTGAGGAAGTACCTGTCATGTGAAACAGCAATGATCGTTCCTCTGAACTTAAGCAGGGCTGTTTCCAAAGCGTCCCGCGATTGTATATCCAGATGGTTCGTCGGCTCGTCCATGATGAGGCAATCCGGCATTTCGAGCATCATGCAGCAGAGATACAGCCTGGATCTTTCGCCGCCGCTCAGCACCGATATTTTTTTGTCGACGTCGTCGCCATAAAACTGGAACTTTGAAAGCTGCTCTCTGGCCTCGTGCTCTTTCATATCATTTATTGTCATTAGCTCTTCGAGCAGTGTCCTTTCTTCATCCTCAAACTCGACCACCTGCCCGAGGAATCCGTATTTCACCCAGCTTCCGAGCCTGGCTCTTCCCATGAAGTCAGTATCCTCCTCGAGCAGTATATTCAGCAGAGTGGTCTTTCCACAGCCGTTGGGGCCTATTATTCCGACCTTTTCACCGCCTCTTATGACAAAGCTGACATCTTTGAAAACCGCTTTGTCTCCATAATATTTTGAAAGCCTGTCTGCCATTGCGATCTCCGCACTGACATGCCTTGCATTGTCAAAATGGATCCTGGGGCCTGCAGTTTCGCGTAAATGGTGCTGGTTACGCATCTCCTTCAGCTTTAGATCCAGCTCATTCTGAAGTCTTTCCACCGACTTCAGCCTGCTTTTCCAGGCGCTTATTTTCTGCGTGCTCTTGAGCTGTGCAGCGATGGAATTCTCCCGTCTGATTTCCTGCCTCAGTCTGAACTGCTCCCTTCGGACAAATTCCAGCATCTTTGCCTTCTGTTCCATAAAGGTTGTGTAATTGCCGCTTCGTTCGGTGATCGTGCCGTTGTCCAGTTCTGCGACTCTGGTAGATACCTGGTCAAGGAAATACCTGTCATGAGATACGACCAGCACGCCTCCGTCAAATCTCTTCAGAAAGCCTTCCAGCCATTCGACTCCGTCGATATCGAGGTGGTTCGTCGGCTCATCCAGGACGAGCAGGTCAGGTTCATCCAGCAATATCCTGGCCAGAGCCACTCTCATTTTCTCACCGCCGCTCAGAAGCTCCACCGGAAGTGTAAGAGCTTTCTCCTTCAAACCGAGGCCGAGGAGCATCGATTTGATTTTGGATTCTATAGTATAGCCATCGAGGCTTTCATATCTGTTTACCAGTCTGGAATATTCGGCAAGCACTGCATCATATTGCTCCCGGTCTTCCACCAGCCGCGGGTCGGCCATTTTTGCCTCCAGGCTCCTCATTTTCTGTTCGAGCCGGCTGATCTCCTCGTGGAACAATGCGGTTTCCTTAAACACCCTTCCGCTTGCATCCATCTCATTGAGATCCTGCGTCAGATATCCCATCCTGACGCCTTTTGCTGTAAAAGCGCTGCCGGAGTCGCACGTCTCCACCCCTGCCGCTATCCTCAAAAGAGTAGTCTTGCCTGCCCCGTTGGGACCCACGAGGGCGACTCTTTCCCCTTTTTCTATTCTCAGGCTTGCGCCGTTCAAAACCACCTTGTTTCTGTATTCCTTTACTACGTTGCTTATCGTAAGCATACTCATAACGATTCCCTCCATAACTATCCGATTATGGTGCCTGGCACCCAAAAGAAAAGACCGCGATCCCCGCGGCCTTACAGTTGCCTGCATTTTGCTGTTCACTTCGAAAAATAACTATCCTTTTCGCTCTGTGATTTCAGGAAAGCATCAATAGGAATGCAAATAAGAAAGCCGCGGATACAGTGTGCTGTCCGCAGCTTGTTTACTATGACATTACGGCCGTGATGCCAAATGTATTTGTGATCCTCAGGGTGAATAAACAGCAGCCGTGTTTATAGATATAAGCCGTGCCAAAAACCTTTGTTTTCCGATTAGCCGGATAGAACACAACAACGCACATGTCATGTACAGTCTGATAAACCGAACTGCACTGCATGACGGAACCTGATCGATTGATTTGTATTCTTCCCGGCATCGGCTACTTAAGGCGTTTAGGCTCTGGACAATGCATCACCGATATATTATGCACTTTGGTCCTCTGACCTTGCGGTCATTGTTCAGAGCTGAGGCCGCGGCCTTTTGCCGGTACATTTGTATTACACCATTCCATGGTAATACCTCCTGTACACGTCAATTGATTATATTATATTCCATATATAAAAATCAATACTTATTTGCGCTGTACAGACGCTGGCCTCTGAAAATACCGCAGATCAAGGTCTGCGGATCACAGTCTGAAACCGGAGACAGTTGATATTTCTGCTGCAAATAGGTAAACTAAAGAAAAAACAACTAAGAGGTGGCATTATGCATAACTCAAATGTCGGGGATTCGAACCTGATCACACGTGAATACTTTGATTCGTTATTGATTGAAATGAGGCACATCGATTCTGTTTTGCCTTCGACGAAGCTTGAGCTTTATGGCGAAACATTTGAGACCCCGATAATGACTGCAGCCTTGTCACATCTTGATAAGTGCCGTCCGAACGGGATGGTCGAGATGGCCAGGGGAGCTTTGGCAGCAAATGCCGTTATGTGGACGGGCATGGGCGATGAAGCCGAACTGGAGGCAACGGTATCAACCGGAGCCAGGACTGTAAAAATCATTAAGCCATATGCGGACAATAATGATATTTTCAGGAAGATCGAGCATGCCGAAAAGATCGGCGCTTTTGCAGTAGGCATGGATGTCGACCATTCGTTCAATGGAAAGGGGCAGTATGACAACGTCCTGGGTTATTCGATGACGCCTAAGACGCTGGATGAAATTAAGAGCTTTGTTAGATCGACAAAGCTTCCCTTTATAATAAAAGGCGTCCTGAGCGTGCAGGATGCCGTCAAATGTGTGGAAGCCGGCGTAAAGGGCATCGTGGTTTCACATCATCATGGGATAATGGATTATGCGGTCCCTCCACTGATGATTTTGCCTGAAATCGCAAAGGCTGTTGACAAAGCGATACCTGTCTTCGCAGACTGTGGCTTTTCAAACGGCTATGATGTGTTCAAGGCACTGGCGCTCGGTGCGTCGGCAGTTTCGGTGGGGCGTGCGCTGATGGGCCCGCTTGCAGAAGACGGAGCGGAGGGTGTAAGGAAGAAGATCGAAGATATGACGCAGGAGCTTGCGGGAGTCATGGCGCGGACCTGTTCCCGTGATATAGGTCATATAAGTCCTGATCTGATCCGGAGGAGATAAGGCAGTTTTGGATGTTGTCGGCAAGTCTGCTGTTTTACCGTTCAGCGGACAGGAACCGTATATCCGCATCAGGGCTATGAGCGAGCATGGAGCTGCATTATAGACGCAGCCCGTATATGATGATGCGCTGTTGATGATGTAGTCTGCAAAACCTGATAAATCATCCGGATCCGGAAATGCAAAACATTTTTGCCGGAAATACGTTATAATATAATGGTTTATGAAGAAATGGCGTGTCAGCTTGCGAGAAACAGATCATGCGCTTGCAGGAATATGGATTTGAGGCCATCGTAAGGAGTACAGGCTTGTATACTGAAGGAACGACCAAAACAGAGACCGAAGAAAAGAGCAAATGTATAAGGGAAAGTGTAAGCATAGGCAAGAGCCAAAGTATAAGAAGCACAAGCGTAACAAAAAGAAGTAGCAGGGCGGTTATGCTGATAATCGCCGTACTGTTTGTGTTTCTGGCCATTGCCGCCTTTTATAGCGGACTTGTCGTCCGCAGATACAGTGTCGTTACTGACAAGCTTGGTCCCGGCCAAAGCATCAGGATTGTACTGATAACTGATCTGCACAGTAGTATTTACGGTAAAAACCAGAAGGATATAGTATCGCTGATCGAGAAGCAGAAACCCGACATGATAGCACTTGCGGGGGATATCGTGGACGAAAGGGAACCTATAGAGGGTACCGAGCTGTTCCTTGCCAATATCAAAGATATCGCGCCTGTCTATTATGTGACAGGAAATCACGAGTTCTGGTCCCATAAGGTTGAGCCGATAAAGGATACGATCAGACGATACGGTGTAAAGATACTGGAGCATGAATACGAACATGCAGTGATAAACGGCGTACCTGTAATCATTGGCGGCGTCGATGACCCGGATATAAGGATAACTGAAGGCAATGGCTACGACTGGATACGCGGGATGCACGACGCATTCGACAGCCTTGCCGACGAGCACGGGTTCAAAATACTCTTGTCCCACAGGCCTGAGCTCATGGATATATACAGGAGATTCAGCTTCGATTTGGTATTGTCCGGCCATACCCATGGCGGGCAGGTGAGGATACCCTTGTTTCTTAACGGGTTATATGCTCCTGACCAGGGATGGTTCCCGAAATATGCGGGCGGGCTGTACAAACACGGTGATATGACACTCATCGTCAGCCGCGGAGTGTCTTACAACCCGAAGCTCCCGAGAGTATTCAACCCTCCTGAGGTTACTGTTATAGACATCGCAGGAAAGACGAAAGGAAAATGAGCATGCCTTTGACAACATATCCTGAATGATTTGTCAAGTACGGGACAAAATACCAATGCGTACATCTTTATGCTATAATATATGAAATGAATACTTGTCTGCCGTGTTTTATCTGTGATGGCATCACTTTATATATACTGAATATTTGACACGGACAGGCCGCACCTTGAAAAACAGCGGCCGGTCGCTGATCTGAGTGATGGGTTATGGGAACTTTGCTTTCTGAACTGGCATCCAAAGAAATACTGCCGGGTACTGCCGTC
>CAZQUQ010000165.1:0-6264 GCA_964596445.1 uncultured Oscillospiraceae bacterium
ATTTAGCTATTTTTCTACATTATTTATTTTATATCATCATAGCGCAAGTAACTTGACAATATTGTTTGATATTATAAATATAAATTATCAGTACTTCGTCATATGAATAGCGGAGTATATAACATTTCGTTCAATGAAAATTTTACATTTGTTGAAAATTTATCATACCAGTAATATTTGCTTCATATATTTTTAACAATAACGTAATTGACTTGTTACCAAATGCAGGATATTATCTGTATATGGTGAATATCATATGTATCAGATATTAAAAGCAAAGGAGGCAGTAATATGAAAGCATTCAACATTATGCTCAAAACGATCAATGATGTCAAAGATTTTGTGAATATAGTCAGCAAATACGATTTCGACGTCGATCTGACATCCGGCCGCTATGTCGTCGATGCCAAGTCGATAATGGGAATATTCAGCCTTGACTTCAACAAACCGATCAGAGTGGAAGTCCATTCGGACGATTGTGAAAGCTTCTTCAATGAGATCAAACCCTTCCTGGTCTGACGGCCAGACCCGGCGCCCTATAAAGGCCGGGTCTTTGCCGACAGGATTTCATCCGCCCTATCTTCGCTGTATACCTTTATCCCGTTTCTTGTGAGCAGTTCAGCTGTGACACCGTTTCCGGATATGGAATTCCTGCTGAATGTACCGTCGTAGATTCGTCCGAAACCACAGGACGGACTTCCGGCCTTCAGTATTGCAATATCAGCGCCGCAGGCCTTTGCAAGCTTCAGCGTCTCTTCTGCACCCTTTATATATTTGTCGGTCACATCGTCGCCTTTGATGCTCATAACCCGGCATTTGCCGTCCAATACACCGCCTCCGTCGCCGTTTGTGATTTCACACGGATCTCTTGGCGTCGGGCAGCCGCCCAGCTGTTCAGGGCAGACAGGTATGACTTCACCTTTTGCGGCAAGCCTGACAAGCCTGTCGTCATAAAAGCAGCCTCCGTCATAGCGGCTGCAGATCCCGAGCAGACACGCACTTACAATATACATATCCGACCTCCTGTTGAATAGTGGCAACTGCAAACCTCCACAGCCTATTTCCTTTTTAGCTGCCTTATCTTCACGGGTTTTCCGGACTGCTTCAGCTGTACTGTGTCTTCCGGCTGCAGCTGTTTGGGCTGCTTCGGCAGCTTCAGTTGCTTGGGCTGTTTTAGCTGTTCCAGCATTTTCGGCTGTTTTAGCTTTTTCATTGGTTCGGGCTGTTTCGTTCCCTCAAACTGTTTTGCTCCATTGGTCTGCCTTTGTTCAAAAGGCTGCTTTGATCCTTTGGATTGTTCTTTTTCATAAAACTGAGTTGATCCATTGGCCTTCTTATGCTCATCAAGTAGCGCTGATCCATTGGATTGCTTCTGCTCATCATGCTGTGCTGATCCGTTGGATTTCTTCTGCTCATCATGCTGCCTTGATTTTCTGCCTTTGCCCTCATCTGCAGCCTTTTTATATGAAAACCTTTTAGCTCCGTTTCCGGCGCTTCTGTTTTTAGCTCTATCCGTGACTCTCTCATCCATGTCGGCAATGACGAAGTCTATCTGTCTTGTCTCCACATCTGCTCTCGCAAGCAGCACCTGTACAGTATCGCCTATCCTGTACCTCTTTCCGGTACGCTCACCCGCCAGCTGGTAGTGCTTGTCATCAAATATGTAGTAGTCATCGTACATGCTGCTGACTCTGACAAGCCCTTCAATGGTATTTTCCAGTTCCACGAAGAAACCGAATGATGTCACGTTTGATATTACTCCCTCAAACACTTCGCCCAGCTTCTCCCTCATGAACTCGACCTTTTTCAGATCCTCAGTTGCGCGTTCGGCCTCGTCGGCCGCCCTTTCCCGCTCCGAACAGTTCCTTGCTATCTCGGGCAGTATCTCCACAAGCTCCTCTTCCCTTGCATCGGACAGACCTCCCTTTAACTCCTCTTTCATCAGCCTGTGGATGATGAGGTCGGGATATCTTCTGATGGGTGATGTGAAATGGCAGTAAAATCTTGCTGCAAGTCCGAAATGGCCTGTGTTCTGATGGCTGTATTTTGCCTTTGCCATCGATCTGAGCATGACGGTGCTGACGATCATCTCCTCACGCGATCCCTTCACCTTTTCCAGCACATCCTGCAATGCTCCCGGATGGATATGATTGACCCCCTTGAGCGGGTAGCCCAGATTCTTTGCAAACTCCGCAAAGGCCATAATTTTTTCGCTGTCAGGCTCATCATGGATCCTGAATACGAAAGGCATCCCGGCCCAGTGGAAATGCTCGGCGACCGTCTCGTTGCAAACCAGCATGAACTCCTCGATTATCCTGTTGGCGATGGTTATCTCATACCGCTTCACATCAATCGGCTTCCCATTTTCGTCAACTATCACCTTCGCTTCATCGAACTCAAAATCGATGGCTCCCCTGCTCATCCTTTTGCTCCGCAGTATCAGAGCAAGCTCCTTCATGGTCCTGAAATCATCTACCAGATAGTCATACCTTTCGATCAGTTCTTCATCCGCTGTTTCCAGGATCTTGTACACATTTGTGTATGTCATTCTTTCGGCAGTCCTGATCACGCTTTCAAAAATATCATGTCTCAATACTCTGCCGCTTTGATCGATATCCATCATGACTGAGAACGCGAGCCTGTCCACACCGGGGTTCAAGCTGCAGACACCGTTTGACAGCTTGGGCGGCAGCATGGGTATGACCCTGTCCACAAGATATACGCTTGTGCCCCTTTTCAGTGCTTCGCTGTCCAGCGGCGTTCCTTCCCCGACATAATAGCTCACATCTGCTATATGGACGCCAAGCCTGTAGCAGCCGTCAGGCAGCTTTTCTATCGAAACGGCATCATCGAGGTCCTTTGCGTCTTCCCCGTCTATGGTCACCATCCTGAGATTTCTCAGATCCTGTCTGCCCCTGATCATTTCGGCACTAACCTTATCCGGTATGTCTTCCGTCTGCTCCATTACATCATCAGGGAATGACTCAGACAGATCGTATGCCTTCATAATGGATAGGATGTCGATCCCCGGCTGTTGGCTGTCGCCGATTATCTCAACGATTCTTCCTTCTGCATTGCGCCTTCCGTCAGGCCATTTTACGATCTCAGCCACTACCTTTTGTCCCGGTTTTGCTCCGTTGGTCTCATCCTTCGGTATGAAAACATCTCCCGGTATCTTTTTATCATCAGGCACTACAAACCCGAAATATCTGCTGGACTCAAACGTGCCCACCAGCTTGGTTACAGCACGGGCCAGTATCCTTATTACTTCTCCCTCCGCCCTTCTGTTGTCCGATCCCTTGAACGTAATCCGGGCTATGACTCTGTCGTTATGCATCGCACCCGACAATCCTGCTGCCGGAATGAAAATATCGTCGGATTCCTCATCGTCAGGGATCAAAAATCCATACCCGCGTTCACTTCCCTGCAGGCGGCCTACGACAAGATTCATTTTCTCAGGTATTCCGTACCTGTCCTTGTTGGTCCTGTATATTACGCCCTCCTGCTCAAGCGCAGCCAGTATCTCCGCCAGCTTTCCCCTGTCTTCGTGCGGAACGTCGAGCACAACGGCAAGCTCATCGAATTTGAGCGGCTTATATGCCGCTTCCTTCATAAATTCAATGATCCTGTTCCTTCTTTCCTGCAATATATCCATAAATCCCTCCAAATGTACTGTGTGCGGCAGATATTCCGCATATGCGGAGTCAACGACTCCTTCTGCTATTATCCCTCTCTTGCAGGCATTTTAAACTAAAAAACGAGGGCGGCAGCAGCAGCCCTCGCAATATACGATAAACATCAAAGCCCCAGTTGATCTGAAATCTGCTGCATTGCCTCCAGCGATGCCTCGATGAAGTTCTCAAGTGAAATACCCAGCTCGCTGCAGGATCTTATCTGATCCCTGTCCGCTCCCTTCGCAAATGATTTCTCATTCATTTTTTTGAGAACGAATTCAACGCTCACATCAGCAAGCTTTTTCGAAGGCAATATCAAAGCGGCCGCAGTGATGAGACCCGAGACAGGATCTGCACAGAAGAGAGCTTTGTCCAGCTTTCTTTTCCTTTCAAGGCCATGATGCGGATTATGGGCCTTTACAGCATATATGAGCTCACGGTCTACCCCAAGATTTTCAAGTATTTCTGCACCAACCACGCCATGCATGGAAGGATCCCCGGCCGTCCTCTCATAATCAATATCATGAAGGAGACCAGCTGTGCCCCATATCTCCGCATTGTCTCTCAGCAATACGGCAAGCCTTCTCATGATTGCTTCCACAGCCAGCGAATGCTTTATGAGATTATTGTTGCTGACTCTCGCCTTCAACTCTGCCAATGCCTGTTCCCTGTCCATATGATCACCCGTTTTTCAGTAGTTTTGAACCGAAATTCTCAGCATGCCTATAGCCATCCTATAACGATAAAAAAGACCATGCATTTCTGCATAGTCTTCTGTAACCCTGCATCTTAGAGTATGAGGAACAATATTACCGATGTAACAAGAAAAGCTATTGCAGCTACAGATGTATATTTTCCGAGCAATGCATCCAGAGTCCTGCCCTTGTTCTTTCCGAAAAATGTTTCCGCTCCCCCTGCTATGGATCCAAGTCCGGCTGATTTGCCCGACTGAAGCAGAACGATGACGACGATGGAAAGCGAAAATATTATATGCAAAATCGTAACTATTATCTGAATAGCGTTCAAGGTAACACCTCCCGAAAAATTCACAAAAAGCAGTACCTGCCCTGACTTTTTGCAGCGAAATCCATTTTAACACATATCAGAACAAAATACAAGCATAAGATTGACAGCTTATCTCACCGTGTTAAAGCTCAGTGTCAAATGCTTCACTACTTATTCTTCAGGTTGAACCATGCGTCAAGTCCGGGATATATCGCAGCGTCGCCAAGCTCCTCTTCTATCCTGAGCAGCTGGTTGTACTTGGCTACCCTGTCGGTGCGGGACGGCGCTCCGGTCTTTATCTGACCCGAATTCGTCGCTACTGCGATATCAGCAATGGTGGCATCCTCGGTCTCGCCGGATCTGTGCGACGTCACCGCCGTATAGCCGGCCCTGTTTGCCATCTGTATCGCGTCCAGCGTTTCTGTCAGCGTACCGATCTGGTTGACCTTTATCAATATGGAGTTGGCAACTCCCATGTCGATTCCCTTTTTGAGCCTGTCCGTATTTGTAACGAAAAGGTCGTCTCCAACCAGCTGGATCTTACAGCCAAGTCTCTGGGTCAACAGCTTCCAGCCTTCCCAGTCCTCTTCGGCCACTCCGTCCTCCAGCGATATGATCGGGTACTTCTCAGCCAGTTCAGCCCAGAAATCGACCATTTCCTCGCGGGTTTTAATTATGTTCGTTTTCCAGAAATGATATGTTCCGTCCTCCCGGTACATTTCGGTGGCAGCTGCGTCGATGGCGATCCTGAAATCGTCCCCGGGCTTGTATCCTGCCTTCTCGACGGCTTCGATTATCACCTGTATCGCTTCTTCATCACTTTTCAGATTCGGGGCGAAGCCTCCTTCATCACCTACTGCTGTCGAATAGCCTTTTGAGCTGAGCACCTTCTTCAGGTTATGGAACACTTCGGCGCACATCATCAGCGCATTTCTGAAGCAATCGGCACCGACCGGCATTATCATGAATTCCTGTATGTTTACGCTGTTGTCGGCATGCTTGCCGCCGTTTATTATGTTCATCATCGGGACGGGAAGCACTTTGGCATTAACACCGCCGATATACTGATAAAGGCTCAGTCCGAGAGCCTCTGCGGCTGCCTTCGCAACAGCCAGTGAAACTCCAAGTATGGCGTTGGCGCCGAGTTTTCCTTTATTATAAGTACCGTCGAGCGCGATCATCTTCTTGTCGATCGCTACCTGGTCGAACACATTCATGCCCTCGATTTCAGGCGCTATGATCTCATTTATGTTGGAAACGGCAGTAAGAACTCCCTTTCCGAGATATCTGCCCGTATCGCCGTCTCTCAGCTCCACCGCTTCAAAAGCACCTGTCGAAGCACCGGATGGTACTGCCGCACGTCCGACATATCCACCTTCGGCTATAACTTCCACCTCGACTGTCGGATTGCCCCTCGAGTCAAGTATTTCACGTCCAAATACACTTTCGATTTCCAAATACTGTTTCATAATACATGCTCCTTTCATAACAATTATTATAACACATGGTTCGAGGAAATCTTTTCATTTGCAGAAAATTTCCCCGCACTGGCTGTGTTTCATTGCATGTTCATGTCGATAAAAGC
>CAZQUQ010000166.1:0-6217 GCA_964596445.1 uncultured Oscillospiraceae bacterium
CGCTATTCATGTACAATACAGCAGTAAAGACACGTATATATTACCTGAAGAATCCATAATTGATGAAATCAATCATAATGGAGACGTAATTCTCACATACGGAGTGTATAGCGGAAATGGCGACCTCATAATAAAGGAATTTACCTTAGTAAAAAATGATATGTTCTGCAAGTTCAGTTTTTCAAAAGATATAGGGAATGACAAAGCTATTGAAATTATCGACGCATTCTTCGACATGCAGTGAATTTGCTGGTGCCTGTCACGTCAGTTAGACAGTTATTTTATCAGCAACTTCGAATTACTTTGATTTGCTTTGATTTGCTGCCTAATTTGATTGACAGACACCGAAAATCAGGCACCTAAAAATTACTCCAGCACTGCCTTGATCCTTCGTATGCCTGCAGCAGCGCTCTCTTCCTTGATTATTCTGAAGTGTCCCAATACGGATGTGTTTTCAGCATGAGGGCCGCCGCATATTTCTTTGCTGAAGCCGCCGATACAATAAACCTTAACTCTGTCAGAATACCTGTCTGTGAACAATCCCTCTGCTCCGAGCTCTTTTGCTTCATTGAGCGTCATTTCCCGGCAGACGACAGGCAGCTTCTGTGTTATTACATCGTTGACAATGGATTCTACTCTCGAAAGTTCTTCTGCGGTCATTTTCCGGTCATGCGAGAAATCAAATCTCAACCTTTCGCTGGTAATATTGCTTCCTCTCTGCTTTGCATGGTCGCCCAGCACTATTTGCAGCGCCTTGTGCAGTAAATGCGTCGCAGTATGCAATGCCGATGTTTCTGCGGTATTGTCGGCCAATCCGCCTTTGAACTTCTGGGAAGCTCCTTGTCTTGATAATTCCTGATGCTGCTGATACATCTGCTCGAAACCCGCAATGTCAACTGTAAACCCGTTTTCTTCCGCAAGCTCTGCAGTCAGCTCCGGCGGGAACCCAAAGGTATCATACAGCCGGAATGTTGTCTTGCCATCGATGATACTCGTCTGCTGTTCCCGGCAGATGTCCAGTGTCTTGAAGAATTGCTTCTCACCTTTCTCCAATGTACCTGCGAACTTGTCTTTTTCCTGAACCAATCTTTCGAGTATTAGCTCTTCACTTTCCTTAAGTTCTCCATACAACTCCCCGAGAGAGCTGATTACGATACTGCCGAACTGATGTAAATATTTATAGTCGATGCCTGCTTTTCGCATATGACGGACAGCCCGTCTAATGAGCCTTCTCAGGATATACCCCTGGTCTGTGTTTCCGGGTGTTATACCGTCTGCCAGCAGGAAGCATGATGCTCTTACATGGTCGGCAATAATCCTGTAGCTTTTCTCATCTGCTGTACTGGCTGCAGATTTGATGCTTTGTATCAGGTCGTAAAACAGCTCGGTTTCAAATATACTGTCTTTACCCTCCATGATGGCGGCCATTCTTTCCAGGCCGAGTCCGGTGTCGATGTTTTTCTGCGATAATGGAGAAAAAGAACCGTCACTGTTTTTATTGTATTGCATGAATACATTGTTCCATATCTCCCAGTACTTGCCGCATTTGCATGCGGGACTGCATTCATCGGAACATCTGGCCTTAAGGCTGTCATAGAAAATTTCGGTATCAGGACCGCAGGGACCGGTTTGTCCTGCTGGTCTCCACCAATTATGCCTTTTCCCAAAGTAAAATATATTTTCTTCCTTTATGCCTAAGCTTATCCACGTATTTGCAGCTTCGGTATCCCTCGGAGCATCTTCGTCTCCTGCAAATACGCTTACTGCCAGCCTTTCAGGATCCAGACCAAGCTCATTGACAATAAAGTCATAGCTCATCCTTATCGCATCCGTTTTGAAGTAATTTCCAAGTGACCAGTTGCCCAGCATTTCAAAAAAGGTCAGGTGAATATCGTCACCTACCTCATCGATGTCATCTGTCCTAAGACACTTCTGGCAGCTGACTAGCCGCTTGCCCAGAGGATGAGGCTCTCCCAGCAGATATGGGACAAGCGGATGCATGCCTGCGGTAGTGAACAAAACACTGGGGTCATTTTCCGGAATAAGCGATGCACCTGAGATAACGGCATGCCCATTCTTGGCGAAATACTCAACAAATTTTTTCCTTATGTCCATAGCGTTCATTATAACAACCTCCTTATCGTGATTTATTAAAAGCATTTTTTCCGTATTTCTGCCTGGTTCAGCGGCTCTTTTTGCAGCCTTTGCATTTGCCGTTCCCCAGTGCAAATAAAAAACTCTTCAATCCCTTGAAGGGACGGAAGAGTTATATCCGTGGTACCACCCTAATTGGCATAAATGCCCGCTCTACCAGTACAATCATACTGTGCCTTTGTAACGTAAGGTAACGTCGTTCTCTACTCGTGTGACCTTTCAAGAAGAAGCTCCGGAGCTGCGTTCGGTATGGCTGCCTGCCAGACTTGCACCGTTTTCTGGCTCGCTTTGAGGAATTCCATACTTACTCTTCTCCTTCATTGCTTTTATGAATATTGTGCTTATTATACATACTATCTGTATTTTGCGCAAGATTATTTTTGTGCCTGTCACGTCAATTTGGGAGAAAATCAAAGATATTCAGAGCTGTTGATGAAATAACTGTCTAACTGAGGTGACAGGCACCATAATTTCTCGGTTGCATAATGCCAGTGAATTGCTCCGATGTGACACGATGATTATAGTTTTGTCCTTACCGATACTTGCCAGCGCATCGTTGATGATACTTTCGCTATACTGATCCAGCGCGTTGGTTGCCTCGTCAAAGATGAAAATTTCGACATCTCTTAAGAATTGCCTTGCCAGCACGAGACGCTGTTTTTGTCCGCCGGACAGCTTGATGCCTTTTTCTCCGATTACTGTGTCCAGTCCCTCGGGCAGACTCTGGATAAAGTCCCATATACATGCCTTGCGGCAGGCTGATTCCAGCTCGTCACTGCTTGCATCCTTCTTACTGTACATCAGGTTCTCATGGATGGTTGCATTGAATAGAGTATTTTCCTGCATAATGAACCCGATCCGTCGATGCAAATCTTTAAGAGAGATGTCTCTAGTCTCGACTCCGGAAATAAGAACTTTGCCCTCCGAAGGGAGCAGCATACCGGTCAGCAGCTTAAGTACCGTTGTCTTCCCGGCGCCGCTCGGCCCTGTTATAGCAACACATTCTCCTTTATGAATGGAAAAACTGAGTTTACTTATTATATGGTTCTCTGAGCCGGGATAGGAGAATGACACGTCTTTAAATTCAATAAAATCAATCTCTCCCGGTGCAGCAGTATTAGTATGGCTCCTGTCTTTTTTGCTTAGCCCTGCAAGCATTCTGTCGCTTTTGACCTGCAAGCTCAGCAGTTCTGCGTCGGTCGAAGACACGACTGTCACAGCATCGGTCAAAATATTATTATATTGTATGAATACAAGCAGATCACCGATCTCCAAATGCCCTGCAATTATCAGCAAACCACCGATAAAGTACAGAGAAAACTGCATGACGAACTCAGTCTTTATTTTTGGCAGGACAAGCACTCTTAGGACCCAGTAATTTATCCAGGTTCCGAAGAAAACGGCATACTTATGGATATATGATGCAAACTGCCGCTCTTCGTGCTTTTGAAGGTTCAGCGCCTTTATTTCACGCCATCCCTGTATGGACATGTGCAGCCAGGTCGACATTTTCTGATCATTCTCCCGCTGTTTATCCAATACCACCGCTTCCTGCCTGGCCACAAGATGATCCAGCAGCAATGTGAGCGGAATCGAAAAGCAGGAGAATAAAGTCATGCGCCATTCAATGGCAAACATCAGCACTAATGCGATCGGTATGGTTACAAGGGCAATCAGATAGTCCACCGACTGTGCACCGGCAAATGCGCTGATACATGAGGTGTCGTCATCAAGCCGCATTTTCATGTCTCCGACGCTTTGCGTTTCATAGCTGCAAAAGTCTTCACTGAAAAATCCCTGCAGCATTTTCATTCTGACCCTGAATGTCAATCGGTTCACTATGATGTTATTGCAGAAGTTCTTGGCATAAACACATATCAGGTTAAGTGCAAACACGGCAAGATATCCGCCGGCGACAAGCAGCATGAGTGATGGCCTGCGGCCGAGGATAACATCATTGATGAATATTTTGTAGAACAGTGGCTTAATGAATCCCAGCCCCATGAGAAAAAGACTGATTAACAGATTCAGCAATAAGAAGCGTTTGGCACCTGAGGCCAATGGGCTCAATGTCTTCAGTACAGTTAACCTGTAACGCTGTTTACTCCACAATATCATCCACTCCTTCCACCGCAAACACATTCCTGAAATGCTCGCTCAGGCGTTCCATAACTTTAGGTGTTCCAATGTCGGCAATGACGCCGTTTTCCATAACCGCCGCACGGTCACAGAGCATCACAGAGCTTTGGCGGTGTGCAATGATAATTGATGTGCGGTTTTTGAGAACGTCTTCCCAGGCTTCATGGATCTGCTGCTCTGTCTCACTGTCGAGCGAACTGGTTGCTTCGTCGAAAATGATGATCTTCGGGTCTTTCAGATAGATCCTTGCGATGGAAAGTCTTTGCTTCTGCCCGCCGGACAAGCCGGTACCATGCGGGCCGATAACTGTGTCGAGGCCATCGGGAAGCGTACATATATGATCCCAGATGCCTGCACGGCGGAGTGCTGAGATTATTTCACCGTCATCGGCGTTAGGCTTGCCAAGCAGCATGTTATCTCTTATACTGCCTTCAAAAAGGAGTACATCCTGGCTTACTATACCGATATTTCGGCGGATAGACCTGAGACTGCATTCGTTAAGCCGCTGATCATCTATGAGAATATCGCCGCTCTGAGGTGCATAGAACCCGATAAGCAAGTATCCAAGTGTTGTCTTTCCGCAGCCGCTTTTGCCGCATAATGCGAATCTCTCGCCCGGAGCGATATTCAATGAAAGATCGGACAGCACCTCCTTGCCTCCAGGATATGCAAAGGACACATTCATAAAGCGGATTTCCCCTTTAGAGATGTCCAATTCTTTTTTCCCTGGCCAGGATTCTTCTGTCGGTTTTTCTAAAAAATCATGTATCCGCTGGATATATCCGACGCGATTTTGTGCGTCCAGATAAGAGTTGCTGACATTGTTGACCTGCCATGTTAGAGCAGCGAAATAAGTAATAACAATGGTCAGCATTCCGATCGTCATATCGCCGCTGCCGACCAGGAAAGCTGCCAGCGTGAAAATGGCAAGCCTGATGACTAAATTCACACCATCAATAATGCTTTGGGCACTTATTGCAGATAAACCTGACCGAATATTAGCGCGAAACATCTTTTTGTGGAACGACACTACTTTATGATTCACCATTTTGACAGCTCCCAGCAGACGAATATCACGGATGGCAGTGAATACCTCGTAGATATAGCTGATGTAGCCGCCATAGATCTCACGCGATGTGTTTGAATACGACCTGATTTTCTTTCCGAAAACAGCACTTGTGATGACTGAGGCCAGAACAGCCGCCAGCATCAGGAGCCCGACCCACGGACTGATAATGAAAATATATACTGTGAGCAGGAGCAGATTGATGCAGCCATTCGAAATATGGATGATATTGCGTATGACGAAATGCATGCATTCACGGGAATAGTTCTGTATAATAGCGATAATATCTCCTGTTTTTGCGTCCGACATCGTCACAGCGTCACATTTTTGCAGATGTCTGAACACATCCTGCTGGATATCGTAAACGTACATGTTCATGAGATACTGATGCTGGGCGTAAATAAGGAAATATAGCATGCAGGAAAACACTGACATGATGACATAGACCAGGCTGATGCGCAGGAAAGAGCTGAGGTTCTGGTGGTATACGATCTCATCGATCATTATGCCGAATAAAATGGGCATGACTATACCCAGCAGCATATCGAAAAACCAGCCGAAATAGAACATTATGAAGTTCTTTTTATGCTTTTTTATGTAAGGTGACAAAAAACGTATCGCAGCAAAGTACCCCAGTTTTTTACCCTTTTCCGCATTCATAATCCGCGCCCTGCCTTGACGAAGATCATCCAAAGCAATGTTTTGCTGCCGTCTGTCGTTTCGATGCGCGTTGTCATTGCCAGATACAGAAAAATAGTTATGCCAAGTGCCAGAAAGCTATAAAACAAAAGAGGCTTTTTTGTTGCGATATGCATGTATTTTACGGCTGCAGTTTTCTTTCTCATGACATAACACCTC
>CAZQUQ010000167.1:0-6208 GCA_964596445.1 uncultured Oscillospiraceae bacterium
ACATCACCAAGGAATTCCCTGGCGTCACCGCTCTGAGCAATGTTACATTTCATGTCAAAAAAGGTGAGATACATGCCCTTGTCGGAGAAAACGGGGCGGGTAAGTCTACGCTGATGAATATTCTGGGCGGTATATATCCATATGGCTCTTATTCCGGCGACATAATACTCAAAGGAACGGAGTGCAGATTCAGAAACATACGCGACAGCGAAGCGGCAGGGATCGCCATAATCCACCAGGAATTGGCGCTCAGCCCATTCATGACCATCGCCGAGAATATTTTTCTGGGAAATGAAAGAGCCAGAAACGGCATCATTAAGTGGGATGAAACGAATAAGGAAGCCATGGCTCTGATGAAAAAGGTCGGCCTTAATGAAAAGCACACCACACTGGTTAAGAACATAGGTGTCGGAAAACAACAGCTTGTTGAGATAGCAAAAGCGCTTTCGAAGAATTGTGAACTCCTCATATTGGATGAACCGACAGCTGCCCTCAACGATGAAGATTCCGACCATCTGCTCGAGCTTTTGCAGACGCTCAACAAAGAGCACGGCCTGACATGCATAATGATTTCACACAAGCTCCATGAGGTCATAAAGATCGCCGACAATATAACTGTCCTGCGTGACGGAAAGACGATCGAGACACTGGACAATACCATACATGTCAGTGAAAGCCGGATTATTACAGGAATGGTAGGCCGCGAGCTTTCGGACCGCTTCCCGAAGCATTCTGCGAAAATTGGGGAGACAGGCTTCGAAATAAGGAACTGGGTCGTGCATGATCCCCTTAATGAAGAAAGAGTCATTATAAACAATGTCAGCATGTACTTCAGATAGGGAGAGATAGTAGGACTTGCCGGTCTTATGGGTGCAGGCCGGACTGAACTTGCAATGAGTGTATTCGGCAGGGCATACAGCACAAAGATAAGCGGGACTCTCATCAAGGATGGGAAGGAATTAACACTGCATAATGTCGCTCAGGCAATAGCCAACGGCATAGCCTATGTCACCGAAGACAGAAAAACGGCTGGGCTTGTGCACATACAGGACATTAAGAAAAATATAACACTGGCTAATCTTAAGGCGATAACAAACGGCTTTGTGATAAACGAAGATGAGGAAATCAAAATAGGGAAGGACTACAGAGCACGGTTCAACATCAAATCATCAGGCATATTTCAAAAAGTGGGCAATCTTTCGGGAGGAAACCAGCAGAAGGTCGTGCTCTGTAAATGGATATTCGCCTCGCCTGATGTGCTGATACTTGACGAACCAACAAGGGGCATCGATGTCGGCGCCAAATATGAGATCTACAAAATCATCATTCAGTTGGCCGAGGCAGGAAAATGCGTTATTATGATTTCTTCGGAACTGCCTGAGATATTGGGGATCACCGACCGATTATACATTATCAACGAAGGGCGTGTCGTTGGAGAAATGCAGACCAGCGAGGCGAGCCAGGAAGATATCATGTCCACGATAATAAGAAGCTCGGCGGGACGATAGGGGGAATAATGCATATGAGCAACATTAAAGAGTTTTTGAATCGTAATATGCGGCAATATGGGATGATCTTTGCTCTGATCGCTATTATGATATTTTTCGGTTTCGTGACCGGAGGCACGATCATCTGGCCGAGGAACGTGTCGGCGCTGGTGAGGCAGAATGCCTATGTGCTGATACTTGCCATAGGGATGATGTTTTGTATACTGTCGGGCGGCCACATCGACCTTTCGGTGGGTTCTCTGGTGGCTCTGGTAAGTGCAATGTCAGGGTTGATGGCTACGACTCTTGGTCTGCCGTCCGGGCTGGCTATATTGATCAGTCTTATGACAGGTCTTTTGGCCGGTATCTGGCAAGGCTTCTGGATTGCATTTGTCAAGGTGCCTCCTTTTATTGCGACACTGTCAGGCATGCTTGTTTTCCGCGGTATAAACAATCTGATACTGGATGGGCATACATTGCCGCTCTCCGGCCTGTATGTCACCATCGGGACCGGTTCGGTCCCTGATATCGCTCCAAATACGGTCCCGGATTTCTTGCATATCGGCGATCTGCTGCAGCTGCAGAACAAGCCTGACTGCCTGAATGTGACGATGCTCGTCACAGGACTGGCACTGTCGGTCATATATGTGCTGGTTATATTTTTGAACAGGAAAAGCAAAAAAATGCGCGGATATGAAGTGCCTTCTTTACGTTCTGTAATCGTAAAGGCCGTTTCGTTTTTTATCGTCATCAACCTGTTTTCCTATTGGCTGGCGATGGACGATGGCCTGCCCATAATGCTGATCCTGATCGCTGTCTTGTTTGCAGTCTATACATTTATCGCTACCAAGACCATTACGGGACGGCATATCTATGCCATGGGCGGAAATATCAAGGCAGCGGAGCTATCCGGCGTCAACACAAAGAGAATGCTGTTCCTCGTGTACGCGAACATGGGACTTCTGGCAGGTGTCGCAGCCATAGTTACCGCCGGAAGATCCATGGCTTCATACCCCAATGTAGGGGCGAACTTTGAGCTCGACGCCATTGGTGCGTGCTTCATTGGCGGCGCTTCCGCGTATGGCGGCGTAGGAACGATATGGGGAGCTGTTGTCGGCGCTTTTATTATGGGCGTCATGAACAACGGCATGTCCATTATCGGTCTGGATGTCTTTTTACAGTCTGTTGCAAAGGGTATGGTGGTTTTGCTGGCCGTAGCATTCGACATGTATTCGAAATCTAAGTCCAGGCTTGGCTAGGCTGCAGCAGTAATATAAAAGGGATCGCTTTGTAATCAGGCCGGTTCTGATTATCGACGATCCCTTCTCAGTTAACACAAATTATTATTTTCTAAACCATATTATGGTATAATTAAAGGAGATATGATAGGATTTCTGACCCTGGTCAAAGAGGGCGTTGAAATGAAATGGCTTTATAAAATATCATTGATTTTTCTGACTGTAATTGTTATTGCATCTGCGACAACAGCTGCGTACTACTTCAACATGATCAACAATGTATATAGCGAAAATACAGTAAACGTATTCGGACAGAATCCGAAGTATCATTTCTCGCTGATAATCAACTCCGGAGACGACGAGTACTGGCAGAACTTCAAAGAAGGTGTCTTCGAAGCGGGAAAGGTGCATAACGCAGCGATAGAGTACAATCCGATAACCGACCCGGACGGCGTTGACAAAATCGTGGAGTATATTAATATCGCCAACAAATCAAAGGTCGACGGCATTATAGTAAACGGGCAGAACTCGACCGCGTATTCTGAAGCGATAAAAAATGCTGCCGAGTCGGGGATCCATATTGTAGTCGGAATGGTGGAATCGGTAGATAACAGCAGGCTTTCATACGTAGGAAACAATTTCTACAGTTATGGAGCAAAGGCAGCAAAGCTTATTTCCCAGGCTTCGGACAAGAATCCTCCGATCGGTCTTGCTGTGATCCTGTCGGATGCAGGCCGAAATGGTACGGACAAGACAGTGATCACGCAGAGTGATATATTGATGAGCGGCATAACAAGTGTAATCGAAAGTGAAAAAAAGATAGACCTGTTATGTACATTGTACAAAGACAGTGATCTGCTGGGAGCGGAGGATCTGACGAGAGACATATTGACTCAGCATCCCGAAGTCGATGTGATATTCTGTACGAATGCCAAGGATACGGCAGCAGCTGCGCGAGTGATCGTTGAGCGTAATATGGTTGGTGAAGTCGTCATTGTCGGTACCGGCATCACTGATGAGATAAGGCACTATATCAGAAAAGGGATCATATACGGAGTCCTGGACAGGAATGGATACAATGCAGGGTACAAGAGCGTGGAAGTGCTGTGCGAAAGTGTTGGAGATTCCTTTCAGCCAAGCTATATAAACATTGATACAGATATATTTACGGCTATCAACATCGATCAGATGGAACGGGGAGAAGCCAATCAATTCATGAGGTAAACATCGTATGACCAAGCTTTGGAATGGAGTGTTCAACAGTATAAGAACCCGACTTATTGCAGTTTTTATATTGACGATGATCCTGACCAGCGCAACAAGCATTTTCATTCTTGGATTATCGAGCAACATAATCGAAAAAATGGATGGCATGTTTGCCACAAATGTTGAAATAGAAAAATTTCTCAGTGATATGGGCAACGTAAATACAAATCTGACCAGCTACCTTGTTACCTCCGATTCGGAAAGCCTGCTCAATTACTACAGATACAAGGAGATCCTCAGCGAAAAGGTGCAGAGCATGTTTTACGACCTGCATGGAATATACAATCAGATTGATGTGATATATAAAGATATAGGATGCATGGTCAACACGTATCTCAATGAGACGGTAGCGGCTGTAGAAGCCAAGAGGATGGATAATGCGGATGAGTATATCGCCAGGTATGCCGAAGCAAACCGGATAACCGGATACATCAGGACATATGCCGACCGCCTGAACCTTAACATACTAAATAACAACATGACTCAGTATCTCGACATGGCGGAGCATCTCAACAAGCTGCGGACTGTGAATATGGTCCTTATAATTTCCGTAATATTGCTCAATATGCTTGTGATCTCATATCTGACCTTTAATATGACCAAACCGATAATAAAGCTTGCACATTCGGCTGAAGAAATGTCCAAGGGAAATTTTGACGCAGAGGATGTCGAAGTTTACTCGCAGGATGAGCTCAGCATAATGGCAAACGCATTTAATGCAATGAAGCACAGCATAAGGAATTACATAAAAGAGCTGCACAACAAGGCTGATACGGAATCGCAGCTTCTGGAGCAGCAGATCGAGAACCTGAGGATGCAGTCGCTGTTGGCAGACGCGGAGATGAAAGCGCTGCAGATGCAGATAAATCCGCATTTCCTGTTCAACACGCTCAATGCGGGAGTCCAGCTTGCAATGATGGAAGGAGCCGACAGGACTTCGACATTTCTTGACAACATGGCAATGATATTCAGATACAATGTCAAAAGCCTTGACAGGAAGGTCAGGATCAAGGACGAGATAGATACGATAAGAGCATATGAGAACCTGTTTTTCGTACGGTTCGGAGACATCATGAGATTTGAGTACGACATAGACGAAAGCTTGCTCGATATCGATGTCCCTCCTCTGATCATCCAGCCGCTGGTGGAGAATGCCACGATCCACGGGATCGGGAACATGGAAAGGGGCGGCGTGATCAACATCTCGCTTGAAAAAAGCGGCGGTACGGTCAGGATCGGCGTTCGTGACAACGGAGCCGGGATGGATGAAGAAACAAGACAAAAGATACTCAAATGTCAGAGGTTCGACAGCGAGATATCCGGTCATATGACAGGGATCGGAATATATAATGTTGTACAGAGGCTGAGACTGTTTTTCAACTGTGAGGATGTGATCGAAATCGTAAGTGCGCCGCACAAGGGAACAACGGTGACTTTGAAGATACCATGGAGCCTGCAGCCGGCACAGGCGGATCGGTCGGTACTGCCGGCAGAGCAGATGGACAAGGAGGACGGTGATTTCTGTGTACAGCCTTATGGTATGTGATGACGAACAGATAATGATAGAATCAGTACGCCATATCGTGGAAAAAGAGTTCAGCAGCATAAGGATAATCGAGACGGCAAGATCCGGAAGAGAGGCGATAGAAAAAACACTGACCGTAAAGCCGGACATCATATTGACCGATATCAGGATGCCAGGTATAAACGGCCTTGATGCCGTCAAAGAGATAAAAAAGGTACACAGTGATGTAAAAATTGTGATCGTTTCTGTCTTTGAGTTCTTTGAATATGCGAAGCAGGCTGTTGAACTGGGGGTCAGTGAATACCTGATAAAGCCGGTAAAGAAGGAAAGGCTTGTAGATACGCTGCAAAGGATTACAGCCCAGCTCGACGATGAAAGAAGAAAATACTGCTGGGAGCTCCAGGCAAAAGAGAGGATCGAGAAAATGCTGACCGCCGTGGAGCATAGCTTCATATATTCGCTTCTCTTCAACCAGATCGGGGAAAAAGACATTGCAATGTACAAGAAAGAGTTCTTTGATATAAAGAATGCTACAGGCTTCATCTTTGTGATGATGTTCGGCAAAAAAGGGAGGCTTGGAAAATGTGAATCCCATCTGAAGGACAGCCTTGATATACAGGAGATCTATGCGTTTTTCTATGAAAATCTGAAGTACAGGTGGAAGTGTATAGTCGGACCTGTAATGCTTGACA
>CAZQUQ010000168.1:0-1196 GCA_964596445.1 uncultured Oscillospiraceae bacterium
CTTTTTTTCGTACTGTTTCCGGGTCATCCGACAGAGCGATGGTATTATTATAACTTTTACTCATCTTCCTTCCATCCGTGCCGGGCAGGACCTTCGCCTTCGTCAGCCTGGCTTCCGGCTCGGGAAATACTTCACCGAACAGAAAGTTGAAACGTCTGGCCATCTCCCTGGTCAATTCCACATGAGGTACCTGATCCTCTCCGACAGGGACGGCCTGAGCCTTGTACATGAGTATGTCCGCGGCCTGAAGGCATGGATATCCTAAAAATCCATATGTCGTAATATTCTTTTCCTTAAGCTGCGTCAGCTGATCCTTATATGTAGGACATCTGTAAAGCCATGAAAGAGGCGTTGTCATGGAGAAAAGCAGATGCAGTTCGGCATGCTCCTTAACCGACGACTGGAGAAAAATCGTACATTTCTCCGGATCCAGACCGGCGCTTAACCAATCAATCACCATGCCGCTGATATTCGATTTTATGTCAGACGTGTCTTCGTAACCGGTCGTCAATGCGTGCCAGTCCGCAACAAAAAAATAACAGTCGTACTCGTTCTGGAGCCTCACCCAGTTTTCAAGCGCTCCGAAATAATTCCCAAGGTGCAGAGCACCTGTCGGCCTCATGCCGCTAAGCATTGTTCCTTTTCCCATTTGCCCTCCGCTTTCCGAATCCATTGTAATTCGTCAGCCTCCTTCAGAAGCAGAAGCTGTCTATGCCATTTCATTACTCATATTGTAATTTTAGTGACAACAGGTGTCAAGCTAAAATAAGGTGTTAGATCAGCAGTGATCCCACCATGCCGAACAGCCATTCCACAGCGTTTCTGAACGGCAGCATTATACTGGATAATATGCCGGGCCGAAGTACCATCAGCGCAAGAAACACCAGACCGATGTATCTCTCGTACCGCATGATCCCGAAATATGTTTTGGCCGGGAGAACGGCTGTAAGGATCTTTGAACCGTCAAGGGGCGGTATGGGCAGTATATTGAATATCGCAAGCCCGATGTTGATCATATAGAAAAACCTGCTTATATTGAACAGCACCGTTTTAAATGTAAGATCCGCACCGAAAAGAAAATATCTGCTGTCGTATATCACGTCCCGCGGCAGTCCGCTTTCCGCTGCGATCAGAGCCATAGGAAACGAAAATATGAATGCCAGCAGAAGATTTGACAGCGGACCTGCAAAGCTTAC
>CAZQUQ010000168.1:1296-6148 GCA_964596445.1 uncultured Oscillospiraceae bacterium
AATACAATGCATCTGTTGGATTAACCTGTTCGCTTCAGTTTATCACAATAAGCGGTGTCATCATACTGCCCTTCCAAGACAGAACCATTCCTGGATGAGCCTGAACATGACCCTGAGGAACGATGCCCTCTGCACATCACCTGCCGCAACGATATCCGCTTTTCCCACTTCATTGCCTGACAGCGTGTATATAACTTCTCCTATTTTCTGCCCTGATTTAACCGGTGCTTTGATATCATCATTCAGCCTGATGACCCGTTCGATCTTACCCTTTTCTCCTTTTTTCATCAGAATCTTCACATCTTCCTTGAATATGGCATCGGTCACAGGCTGCATACCCCTTTTTACCTCGATCTTACCGACTGCTTCGCCCATCGTGTCCACTGTTACCGTCTCAAAATTGGCAAATCCGTAATCCAGCAGTTTCCTGCTTTCTGCAAACCTTGTGTTTGAATCGGGCTCTCCCAATACTACTGAAATCAACTGCTGGCCGTTTCTGACAACAGCCGCGGAAAGGCAATGTCCGGCAGCGCCCGTATAACCTGTTTTAAGGCCTACGGTACCTGTGTAATGCCTCACGAGCTTATTTGTGTTGTCAAGCGAAACATAATCCTTTCCGGGGACGTTTTCTCTGAATTTTGCCTGCCACGTGGATGTGTATTTGGTTATTTCCGGGTGTTTGAGAAGCAATTCCCTCGACATAACGGCGATATCATATGCACTGCTGTAATGTCCTACATCGGTTAATCCGGAGCAATCCAGAAAATTGGTGTCGTTCATGTTCAGTTCCCTTGCTTTCTGGTTCATCATGACCACGAATGCTTCCTCGCTTCCGGCAATAGCCTCGGCAAGCGCTACGGAAGCGTCGTTTGCAGAGTGGATCGCCACCGCCTTCAGCAGTTCGTCGACAGTGAATACCTCTCCCGGCTCCAGCCATACCTGTGAACCTCCGAAGCTCCACGAATACTCGCTTACTGTCACCTTAGTGTCGTAATCGACGACACCTGAATCTATTGCTTCCATGATCAGCAGCATGGTCATGATCTTGGTCACACTGGCTATCGGAAGCTTCTCATGGCTGTTCTTCTCCAATAGGACAGTTCCGGTATTGGCATCGATCAATATCGCACTTTTGGCCTTCAGATCTGTCAGCGAAGTATTCGTCATTATCTTCATGACCTCTGCGGCATCATATTCAGTGACATTCTCTATAACACCGTTTACCGGTGTGACCATTACAGTCATTACAAGCATGATGACCAATAGACTTGTCGACAAGGCTTTCCTCAGCATACAAAAACACCCCTTGCAAGCATACTTCTTACTTAATATAAAGTTATGCCGCACCGGGGCCGTATATTCTGTGAACCAGCCAATGATATCCAAAAAGATCAGTATTTGGTGACAGTATTGCCGTCCGCATATGCCATGATCAGCGGCCTGCGTTCGGGTTCTTCCGAAGATATTTCAAGCGACTCGAGGAGCAGCCCCTCCGCCTCTTCCAGCAGTTCATCCGATGATGTATGAAGTTCTGCTATGACTTCTCCCTTTATTATATGGTCGGATGTTTTCTTTAAGAGCACAATCCCCGCACTGTGATCTATCGGACTGTCCTTTGCCGTTCTGCCGGCTCCGAGCACCATGGATGCCTTTCCGACAAGCTCGGATCTCATGGCGGATATATAACCGTCAAATGGCGCTTTTACCATTTGCCTTATCGGAGCCCGCTCCATCGCTTTTTCCTCCCATGGAGCATACAAAGCGCCTTGTTTTTCGGCCAGCTCACCGAACTTTTTCAGCGCACTTCCATCCCTTATGCATTTTTCCACAAGCGCCCTGCATTCGGATATACCGCCCTTTCCGCCAAGCTCAAGCATCCTGGATGCGATTTCACTGCATACTGTCCTCAGATCCTCGGGACCTCTGCCCTGAAGCACCTCTATTGCCTCCCTTACTTCCAGAGCATTGCCGATGCAGTTCCCCAAAGGTGTATCCATATCTGTGATCAGCGCAACAGTCTTCTTACCCATCCGTTCTCCTATAGAAATCATCTCTCTTGCCAGATCGATGGAATCGTCAAGGGATTTCATAAATGCGCCGCTGCCGGTCTTGACATCAAGTACGATCCTGTTGGCACCTGAAGCCAGCTTCTTGCTCATCACACTGCTGGCTATCAGGGGGATGCTGCTGACGGTCGCGGTTACATCTCTGAGCGCATACAGCTTCTTATCGGCAGGAGCGAGGTTTCCTGTCTGTCCTGAAATAGCTATGCCGATCTCCTTGACATTGCTTATGAACTCCTCACGTGAAAGAGAAGTCCTGAAGCCTTTGATCGACTCGAGCTTGTCGATGGTGCCTCCGGTATGTCCGAGCCCTCTGCCCGACATTTTTGCTACAGGTACGCCGCAGGCGGCTGCGATGGGCCCGACCACAAGCGTTGTCTTGTCGCCGACGCCTCCTGTGCTGTGCTTGTCGACTTTTATTCCGGGGATCTCAGACAGGTCTATCCTGTCTCCCGACCTTGTCATAGCCGACGTCAGATCGGCCGTCTCCCTCGAATTCAGACCTCTTATAAAAATCGCCATTATCAGTGCAGCGGCCTGATACTCGAATATGCTTCCGCTGCAAAACCCGTTTATGAAAAAGTTGATCTCTTCAGATGAGAGTTCCCGTCCATCGCGCTTTTTCTCTATTATATCCACGATCCTCATAAAACTACCTCTTGATATCATCTGATCTCATTGTAAAAGCTCACTGCATCAAAATCTCCCGCAACCCCCAGTATCTCTGCAGCAGTCTGCGCCAGGTCTGAAAATGTACTGCGGATCCCGAGATTTTTGCCGCTTCCTATCCTCTTTCCATATGCCAGCAGCGGTACATACTCCCTCGAATGATCTGTGCTCCCGGTGGTCGGGTCACAGCCATGATCCGCAGTTATAAAGAGTATGTCCTGTTCATCAAGTTCATGCAGTATCTCTGGCAGTCTGTCGTCGAATTCCTTGAGTGCCCGGGCGTATCCTTCCGGATCGTTCCTGTGTCCGAAATGCATATCGAAGTCCACCAGATTGGTGAATATCAGCCCGTCAAATCTGCGCTGCATAAACTCCAGTGTTTTATCGACACCATCCATGTTGCCGCTTATATGTACGGCTTCGGTGATGCCTCTTCCGGCATAGATGTCTTCTATCTTGCCCACCGCTTTTACTTCCATTCCTGCTTCCTTCACATGATCCAGCAATGTCTTTCCCGGCGGTTCCAGCGAAAAATCTCGTCTGTTGGAAGTCCTTGTAAAGTTTCCGTCACTTCCGACAAACGGTCTAGCTATAACTCTTCCCACAGCATGCTCGCCGGTCAGGATCTCCCTTGCTGTCATGCATATCTCATACAGCCGATCCAACGGGATGACTTCTTCATGTGCGGCTATCTGAAAAACACTGTCCGCCGAAGTATATATAATAGGATAGCCTGTCGTGACATGCTGTTGTCCTAACTCGCTTAGGATCACAGTTCCGGCAGCAGGATTGTTGCCTAAACTCTATACTCCGCTAGCTTTCTCAAACCGCGCTACAACCTCCTGCGGAAATCCATGCGGATACAGCGGGAACGGCTTATTGAGCGTGATACCGGCCAGTTCCCAGTGACCGGTGGTGGTATCCTTTCCCGCAGAACGTTCAGCCATTTTGCCGAAACATCCCATCGGGCTTGAGGCAGGCATATATCCTGCCATGCCTTCGATATTGCCAAGCCCCAGCTTTTGAAGATTCGGAAGCGAGAATCCTGCGACAGCCCTTGCGATATTCCCCAATGTATTGCTGCCCTGATCTCCATACTTATCTGCATCGGGGAGCTCGCCCATCCCGACGCTGTCCATCACGATGATTATGACTCTTTTCATATCTTATCCTTTCAGTCCTTTAAAAAAAAGGCCGATGTATATATCTGCAAATATCTCTATAACAAATTGTACCACAAATCGAGCCTGTATATTGATCCGATGAAACAAAAAAACCTGCAATAAAGCAGGTATGATCGATTTGTCCATATCCAAATATCATGGGTACAATTATATTGTTTTACGCCCGCGGATGAGTCTTTTTATATATTTCCTTGATCCTGTTCTTCGCTATCTGAGCGTATATCTGAGTCGAGGAAATATCCGAATGCCCCAGCATCTCCTGTATCGACCGCAGATCGGCTCCGTTTTCCAGCAGGTGCGCAGCAAATGAATGTCGCAGTGTATGAGGCGTGATATCC
This sequence comes from uncultured Oscillospiraceae bacterium, assembly GCA_964596445.1. GTDB lineage: Bacteria > Bacillota > Clostridia > Acetivibrionales > DTU013 > DTU013. The sequence goes on from CAZQUQ010000168.1 coordinate 5,551, forward strand.
TTGTTAATCTGTGCCTGGTTCTTATACTGCTTGATTATTTTCCAGAAGCCCTGCCTTGTGAGCCTGCTCCCATTGATGTTTACAAACAGGGCCCTTTCATCCTCTTTCTGTATCAACAGCGGTCTCGACTTGTTCAGGTACTCCTTCAGAGCTCCTATAGCCATGGATCCGATCGGTATCATCCTTTCCTTTGTGCCCTTGTTGCATCTGATGTATGCCAGTTCTATATTTACGTCCTGTATATCGAGCTGGATAAGCTCAGATACTCTGATGCCCGTAGCATACAGCAGTTCCAGCATGGCCTTGTCACGATAGCCTTTCAGATCTACGCACTGCGGTTGTTCCAGCAACAGTTCAACTTCCTCGGGAGAGAGTATCTGCGGCAGCTTTTTCTCGACCTTTGGCGACTCCAGTTCGGCTGTCGGGTCATGATCTATCAGCTTGTTTTTTGATATGTACTGATAAAAGGATCTGATCGAAGCCAGATTTCTGGATATCGTTGATGTCGCTCTGCCCTTCTTCTGCAGATAAAGCAGGTATGCTATTACAGTTGTCTTGTTTGAGTTGGATATATTCTGCAGATTTATCTCCTGCAGAT
>CAZQUQ010000169.1:0-6148 GCA_964596445.1 uncultured Oscillospiraceae bacterium
TATTCGAAGCAAAAAAATTGTTATAAAGCATCCGACTTCCAGAACACCTTTCTTTTTTATTATACTTTATGTTTAATGTGTCTGTAAAATGGGGTATGGGTCATTCATCTTATGTATACTATGAAGCATGGATGTACTTGTTGCAGGGATGATGCAGACAATGATACAATGGTAATAAAAAAATGGTTTATAATACCTTTGCCTGAGAGGATCGATAATGCAGAACACATATGGTGGATTAGTGAATACGACCATGTTCTGGTACTATATGACCGGTATCTGTGTCATAGCGGCAAGTACCACTGCCGTTATGCACCTTTGGTGGGCCCTGTCCAGAGGAAGACATATCATACGGGATATTTTCGAAAACGTGAATGAGACCACCGTCATCTACGACAGGAACGACAAGCCCTGCTATATAAATATCACTTATGAGCGCAGCAATATAAAGGATTTCCTGCAGAGTATAGATGAACAGATCAACAGCTCCGGGATCCTCCCGGAGAACTTCAGGGAAAGCTGTCTGAACGAAAATTCATCGAGCCTTTACGAGGGCGAGATCAAGCCTTTTCCTGATAATGATTCGATATACTCCTGGAAAATGTGCCCGGTCATCAGAAACAAAAGGTACTTCGGACGCATTTTCGTTTTCAATGACATCACAGAATACAAAAAACTGCATGAGCAGCTCGGCCGCCAGAACAGGCAGCTCAAGGAGGCTCTAGATGCTCAGCGCAGATATGCCGAAGTCGTCAACAGGCTGGGTGCCGAAACAGAGCGGGAAAGGATCATGGGCCTTGTCAACGCGATCGCGGCTGAGTATCTGGAGCAATTGAAGGAAAGCATCAGGGCCATGGAAAAATACGCAGCCGGAAGTACAGCGGAACATGTTGCCGTGTTCGAAGCGGAAAACGACAGGATGATAAATATAACGAGGGAAACCATCAGCAAGATAAGGAACACCGTCAAGGCGCTCCACAGCGCGGTCTGAATATACATTTGCGGGGTGAGGCAGGAATATGCGGATATTGATAGCTGATGATCATGCGCTTTTATCTGAAAGTCTGCGCATGATGCTGGAAATGGACAGTGAAACCGAGGTCGTGGGAGTTGCCTATGACGGCTCGCAGGCGGTGACGCTTTGCGGCGGGCAAAAGCCCGACGTCGTGCTGATGGACATCAGGATGCCGGTCATGGACGGCATAGCAGCAACAAGGCAGATAAAGGAAAGCTATCCGGAAACAAAGGTCATCATACTCACATCGCTGGAGGACGACAAGTGTATTGCCGATTGCTTTGCTTCAGGCGCTGACGGCTATCTGCTCAAGGATACGCCGCCGGATAAACTGACGGCGCTGATCCGGTGCGTACACTGGGGGTATATGGTATCCAGTCCCCAGATCCTGCGTTCCATGCTCAGCGGAGGCAGAGCAGATAAGGAACCCAAGCAGAACCAATTCATAAAGGAAGACGACCTCCAAATGATAAGGCTTATCAGCGAGGGAAAGTCAAACAGCGAAATAGCCGCGATCATGTGCTTTGCGGAAGGGACGGTCAAAAACAGGATCACCAGGATCATCGAAATGACCGGTGTTGAAAACAGAGCCCAGCTGGTGATGTATGCACTGAGGAACAATCTGATCTGACAGGAGCCGGCGATATGGAAATAACTTCGGTACTCCGGCTGCAAATCGAATCGGGGATCAACCTTTTTTTTATAACTGTGATGACCGGCTTCCTTGTCTATATTTTCATCAATTCCAAGCGGACAAGGGTGATGTATTGCTATTGCTTAATGCACGCTCTGCTGATCCTGTTGTTCGCATTCAATTTTGCTTCGATGATTTCTCCCGACTTTAGCATACGAAAGTTTTGTATCGCAGCGACATATATCGTCAAGCTCTTTTTCGACGTCCTTTTCATTCTTTATATCCGCCATTTTTTCGATCCCGTCCGGAAGCTTATTTCATTGGCACTGGTCATCATCTATATTGCGGCAGGTTCGATACTCATCGTCACTGATCCTCTGCATCACCTATTTATAAGAAAAATGACGGATACCGAAACCTTTTTCGGGATCCTCTATTTTATATGCATGGCAGCGGGCTATGCCATCCAGACAGCCGGTATGATCTGCATAATGAAATACCGGGTAGGAAGGCTGGACAACCAGGCTTACAGGATAGTGTCATCGATTATTGCCCTTGTCAGCATAATGTTCCTTCACCTTTCGCTGCTGAAGATCGTCAGTATCCCTGTCGACATTTTCCCGCTCCTGATACTGACCGGCTTCGCCGTATATTTCATCGGTGCGCTCAAATACGGCATGTTCGATACCATATCACATGGAAGCAGCCGCAGCGTGGAAATGTATACCGATGCGATCCTGATCATCAATAAAAAGGGAAAGGTTCGTTATAAAAACAAAGCCTGCGATATGCTTGATGAAAAAACACTTAAGGAGATCCTCGGCAGACTTCATAATGGATCGCTGCAGCACAAACCGGCGAGGTGGAAGGGCAGCAAAACAGATATGGAGATTACGCAGGCGGACGGTACAAGGTACCTTTCGGTCTCTGCAAAGCCTGTCAGATCCGGGCTGTTCTCTTCAGGCAAGACCATAATCATCATCCATGACAATACGAAAATCTTTTCCGCGATAAACAGCCTCTCTGAAAAAAACCAATACCTGCAGGAAATGAATGAAAGCATCAAAATGCTGGCAGAGGATACAAAAAAGCTGGCTGTCCTGAGTGAGCGGAACCGGCTCGCAAAGGAGATCCATGATGTTATCGGTCATTCGCTCATACTTGCTCTGAATACCATGGAAAGCAACAAGCTGCTGGGCAATGACATTCCCTCCGCCATGCGCAGGATCAATCAGGCGGTTTCCGAGATATGCAGCAGCCTGGACGAAGTCTCATCCGCCAGAGGCAATGAAGCGGGCCCGGAAAATGCCGAGGCTGCGAATCGATTGTCTGCGGCAGGACCGGAAGGAACGTGCCGCACGAAGCTTTTGGAAAGGCTGGCCACTCTTGCCGCCAGGCTGTCCGAATCCGGTATCGCTCTGGAGCTGGCAGCGATGGACGATCTGGACGGATGCAGGGAAAACGTGATCAACACGATATTCAGGGTCTGCCAGGAATCGGTCACCAATGCGATAAAACACGGGCAGGCAAGCCGGATAACCATATCGATAAGGTCGAAAGCCGGCTCAGTCGAGCTTTTTATCGTCGATAACGGCAAAGGGTGCATAAATTTCGAAAAGGGGACAGGGCTTACCGGCATGGAGGAACGTGTCCGGGAATTAAACGGGACGATAAGCTTCGGTTCCTTTGAAGACCGGGAAGGTTTTATGGTCCGGGCCGGCATACCACTCTGACGCAAGTGCAAAGGTCACTTATTAAGTGCAATTGTCACAAATCCACAGTGCAATTGTCATACTTTTTTGAAATTATTCCATTTTAATACACTTGTAATGTTTCTGCGAATATTTCTGTGCTATACTAATATTGCAGATATACATATAATTCAAATACTTTCAACATTTTTCAATATGAACTGGAAAATGTTAATGTAATACAGGAAACTGGAGGTTTTTGAAGTGAAAAAGCTCAAGTCTGGTATTTCATTTTTTCTTTCTGCCTGCATAATGATAGCATTATTATGCCCGATAACAGCGGCAAATGGTGCCGACGGCTCTGCGGGCCCTATCATAGCAGACCATAACAATGCCACGCTTGCCGACCTGGAAGCCATACCTGTTGAGTGGATCAACAAGGCAAAGTCCGACCTTCATATCTATTACAACCACACCTCCCACGGCAGCCAGGTCGCAGATGGTATGACCGGACTGGTCGGCTTCAAGGGAGGCACCTATGCCTGGAATTCCAGCGGCAGCAACGGTGCTCTTCATCTGGCCGACACATACAGCACCGACCTGGGCAATTCAGACTGGCCAAGCATCACACGCAATTATCTGAACTCCCATACGAATATCAATGTTGTCATGTGGTCCTGGTGCGGACAGGTCAGCTCAGCCAAAGAGGCTGATATAAACAGCTACCTGAGCAATATGAGTCAACTGGAAAAGGATTATCCCAATGTGAAATTCGTCTATATGACAGGCCATACAGATGGTACGGGAACAAACGGCAACCTTCATGTCAGAAATGAGCAGATCCGCCGATACTGCCGTACAAACAACAAGATCCTGTTTGATTTTGCCGATATCGAAAGCTATGACCCGAACGGCAATTATTATCTTGATAAGGGAGTCAACGATGAATGTTATTATGATTCGGACGGAAACGGGTCCAAGGAAAGCAACTGGGCAACAGCCTGGCAGAACAGCCATACGGAGAATGTGGACTGGTACAGGTGCAGCTCGGCTCACAGCCAGCCCATTAACGCCAACATGAAAGCCTATGCCGCATGGTATCTCTGGGCAAGGCTCGCCGGCTGGGATGGGACCACCGGCGGCGGAGGCACTCCCCCCGACATTGATGCCACTGCACCAAGTGTTCCGGCCAACTTGACCGGTTCTGCAGTATCACAAACAGCAGTCACTCTCAATTGGACAGCATCTACCGACAATAAAGCGGTGGCAGGATATCGAATATACAGGAACGGGACAGAAATAGGCACCAGTTTGACAAATTCATACAGCGACACAGGACTGACTGCAGGCACACAGTATGCCTATCGTGTCTCGGCATATGATGCGGCAGGCAATCAAAGCGCACAATGTGCCGCAGTTAATATCACTACCCAATCCGCGCCCCAGTCAGGTACCTCCGTCAGTCAGCTTACCGCAAGGCACTACGAAGGGCAGACCATCCTGACCTGGAGCGAGATCCCTGAAGTTGCAGCGGCAGTTTTCAACACGATGACCATACAGCAGGTGAGGGGTGTCAGGACATCATTCAATAAAATATCCTATCGGATATACCGCTCCAACAGCCCTATCAAATCAGTTGCAGGATTGTCCCCCATAAAAACGGTCGGTGTGCTGACCGGGTGGGATGATGAGTACTACGGGCGCGAAAATGGTAATATCGATAACCAGAACTGTCCTCGTTTCGTAGTCGATAAAGATACGAACGATGTCGCTGCCGCTCCGGTGTCTGCAGGCACGGCTGTAAGTGCATATAATCCTGCAAGTGCTGGAACTGCCTACTATGCAGTGACCGTAGTACGCAACGGTGTAGAGGAAACGCAGATCGGCAGCGGAAATACGGTAACCGTCAATGAGACTGTGGGACAGGGAATACCTATCCTGCAGAAGGTAGAGACTGTTAAGGACTATTACTATACCGACGGTATTTCCACACATTATTATTACACCAGATGGGAATCGCCCCCCAACAGCAATGTCCATGGCATGCCTGTAGACTATAAGGTCATCGTGCCGGAATCCTATGTCCCGGGAAGGCCAACACCTGTAAATCTGAGCTTCCACGCCTGGGGCAGCAATATGCATGTCCAGGCAGGCTGGTGGTACAACTTTGATAAAGGTACGATATCCATTACCACCAATCAAATACCGTACGACTGGTGGACAGGCTACCATGAGAAATACGGTATAGGTGAACGCTCTCAGCAAAACTGGGCTTCCGGCGTTGTCCGGCCTTATACCCAGAACAGGCTCAACTCGTTTTTCGACTGGGCCGCCTCTAGATGGAGCCTTGACCGCAGCCGCACGATCGCTGCCGGAGTATCAATGGGGGGGTCGGGCTCAATCATGTATGGGATCAGGAACCCCGACCGTGTAGCATGGGTCAACTCCTGGGTTGGTGTGCATGTACCGGCGGAATCGCCGACCTTTAAGAGCTCCTATCAGATGATTTATGGTGATGTCAACTGGCAAATCAAATATCAGGATGGCGTGACCCCGGCCTTCAGCTATTTTGATGATGACTGGTATCTCCGCAATCACATATCGGATGAAACTCCCTTCATCACATTTTCAAACGGAAAGAATGACTCCGCCATCGGCTGGAGCCAGGCTGTCAAATTCGTCAATGCGCTGCAGGACACAAAGAGGCCTCATATTTTCTACTGGGGTCAGAGCGGCCATAGCCAGCGGACCTTGAACCCGCCGGATATAAACGGAAACCGCTCCGAGAGTGAAAACCCCATCGATATC
>CAZQUQ010000170.1:0-6129 GCA_964596445.1 uncultured Oscillospiraceae bacterium
GGCAGATTTGTTTTCAATAGGTGTAGTTATTTATCAAGCTATCTTTGGAAAGCATCCATTCATCACCGGCAAAGAGGCAGACCTCAATGAAGTCTGGTATCGAACGGCAACTGTGGCACCCCAAGACTATCTAATACCGGGCGATACAGATAGCCAGCTTATTGGACTGATTCAAACTCTGATGCAAAAGCAGGTTAGCAAACGTCCCCCAAGCGCGCAAAAGGCGTTGGAATGGTATTATACGGTTTTGGGAACGCTGTCACTCTAAGCAGGAGGTGGGTATTAGATGGAATTGTACTTACAATTTGGGCATGGAATGAAGGCTCTCACGCTTGATTTGGCAAAAAAATGGAATGGTGCTTCGGTCATTTTAAGCCCACGGGATATGACACCTAATCAGTTGACGATATGGAGTAAAGATTTTGAAAAGGCTGGGGTCAAGTGTTATTTTGATCCACAATGTTATTGCCCCAAGAGCGAGCTGAAACGCTTAATTCAGTATGCGTACTGGGATTGCAACCTCAACACGAATTTGCAGTCGGGTGATACTACAATCGACAAACAAATTAAAGAAATAAAGCGGTATAACGATATTGCCAATACAAAGGCATATATTTTACCAAGTATTCTAAACAACTATGACCCAGAGTGGACCAATCGGTTTATTTCCCAATCCAAACGGTTTATTGAAGCTGCACATAAAGTGATGAATGATAAACCTGTGTTTACAACACTTGCTTTACCAAAGGACTTTTTAGTTCAAAGTGAGACAACTATTGAGCCGGTATTACAAGAAATTCTTGAATTTGACGTCAACGGATACTATGTGATCGCAGAAGCCTTAGATAGAAAGTATTTAATTGACAATCCTATGTGGCTTTCCAATGTACTTCATATCTGTGCAACACTAAAAATAGCCGGTAAAAAGGTCATTTATGGATACGGAAACCATCAGTTGTTGCCTATGTCTTTATTAAAAGCAGATGCAATGGCTTCAGGAACGTGGCAAAATGTTAGGAGCTTTACTAATAGGTTTGTTGATCTCGATGAGCAGAAGAGGAAAAACACCTGGGTTTATTATCCGGAAGCGCTTTCTGAGTATAAGCTATCATTTATGGACTGGGCTTTTAATAATGGATACCTACTGTCAATGAAGTCCAAGGACAAGGACTTTTTGGATGAAAGTATCAATAAAATTTTTCAATCGTCTGTCCCTCCATCTGCTACTGGCTTTAGTGAAACTGATGCGTTCAAACACTACCTTTGCTGCCTCAAGCATCAAATATATCTTCTGAATAAGCAAAGTTATAAAGAAGCATTTGAGAGCTATGAAATGCTATTAACTACTGCGGAACGAGAGATTGAGCGTCTCGAAAAAGGTGGTGTGTACGCGCAGGCTCGAAGTTTTAAAAACTTCATCGATGTTAATCGTGCTGCCATTACTCGGCTGAATCAGAATCATGGATTTGCTTTAGGCATGTCTTGGAAATCAATGTAGGAAGCTTTCTGTCAACACGAGGGCTGCTACATTTTTACATAACTTGTATCCTTCATACTGGATGGAAAGGGTTTGGCGGTGGTTTAAATTTGATCACGGGGTTTTCAACTGAAAGAACTGCGGAATATATAGTTTTACATGACTTATATGAGAGGATCAAAGGCCATAGCTCTTTCTTCTATCCCTTTTTCTATCAACGAAATAGGGATGACATTTTATCGCTGAATACTATTGGGAATGGCATCTATATTCACCTAACTTCCCACAATTTGTAAGAAAACCCGCTAAAACAGCGGGTTTTCTTTATCCTCCAGGAATGATTCCAACTTATTTTTTAGACCTTTTTACTGCATTACCTCGAATAGACTGCATTTACTTGACACAGATGAAAGATCAGAAAATGTTAATTTATTGTTTTTCGATAAATTTATATTGATTATCAATAAATTATAGTATATACTATCCTTAGTAAATCAAGGGTGGTATTTTCTATGAAAATTATCAGTCAAAAAGGTTTGTCAGGAATAGTACAACACTTTATTGAACTTATTCTCCTGGGAGGAATACTGGTCGTTCTCGGTCTGCCCTTTATACTAAAATGGTATATCGGGCTGCTCAGTGGACGCACAAGCGAAGTGTATGCATTTTTACTGCCATTTCTCTATGTGACGGGCATTTTTGCCATCATTTGCGTCAATGAACTGAGAAAAGTATTTAAGACCATAAATCGCATGGATCCGTTCAGGATGGATAATGTAAAAAGCTTTCGGACGATGTCGGTATGCTGCTTCGTTATTGCTGCAGCATATGTTGTCAAGATCTTTACATTCAACTCATTTCTTACCATCGTCCTATTTATGGCATTCGTAATAGCCGGTTTCATGCTGCTGATCCTGTCTGAGGTATTCAGACAGGCGGTCATAGTAAAAGAAGAAAACGATCTGACGATATGACCGGGACAGGAGGAACAATGGGTATTAGGATCAATCTTGATGTAATGATGGCCAAACGGAAAACAGGTCTGACTGAGCTGGCGTCAAAGGTCGATATAACCATGGCCAACTTGTCCATTCTGAAAAATAATAAGGCCAAAGCGATAAGGTTCTCAACGCTGGAAGCTCTTTGCCGGGCGTTGGATTGCCAGCCTGGAGACATACTTGAATATGTTCCTGATGATGAGACGGAAAATGAAAATGTCGATTACAGGGAGGGTTTATAATGAGTGGCATGACCAATAATGGATATCCAAATGATAATGCAGAAAGCAGCAATCAGGCAAATATGGACCAGACTGCATCTGTATCAAATAACAACAACACAAATATAATAAGCACACAGACCGCCTCAGTGCACTATGAGAGAGCCGACAGGCTTTTCACTGCTGGTGCCGGACTGCTGGGCATAATATTCGTCTGGCTTTTCTATGGCAGCTATCCTGGTATTTCCGTACTTTTATTCGTCATGGCGTTTTATGCGCTATTAATTGCTTACACCCGTACCAGACTCAAAAAGGATACCGTTTTCGGATGGTTCTTATGTGTACCTGTGCTTATGCTGTCCCTTACATTTGTATTCTTCCGGAATGAGATACTGATGGTGCTCAATATATTGCTGCTGCCTTGGCTGATAGTGCTGCAAACCATATTGGTGACGGGCATGAACAGCTATAAATGGTATAGTCCTGGCATACTGGCGGATTTGATCCTCGGTGTATTCGGAAGATGTATCATGCACCTGGATGGTCCGTTCAGGATATTGTCGTCGGCTGTCCGAAGCAAGACAGGAGGGAGAGGCAAAAAATCTGTCGCGCTGAGGGTGCTTGCAGGCTTGGCCATATCGGTACCGCTGCTGTTGTTCCTTCTGGTACTTTTGTCATCTGCCGATATGGTATTTGGCCGGTTAGTGGAAAAGCTGCCGCAGTTCCTTGAAAGCATAGAAATGGGAGAAGTAGTCGTAAAGATACTGCTTGCACTGATAGTATTTTTTATAACTTTCAGTTATGCATGGAGCATTCGTCACGGTGAAAAATTCATAAACAGTGCAACCGGCTTTGTATCTATAAAAACTCAAGAAGAGAAAAAGCTTTGGGATCCGGTGGTCGTAATGACTGTTACGGCAGCTACAGATGCATTGTATATCATGTTTGTCGCTATACAGTTCACATATTTGTTTGGCAAGTTCGGCCTTCCCGAAGGCTTTACATATTCCGAATATGCCCGGAGCGGATTTGCCGAACTGATAATTGTTTCTCTCCTGAATATGGGATTGCTGGCATTGATGCTTACTTACTCCAAAAGAGGGACAGCTCTCATGCATACCATACAGAGAGCTCTGAATACGATAATGACTTGCTGCACTCTGGTCATGCTGGCCTCTGCATACTACAGGATGTCTCTTTATGAGAGTGCGTACGGTTTTACGTTTCTTCGGATCATGACCCAGGCATTCATGATCTTCCTGTTCGTCTTGTTCGTAATAACAACGGCAAGAGTCTGGTCCGACAGGATACCACTGCTCAAGGCCTGCATTGTGACCGCTGTAATTGCCTTTACAGTAATAAACTATATCAATGCCGATGCTGTGATTGCTGCAAAGAATCTGGAGAGGTATTATGAAACAGGCAAGATAGATGTTTCCTATTTTAACGTGTTGTCGGTCGACGCAGCCGATGAACTTGCTGCGCTTGCCGGCGACAATGATGCTGTGGTTGCGGCCGAGGCGCGGAAAATACTTGACCGGAAAAAAGAGAGGCTGACGAAGGCTGATAATTGGCAATCCTTTAATCTGTCAGATGCATACGCCAGAAAGAAATTATGGCGGAACTAGCGAAAAGTATAGGATAGACGCCACAGAATTTCAATAATAATTACGGCGGGAAACTGTTCGCTTATAGGATCTTGACAAGATTACAAAAGTGCCTGGGGCATCATATGAACAAGCCTTTATATTGCCGAATGACAAAAATACTGGCTGGGAGATGGAATGATGAAGACAATAGCGATTATTGACGATGATACTTATATTGGAAATATGGTCGAAGAAGTGCTGAGGCGCGAGAGATATGATGTACTTCGCGCATATTCCGGCACAGAAGCTGTTTTGCTGCTGAATACACGGCGACCGGATCTCGTATTGCTTGACCTTATGCTTCCTGGCATGAGTGGTGAAGCTGTCCTTCCGTTACTGAAGGGTATTCCGGTTATAGTGGTCAGTGCAAAGGTAAGTTCTAACGACAAGGTTGCACTTTTGCGCTCAGGGGCTGTGGATTATATTACAAAGCCATTTGATATTAACGAGTTGCTTGCTCGTATTGATGTTCAGTTCAGAAGAGAAGAAGGCCGCACTGACTCGACAATTTTCATTGGCAGGATAAGGCTGAACCCCATTTCGCATGAGGTGTATGAAAATGATATACCTGTGCATCTGACTAAAACCGAATATGCCATTCTAAAACTTCTGATGCAGCACCCCGGGCAGGTATTGGCAAAATCGGTTATCCTTGACTATATTAGCAGGGATACACCAGACTGCACGGAGAGTTCACTGAAGGTTCATATCAGCAATTTGCGAAAAAAACTGAAGGAGATCAGCGGAATAGATTATATCGAGGCGGTCTGGGGTATTGGCTTCAGGTTGAACGAAATTATTTGATCTTTACCGAATCTTTACGTTTTCCTTTACCGTTGCCTTTACGCTTGCCGATTATACTATGGGCATCAAAGGTGAGGAGGTAATTGCTTTGAACTATATTATGGAAACAAAATCTCTGACAAAGCAGTATAAGAACTTCAAAGCGCTTGACGGTCTGTCAATGCACATACCCAAAGGGGCAATTTATGGTTTCATCGGTAAAAACGGCGCTGGCAAAACGACGCTGATCCGGATCATCTGCGGACTGCAGGAGCCAACATCCGGCAGCTTTGCACTGTATGGCGTTGAAAACTCGGACAAGAATATCACAGTATCACGCCGCCGTATGGGTGCGGTAGTGGAAACTCCGTCGATATATCTCGGTATGACAGCCGAAGATAACTTGTGTCAGCAATATCAGATATTGGGACTCCCTTCCTATGCGGGTATCAGGGAACTGCTGTCGCTGGTTGGTCTTTCCGACACCGGCAAAAAGAAAGTGAAGGATTTCTCACTTGGAATGCGGCAGAGACTCGGGATTGCTGTGGCTCTTTGCGGTGATCCGGATTTCCTTGTACTTGACGAACCGGTGAACGGGCTTGATCCGCAGGGCATCATTGATATCCGTGAGTTGATTCTGAAACTCAATCGTGAGCGGCAGATAACAGTATTGATTTCAAGCCATATACTTGATGAGTTATCAAAGCTCGCAACACATTACGGATTTATTGACAGTGGCAGAATAGTAAAGGAGATGACCGCAGATGAACTTGATAAAGCTTGCCGCAAATGCGTGCGGGTCAAAGCGTCCGATGTGAAAGCGCTTGCTCGGGTATTGGATACGATGCAGCTTGAATACTCAGTTATGTCGGATAGCGATGTGGATGTTTTTGCTGAAATAAATGTGACAGCTCTGACACGTGCATTGGACAAAGAGAATTGTGAACTGATTTCTCTCCGTGAACATGACGAGAGTCTTGAGTCCTTCTATATCGGTCTTG
>CAZQUQ010000171.1:0-6069 GCA_964596445.1 uncultured Oscillospiraceae bacterium
CTGAGGAGGCAAAACCGAAGACTCACAGGATCGATATCAATTAATGAATCGCACCCCGGTTTTTTAAACCAAAACGCTTTATTCTACTGAAGACTTATCATTTTTCCCCGTCCCGGCATATCGATGGGTGCCCCCCGTATGCCGGGCTTTATTATGATTATCCGATACGCCGGCTGTTCATATATGATATAATGGACTAAACTGAAGCCAGCCAGGGAGATGGTTTTTTGATCAAGGTATTATACCTGCTCAATCATGCAGGCAAGGCCGGAACTGAGAGATATGTGCAGTCATTGATAGAGCAGCTTGACGGCAAATCGGTCAAAGCTTACTTTGCATACAACGAAGGCGGCTTGCTGGTGGACAGGCTGCAAGCGCTGGGAGTTGAGACTTATCAGCTGACGATGAGGAACCGGTTCGACCTGAAGGCTGCATCAAGTCTTGCGGGACTGTGCAGAAAACTCGGCATAGAACTGATACATACGCATTATCTGCGTGAAAACTACATTGCCATGCTGGCCAGGTTTTTCGGGTCAGGCGCAAAGGTCATATATACCAACCACTTCATACTGAAAAACGACCTGGCGACAAGAATATCAAACCGCCTTTTGAATCCGCTGGAATCCGGCATTATTGCCGTGTGTAACAGGGGAAGGGAAATGATGATCTCCAATGGGATCGATGCGTCAAAGATCAGGGTCATTTTTAACGCGGTGGATCCTGAATACTGGGGGACGCCTGAAAAGTCGACCTTGCGTGACGAGTTCGGCATCGAGCAGGACACCTTCGTGATCTTGTGTGCGTCCAGATTTGCTCATGACAAGGGACATGCATATCTTGTGAGAACTATGGCCGAACTGAAGAAAATGGCTCCTGGGAAGTTCATTTGCGTGCTGGCGGGAGACGGCCCTCTGCTGGATGATATCAAAAGGCTGACTGCTGAACTTGGCCTTGAGCAGGAGATACTGTTCATAGGTTTCAGAAAGGACATAAAAAATCTTTTTTTGGGCAGTGATCTGTACTTTAACTCGTCGGAGCACGAGGCTTCCAGCTTTTTGATCCTTGAAGCCCTTGCCAGCGGGCTGCCTGTTGTCGCGACCGATATGGGGGGCAATAACGACATCATCAATGAAAGCACCGGCTGCGGACGGCTTGTGGAATATGAGGATGCTATGGGGACTGCGGAGGAAATACTGAAAATAATGAATGACCGCCAACTGCTGGCAAAGCTCAGAGATAACAGTTTCAAGGCCATCCGTGAGAAATTTAATCTTGTAAAGATGGCTGAGCAAACATATAATTTTTATAAGGATATTACAGGTCATGTCGAAAACCAATGATTCGATGCAAATTTTCAAATGTGGAGGAGAGAAACCGGAATGCTGATGGATAAAAAAGGGAAGCTGTTTGGCAAGATCAGTATCGTTGATGTCATCATAGTCGTTCTTATATTGTCACTTGCCGCGGGAGCTTATTTCAAGTTCAAAAAATCTGGGACAGTTACGCCGTTTACCAAAACATCCACGGTACAGATGAGTATTACCATGGAGTCGGTCAATACTTACGTGGCGGACAACATCAAAGTGGGAGATATAGTTAAGGACAGGGTGCAGAACACTACCCTCGGCAAGGTGACCGATATACAAATCGGGCCCGACATAAGCTACTTTATAAATGACAGAGGCCTTGCGGTGAAGGGATCAAGAGAAGGCTACGTTTCACTGACTATCACATTCGAGGGGCAGGGCATCTATAGTTCGACAGGTGTGACGATCGACGGCGTTGAGTATTATATAAATAAAAACGCGACTGAGTGGAGAGTCGGCAATACGTTCTGTTTTGCTAAAATTTGCGATATCAAACTTGTAAAGGAGTAAGGCATTGTTACAGGAAAGCTTGATATACAGGCTTGTATATTCGATATATTCATATATTGCCAGGATCTCGCATGACAGCGTCATAATCACAACGCTCAAAAAGTGGGGAAGCTCTCTCAGAAGGATCTTCTCCGGAAGTGCGCTGATCGATATCACCACCCGCGAGGGGGCGGTGAACAATGCTTATGAAACCAGTGTGCTGTACAAGGCAGTGGACGGGCTCATGAACCTGCCTCAGCGGCTCCTTCATCCGCAGTATAAAAAAGCTGAGAAGGTCTTTGCAGAAAGCCGTCTGTTTAAAGTGATCCTGTTTCTGGCAGACCGGATCCATCTTCTTGCCGCTGCTTTTGTCTTCATAGCGCTGATCGTACCCTATGATCTCTGGGACAACCGGTACAGCATGGCGGCAATGATCCTGCTGGTGCTGCTCTTCTTTATAAGGTCTGTGGTCGAAGGACGCACAGGCTTCAGGACGGCAGTTATCAATGTATATTTTATTCTGTTCATGGTCAGCGTGCTATTGGCGTTGATTTTATCGATCATGCCTTCCAGCAGCCTGCGTTTCCTGGCTTTTTACCTGACCTGCTTCATGATGGTGCTTGTCCTTGTGGCATCGGTCAGAACGGAAAAAGAGATAACACAGGCATTGTCCCTGATTGCAGCCGGGCTTACGATAGCAGGCTTATATGGAGTATACCAGTATGTGACTGGCGTGCCTGTAAATCCTGCATGGGTCGACACCAAGCTCAATCAGGGAGACATGTCCAGGGCCTATTCCTTCTTTAACAATCCCAATGATTTTGCAGAGGTGATCTTGGTATTTTCACCTTTCTATTTTGCATTGATGCTCAATGCTAAAAAACTTGCCGGCAAAGCGCTGTATCTGATGATGGCTGCGCCTCCGCTGCTGGCAATGCTGCTGACAAAGACGCGCGGAGCTTGGGTCGCCATTGCCCTTGCTGCCGCAGTTTATGTTTTTTTCCAGAACAAAAAGCTGATACCTCTCTTTATACTGCTGGGAGCAGCAGCGGTACCTTTGCTTCCGAATTCGATCCTGCTAAGGCTGAGAACATTCAATTTTTATGACAGCTCTATCACAACCAGGCTGGATATATGGAAAACAGTGCTCCCTATTCTGAAGGATTACTGGTTTACAGGTCTTGGCCTCGGACATGAAACGCTGCTTCGTGTTTCAAAGAATTACTATATATTTGTCAGCAAGGGAGCCATACCTTCCCACAGCCACAATCTGTTCCTGCAGCTATGGCTTGAGACCGGCTTTCCCGGGATCGCAGCATTTATTGGCCTGATGCTGACGACAGTGAAAAGAGTTATAAGAACAGCAGCGCATTCGGCAAACAAGGCAATCCGCAATATTTTGATCGCCGGACTTGCGTCACTTGCAGGGATGCTGGCGAACGGAATGATAGAATATATATGGTTTGACCGGAGGGTGATGCTTTTCTTCTGGACTTCAGTGGGGCTGATACTGGCTGCGCTCAATATCAGTCACGGCGCGGATGCAGCGCCGGGCATGCAGGAACAGCCTGAACAGACCGGAAGGGATGCGGCATGATGACAAGGATCGTAAACGAAGACCGGCTTTGCACCGGGTGCTCGGCCTGCAGCCAGATATGCCCGTGCGGTGCAATAGCTATGGAAGCGGATGATGAAGGCTTCCTGTTTCCGCGCATCGATGAAAACCGATGCAATGGCTGCGGCCTTTGCAGCAGGACATGCCCTGTCAGCAAGTGTTCGGGAAATGTCGGGGCGACACCTGTATATAACGGCAAGAAAGCTTTTGCATGCCGTTCACTTAACGACGGGACCAGGGAAAGAAGCTCTTCCGGGGGTATCTTCTCGGAGCTTGCCGATAAAACACTGCGAAGCGGAGGTGTTGTATTCGGCGCAGCATTCGATGGTGATTTTAATGTAAGACACGCTTTTACAGAGAATATAGAAGGGCTCGATGAGTTAAGAAGGTCGAAATACGTTCAAAGTGCTGCCGGCAATACCTTCAGACTGGCAAAGGAATTCCTTGATGCGGGAAGGGAAGTCCTGTACTGCGGAACTCCATGCCAGATCGCCGGTTTAAAGTCATTCCTTGGAAAAGGATATGAAAAACTGACCGCATGTGATCTTGCATGCTTTGGTGTGCCTTCTCCGAAGGTCTGGCAAATGTATCTGGGTTTTCTGAAAGACAGGCATAAAAGCGGGATAAAAGGCATTTCCTTCCGTGACAAGTCGGGAGGCTGGAAGGAATACCGCATGCGCATCAGCTTTGCAAATGGCGGCGAGTATCTTGTCAAGGCGAAGGATGAGCTGTATTTTATCGGCTTCGGAAAGAATATTTTCAGCAGAAGATCCTGCTTCGACTGCAGGTTCAGGATGCAAAACTCCGCAGCGGACATCACGCTGGCGGATTTCTGGGGCATCGACAAGATGAGCACAGGCATCTCTGACGACAACATGGGGATCTCGCTTGCGATTACCCACACTGTGAACGGAGAAAATGCCCTGGCAGCGATCGGAAGTACTGTGGCAATGACAGAATGTGATGCGGCGGAGGCGGTCAGATATAATCCGAGGCTGGTATCATCCGCATCAGAGCCGGCGGGCAGAGCCTCCTTTTTTGCCGATATGAAAAACGGATACAGCTTTGACATGCTGAGAAGAAAGTATATGGATAACTTCAGCATTAAGTACAAGCTCAAACGAATGATAAAAAAAGTACTGGGCAGGGGCTGAGACGATAAAATGAGGACCAGGCTGTCCATTTACAATTCAATAAGCGCAGTAGTACTGCAAATCGTCAATCTGATCGTCAACCTGATATTGCCCAGAGTTATGATAACGGTGTACGGATCCAATGTGAACGGACTGGTCACATCTATCAGGCAATTTATCTCGTATTTCAACCTGGTCGAGGCAGGACTGGCCGGAGCGGCGGTATATGCCTTATACAAGCCGCTTGCGGACAAAGACAGGGATGATATAAACGGGGTACTGTCTGCCGCAAACAGGTTCTATAATATTTCAGGATATATTTTTTCCGCTCTTGTGCTGATCACCGCTTTTGTCTACCCTATGTTCACGTCAGGCCAGGGCATTGATGTGTTCACAATCGCGGCTCTTGTCGTTATAATCGGAGCGTCAGGCGCACTGGAGTTCTTTGCCGTAGGCAAGTATAAGGTGCTGTATACAGCCGATCAGAAAAGTTATGTGATATCGCTCATAAATGCAGCCGCTGTTGCGCTCAACGCTGTTATCATACTCGTACTTGCATCGCTGGGCTTCAGTATAGTTGTCGTTCAACTGACCGCACTGATCAGCTTTTTTGCACGCTCCGCTCTATATATTGCATATGGCAGGCTGAAATACAGGGAACTGGACTTCAGTGCGCCGCCTAAAAACGAGGCCCTCGACAAAAGATGGGACGCTTTGATCCTTCAGATACTTGGTGTAGCAACGACGGCCACGCCGGTGGTCATTGTCTCACTTTTCATCAGCCTCAGTGAAGCAAGCGTATTTGTTACCTACAATATGGTATTCGCAAGTGTTCTGGCGCTGCTGACCACGTTCAGCAACGGACTGAGCGCAATGTTTGGCGATATGCTGGTAAGAAATGAGCTGTCCACGCTGCAGAAGGCATACAACCAGTATGAGTATCTGTATTATGCACTTGTGTCGTGGGGCTATTCTGTGGCTGCGATTATGATAATGCCATTTATGAAGATATATACGGCCGGATTCAGCGACGCCGAGTATCTTAGGCCGTCAATAGCCGCTTTGTTTGTTGCAGTCGGCATAATATCGAATATCAAAACTCCCCAGGGCATGCTTGTTATTTCTGCAGGATTGTATAAGGAGACGAAGCTGCAGACGTTGATCCAGGCTGCGATCATCATAGTGTTTTCTGCGGCTCTCGCGCCGTTTTTCGGTATTGCAGGCGTCCTTGCAGGCTCACTGCTTTCCAATCTGTACAGGGATATAGACTTGATCTTCTATATTCCGAAAACTGTGACGAAGCTTAAGCCTACACTGACGATCCGCCGTGTGATGAGGATCTTTTTGCTGTTTGCGGCCGCCGTGATCCCGGCTCTGACGCTGATCAGCATTGAACCGTCAACCCTGGTACAGTGGGCAGCCTATGCCGTACCTGCTGCTTTGTGGGTGTTTATCGTCGTCGCCG
>CAZQUQ010000172.1:0-6068 GCA_964596445.1 uncultured Oscillospiraceae bacterium
ATTCCGGGAGTTCTGGGAGTTCCGGGAATTCCGGGAGTTCTGGGAGTTCCGGGAACTTGTTCCCGCCGATGATCCTGGTATCCGATCATGAAGATATCATCGTTCTGGAAGGCCACTTCCGGTTAACTGTATATATGCTTGAACCTGATTCCATTAAGGATAAGCTGAAAGTCATGATCGGCTATACGTCAAAGGAAGAATTGATGAAATGGGGTCTGTATTAGGCAGAACGCTGTTTTTGACTGTCATTGTTTTTCGATTTCATTCTGCATGGAGTGATGAGTTCTCTGGCAGAAAACAGCAGCTTGCAGATTAATAATACAACAAGAAGGTAAACGATATGACTGTAAAAGAAAGAATTGAGACGGAAAGACTGATAATCAGAAGATTCCGCTGTGATGACTGGATGGACCTGTATGAGTATCTATCCAATGAAGAAGTGGTCAGATATGAACCATATGGTGTGTTTTCAGAAGAAGACTGTAAAAAGGAAGCTGCGAGACGCTCGTCAGATAGTGCGTTTTGGGCTGTGTGCCTTAAAGACAGCGGCAAACTGATAGGCAACGTTTACTTTAGCCGGCAGGAGCCGGAAGAGTTTTCTAATTGGGAAATCGGGTATGTTTTTAACTCTGAGTACTGGGGCAAGGGATATGCTGCAGAAAGCTGCAGGGCGGTTATCGATTATGGCTTCAGAGAACTGAATGTGCGCAGGATCGTTGCCATGTGCAACCCTGTAAACACTCAGTCATGGAGGCTGTTGGAACGCCTGAAGATGAGGCGGGAAGGTCACTTGATCAAAAATATTTTCTTTGAGAAGGATGAACAGGGCAGACCTGTTTGGCTCGATACCTATGAGTATGCCATTCTGGCAGAAGAGTGGCTTGATGCGGCTTACTAAATTGGTGGGTGAAAGAGAAATAAGAACTATAAGGAAAGATAAAACTATAAATGCAATGTATTGATAATGTGTACAAGCTGGCCGGGAGATTCGATATATGGAGATGCCCTTTAAACTGCGGACTGCTCTGGAACTTCAATTGAAAAATGCAGAACATGAGCGGATGATCCGCGATTCACAGAATATAAGCCTCAGGTACAGGACTCAAAGCGGAAGAGGCGATCGTCTGCTTACGAGAGATAATGAAGCCTTATCATACGCCGTATCAAGGATGCCTGCAACATATGGGGCAGTTCGGACGGCCCTTGAAAAAACGTTGGCAGGGATCGGTTTCCGTCCCCTTACAGTGATCGATGCCGGGGCTGGAACAGGTGCGGCTTCATGGGCGGCTGTAGACTTACTGGATCTTGACAGTATAGTCTGCCTTGAACGCGAGGCTGCAATGCGCACACTGGGTATCAAGCTGATGGAGGATGGACCAAAGGTATTGCGTGAAGCCAAATGGATCGAACACGATCTTAAATTAGATGATATAGCTGATAAGGCTGATCTAGTCATCGCATCATATGTCCTCAATGAGATGACCGGCGATGTCCGCGAGCGGACAGTACAAAAGCTGTGGGATGCAGCAGGTATGGTTCTGCTTCTGGTTGAGCCGGGGACACCTGCCGGGTTTTCACATCTGAATGAAGCACGCCGGATTCTTCTTAAGCAGGGTGCATTTATTGCGGCTCCATGTCCTCATTCGGCTGACTGCCCGATGGAAGCGGATGATTGGTGCCATTTTGTCTGTCGTGTTGCAAGAAGCCGTCTGCATCGCCAAATGAAGGGCGGGGAGGCTCCATATGAGGATGAAAAGTTCACCTATATTGCATTCGTCCGTGAAGCATTGAGGCATGGTTGTATGCGGATCCTGCGCCACCCTCAGGTGCGGGGCGGCCATATAATGCTCAAGGTATGCACGAAGGATGGCATTGCAGATATGACGCTCAGCAGAAAAGACGGTGAAAGGTACAAGAAGGCGCGCAAAGCTTTATCAGGGGATGAGCTGATATGATTATCAGGGGTATAGATGATACTATAGTGAGGTAGTTGGTTGTATGTTTATGTACATATTTTCAATAATTCTGATTGTTGCATCAAACGTAATGTATAATATATGTCAGAAATCAACACCCGAGCGGGCTAATCCTTTTGTAGCCCTATTAGTGACATATGCCACGGCAATTGTAATGACAGCCGTGACTCTTATCTTTTACAGGCCGGAAAAGAGCCTGATCGAATCAATAAAGCAGCTCAACTGGACCAGTATCGTGCTGGGTATTTCCATCATCGGGCTGGAACTTGGGTATCTGCTTGCATACAGAGCAGGCTGGAATATAAGCGTCGGGTCGCTTGTGGCCAATATCATACTTGCCCTTATGCTGATCCCGATAGGAGTAATGCTATATCATGAGAAGTTTGAACCAAATAAAATCATCGGATCTGTTTTATGTATCATCGGATTGATACTTATAAATAAAAAGTAGGTATATGGAATGATGGAGAATGGATCGCCATGAAGGGAAGATCGAACTGCGAATACTGCGTGAACTATGTGTTTGACGATGATTATGACTGTTATATATGTATGATAAATCTCGATGAGGACGAATATGCGAGATTTATACAGAAGTCATTTTCTGACTGCCCATATTTCAGCCTGAATGATGAGTATAAGACCGTCAGAAAGCAAATGTAATTTGCAGTGAACTGTCTCATAATGTGAAAGATTGCTGATATGTCGTGCAGTCTATAGCACCTTAGTCAAATTTTCCACTTTGGGCCATTTTTTTAACGATTCTATTGAACTATTTCAACATTGAGACTACATAAAGAGGCATTCCAGATATTATGTATACACTAAATGTAGTTTACGTGGCCCAAAGCGAAAAATTTGACGATGCGGCCGACTGTATGTGGCCCAAAGCGAAAATTTTGGCAAAGTTGATTGGCTGAACGGAACTTTCTCTTGAATTCTCGAGAGAGAGGCTGGCTAAGAAATAATTCTTATATCTTAGGTGGTGATGATATGACATCTCCGATTTGACAGCGGCGACTCGCATTGCTGGCTTGTCACACCGGTATCTCCTCCATCTCGTTACCCGATTTTATACGGGAAATATATGTACGAAAAGAACAAATGTTCGGAAATTATTGCTTTACTCTTATATTTTGGTATAAAATGTAAGAGTAAATCGAATCGTCCCGTCAGCCATTGGTACCATGTCTGTTCCGGGTCAGGTTCATGTTAATGGGGAGGTTTGCTATGGCAAGTGATTTTGAAAAAATGGACAAAGCGAAAACAGTTCTGACTAAAATGGCCGAGGGCATTAATCCAATAACCGGAGAGCAGATAAAAGATGAAAGCTTTCTGAATGATCCCAGGATAATAAGATGCTTTTATTTCATTACAGAGGTACTCGATAATGTCATGAAAGGAGTATACAGCAGAAACAGCAAACTCACACAGTTTGTCATTACACCGGAGCAAAAGAGCATGGTTGAATTATCGGATGGTCCAATAGGTGTGAGCGAATTCTCAAGACAAGTGAATTTGTGTATCGATCAGACCAGGAGCAAAAAACTCACTGCTGTGGAGATCAATAAAAGACTCAGGAAAATAGGTGTTCTTGGAGAAGAGATAAACTCGGCCACCGGTAAGGCCAGGACCGTGACCAACTCAAAATCAAAAGACTATGGATTTGAAATGATAAAGAAATCCTTCAATGGCAACGAATATGATATGGTTGTAATGAACGATACCGGCAAACGATATCTGCTTGATCATCTGGAGGAGATCATGAGCATTGATGTAAACTGAGATAAATTGAGTAACGGCAGATCAGGATGAGTTGCAGTTGAACACATTGGGTTAATGTAAAGCAAGGAGTTCAGATATGGAATATAAGTATAGCAAAGATGATAACTTCGAAGATTTTGCATGCGGCAGGGTATTGTACCATCGAACCGGCATGCCGAGTTTCCCTGTAAGGCTGGCAGATGAAATATTCAAAAGATGCGTTGAACATCTGGGTAAAAAGGATGATATCGTTTTATTCGATCCCTGCTGCGGCGGCGGATATATGGTCACTGTGCTGGGATTGCTCAATTCAGACGCAATCGGGAAATTTGTCTGTTCCGATATCGATAAAGATTCGGTCGAGCTTGCGGGCAGCAATTTGTCTTTGCTGACACTGAACGGCATGCTTCAGCGAAGGGGCCAGATCATCGAAATGGTTAACTTGTTCAATAAGCAATCGCATAAGGATGCTTTAAAGAGCGTGGAAAGGTTTATCGGTATTATACAGGAACGCTCGTTTGTCCCTGAAATAAGATGCTTTGCTGCGGACGCACTGGATAAAATGGCTTTTTCCAGCGAGGATTTCAAAGCAGATATCGTTATGGCCGATGTTCCATACGGAAATCTTGCTATGTGGTCGGACAAAAGTGGAGATGCGGTCGATTTGCTTTTGGACTCGATCAGATGTGTCATCCATGATGATTCCGTTATTGCTGTTATTTATGACCGGTCTCAGAAAATCCGCAACATCAGCTATAAAAGGCTGGAACGATTTAAGGCCGGCAAAAGGGTAGTTGAGATAATAAAACCTGGACAGAACCTTTAATATGGATGCAATGTTGTTGGCATTCAATTTGCTAAGCCTGGATATCAGAGCTTTATGTCTGATATTATATTATAGTACTGAGTGCGGATTTTGCGATGATGGAGGTACAGTATGGCATGAGCATTGAAATCAAAGCAGTATATGATGAGTTCGACGATTGGGCGTCTGTTATTAGAAGTTCATTTGCGACGGTTGCGGCCGAGTTTAATATTACCCGGGAAAATGCACCTACCAATCCTGCATTTGCAGAGGCTGATTCTCTTGTAAAAATGAAGGAGAAAGGGATCGACATGTACGGCGCATATTGCAAAGGACATAAGGTAGGATTTGTTGCAGTTGAAAAAGCAGATGATGATCGCTGGTATATGGAAAGACTTGCAGTACTGCCACAATATAGGCATATGGGCATCGGAAGAGCACTGATGGATTTCGTTTTTGAGTCGGTTAGGATGAATGGCGGGAAAAAAGTCTCTATCGGAATAATAAATGAAAACCGGGTACTGAAGAACTGGTATATTGCTTACGGCTTTTTAGAAACAGGGGTCAAGGTTTTCAAGCACCTGCCGTTTGAAGTATGTTTTCTTGAGAAGACTGTAAGGCAGGGATGATGTATAGGAGGATTACTTGGCTCGGGCATTACTCATAGAAAGGTGCCGGGTTTTCTTGGTGATTTTATGGCTTGCGCAATCGGTAACAGAATGATAAGATATGCGGCATATAATTATATGCCTAAAGGGGTATACCGGGGCAACATGCAGGACTGACCAGACAGGAGATGCTTGTGCCTGTGATAGTTATTGAGAGGGCAGGTATGCATAATAAGTAAAAGAGCCGGTATACATAATAGGTATAAGAATCGGTATGCGTAATAGATAAAAGAGCCGGTATGCATAGTAGGTATAAGAATCGGTATGCGTAATAGATTAAAGAGCTGGCACGCGTAATAGGTAAATAGACGGCATGCATAGCAGGCAAAAGGGCTGTCATGTGACAATAGCTGACATGGCTTCTGACTCAGATATAAGTAGGGGGGTTCAACATGATAAAGATGCTTGTACTGGATCTTGACAATACGCTGCTTCGGTCCGACAAAACGATTTCCCAATATACTGAGCAAATACTGAAAAAGGCCCATGATGCAGGCATAAAAATAGTGTTTGCAACAGCACGTCCATATAGAGCAATAAAGCATTATATGGAACAAGTCTGCTGCAGTACAGCAGTCTATCATAATGGCGCAATTGCTATGATCGATGGGAAAATTGCCGAAAGCAGCTTCCGAATTCCTTATGAGACAGCAGTATATTTGCTGCGGACACTACAAAGCAGGTATCCGGACAAAAAGCTGTCCGTCGAGATCAACGACAAGTTATATGCCAATTTTGATGTATTATCTATTTGGGGCAATTCACCCAAGGATATAGAGATACTTAAGGCAGCCACAGTACAGACGGATTTTACAGATTTGCCCGAAATAGATGCCGATAAAATTATTATCGAAT
>CAZQUQ010000173.1:0-6045 GCA_964596445.1 uncultured Oscillospiraceae bacterium
GTCCATAAACAGGTTTGCCCTCCGGTTTGTACTCTGGCCTTTTCCGGTCATTCCGGCTGCTGATATTTCGCTTTTTATTACTTTTACGATTGCTTTCGGTACTTAAGCCAGCCATTCCGGAATCTTCCCGATATACGGCATCCCTGCTGTGCGTCTTCTCGTCTGCAGTCGGTTCAAGATATACGGAATACAGATCCGCCAACAGCTCGGACGCACTCTGATACCGTTCTGATATCGACTCATGTGTACATCTGGCAATTATAGCTTCAAGCTTCGGTGAAAGTCCCGGATCATAATATCGTATGGGCTCAAGCCTGTATGGCGGTTCGACCGGACTCTTGCCTGTCAGCAGATGATGCAGCGTGACCCCAAGACTGTATATATCAGATGCTGCGCTGGTCTGTCCGGTACCGAACTGCTCCGGCGCAGCATAGCCGCGGGTCCCTATATACACGGTATCTGCATCCGATTGCGGCTTGTATTCCCTGGCAGAACCGAAATCCACCAGTTTGAGTATACCTGTGTCGGTCAGCATTATGTTTGATGGCTTTATATCTCTGTATATGACAGGATTCGGCCTCATGGAATGCAGGTACTCCAGTGCCCTGCAAAGCTGTATCGCCCAGTTGACAACAATTTTCTCAGGTATCCTGCTCTCGGCTTCCAGCTTTTTATCCAGCGAGACACCTTTGATATAGTCCGTTATCATATAAAGTTTTCCTTCATGCCTGACTATATCGTACAGTCTTGGAAACGCAGGATGATCAAGCTTTTTCAGCAGGTTGGGTTCCGACGCCGGGTCTATTTCATCGTTCTGATGCCTGCATATTTCCTTTACAGCCCAATGTCTGCCGGTATCGATATTCCTGGCAAGATATACGGTCCCCATGCCGCCCATGCCCAGTATTTCTTCTATATGATATTTATCATTGAAAATATCTCCCGCCTGCATGATGCCCTCCGTATACTTGCTTTACATTTTATTTGAATTTGATGCATATTCCTTATTTGTCATTTATTAACATCTTGGAGTTGTGACTGATTCTATCATAAAATAAAATCAATTTCTATACTTTACTGTAAAATTTTTCTTTTTTATGGATAATAATAGGTAAAAAGCAGATTTGACGCACCATGTAAAAAACGAGAAAGAACACTCAATTTGGGAAATATTTTGAAATGGCGGTATTTATACTGCTGCATGACAGCAGGCAGAATTATGATGACAGTATTGTTATCGGTCGAGTATAAAGTCCGGTATATACTCTTCAGAGGCTGATTCTCTGTCCTGCACATAGCCGTTGAGACCTAGCCGGATAAACTTGTTGACGGCCTTGTCGTATTCATGCCTGGTAATACGCCTGCCCAGCTTGACATGGCCGCATGCAGCATTACATGGGACATACTGACTCATAAGGCTGACATATGCGTCGCGGGAGATGTTCGCCGATATCCAGTCCAGTACCCTGAAGGTTTCCGATGTATGGCCGGGCAACACAAGATGCCTTATTATAACGCCTTTTTTAATAATTCCATCATTATCGAATATAGGCGATCCCTTTTGCCTGTACATCTCAAGTATCGCCTTCGACGCGTTCTCGAAATAATCCGCAGCTCCGGAGTACTCTCTAGAAATTTCCGGACTGATATATTTGAGATCCGGCAGAAATACATCCACCTGCTCCTCCAGCAGTCTGAGCCGTTCCACGCTTTCATAGCCGCCGGTGTTGTATACAACGGGGATACCCAGGGGAGATGCGATTTTCAGCGCTTCTTCCAGGACATGCGTGAAATGTGTCGGGGTCACGAGGTTGATATTGTGTGCTCCCTTGTCCCTCAAAGCCATAAATATATCAGCAAGCTCCCTGGCAGTCACTTCCCTGCCTCGACCCGTATGGCTTATTTCATAGTTCTGACAGTAGATGCATTTAAGATTGCATCCTGAGAAAAACACGGTACCCGATCCTCTCGTTCCACTGATGCAGGGTTCCTCCCACATGTGGAGAAAAGCTCTGGATATCACTGCAGTCTCTCCCATGCCGCAAAAACCTTTTGTTTTTGCCCTGTCTATGCCGCATTTCCTGGGGCAAATATTACACAGCATTTTACGCCTTTCTGCCTTTTCTGACATAATAATGCATCAAATAGTCTGCATTGATGACAAGCCTTTACTTTGCACATAATAGAAAATATAATAAAGTTAAACACCTAGTATGTCAATAACCGGAATAACAGAACGGAGGTATGACCAAATGAGGATAACAGGCGTCACATATGCAGTCAGGAAAACACACAGAACAAGGTATGTAGTGCTGACTGTGGCATTGCTGCTGCTCGCTGCCATTATTTCGGTAATCATACTTTCCACATATAAAAGCTGGCAGCTTCTGCATCCGGAGAAGAAGCCGGTCGAAGCGTTTTCATCGAACATCGTGCCGGAATACCGCGATATCAGCTTTAAAGGCGCCGATAGTTCCATAGTTCTGAAGGGCTGGCTGTTCCAGGTCAAGAACAGCAGCCGGGCAGTTATCCTCGTACACTCATATGGCAGCAACAGGCTTCAGTTCGGCGTTGATACGGTGGATCTGATAAAGGAGTTCATGAACAGGGGATACAATGTGTTTACCTTCGATCTGAGGAACTCCGGTGAATCAGACGGACAGGAATGTACCTTCGGCTATAATGAGAAGGATGATGTAAAGGCTGCAATAAAATATGTGCGTTCACAGGGTTCAAACGACATAACGCTTATGGGATTTTCCACAGGGGCATCGGCAGCCATTCTGGCAGCTGCCGAAAGCAAGGCCTCAGATGGTTCTTCGCTTGTAGACGCTGTTATTGCTGACAGTCCTTATTCGGATCTGAGAAGCTACTTCCGGAGAGATCTCGACAGATGGACAGGCCTTCCCGCATTCCCGTTCAATTTGACAGTATCACTTGCAGTCGACCTGACCGGCGGCATCAAATCAAAAGAAGCAAGTCCTGTCAATGTTCTGACTGCGGATAATCCTCCTCATTTGATGCTGATACACAGCCGCAATGACGATTTTATTCCTGTAATAAATTCAATTGAGCTGTTCCAGCGATACTCGGCTCTTAACGCATCCGGCGCCGAATTCTGGCAGACACAGGATAAGGGCCATGCCTCCGGTTATAAGGAAAACAGGGATGAGTATATCGAAAGAGTTTTCAATTTCCTTGAAAAAGTTTATCCCAAAGATTAATAAGGTGCCTGTCACGTCAGTTAGTCAGTTATTTCGAAAACAACTTTGAAAATCTTTGATTTTCTGCCTAATTTACATGACAGGCACCATTTGCTATTTCTTCTTATCCAGAAAGAGTGACGATGTTACTGCAGCGTTCTGACTGCTGTAAGCGTTGTTGATCTTCTTGCCCTGGTTTATCTTCTGGATCTGTGATCCCAGCTGTTCCAACAGTTTATTGCTTTTCACACTGTTTATTTTCTCGATTTCGCTGATTTCCCGAACCAGATCCAAAACCACGGATACGCCCTGCTTCAGCCGCACTGCGGCCGGAAAGCGTGATATGTCTATATCATCAAGCTTGCTGATCCCAACAGCGCTTTTCAGCTTATCCATATAAGCGGTGAATTCATCATCCAGCTCATTTATCCGGTCGATCAGGCCCTGTTTGTCCTCGACCAGCTTTTGCAGCTTGTCCAGCGAGTCTGCTGCGATGACCGGGGTCTGAGCTTTTGTAAGTGTCAGCATTTCCTGGAGCAGCTGCTTCTTTTTCCCCAAAAGCTCTGCCATTTTTTCGATATATATTCCGCTGCTGTTATCCATGGGATCCTCTTCTTATGTCCTAAACGATTTTATTCCGATACGGCCGCTTTTTTCCCGGTCTGCTGTTTTGCAAGCTTCATAGCCTGAGCCCAGGTATCACGAAGGTCCTTTGCAAAATGGAGGACTTCCGCCAGTATCGCATTGTCCTTTCCAATATTGGCGTCAAACAGCCTGTCCAGCATATAGTCATATAAAAGAGCCAAGCCGTGCGAGAGTTCATATTGCATATCAAGCGTCGCCTTGAATTCCATCAGTATATCCTGGGCCCTGATAATACTATCATGCGCCTTTGGGATATCCTTTTCTTCTATTGCCTTCTGAGCCTGCATAATAAATTTGATAAGTCCATTATACAACATCAGTATCAATTCCTCCGGACTTGCAGTCAGGATGGAATTCAGTCTGTAGGTTTCATATGCATCTGATGTAGTCATTTTTACTATTACTCCTTTACATAACTATGCTTTACATATATTAATTAATTATGCCTTGCAGCTCTGACACGCTTATTCGCCATTAGCCGAACTGCTGAGCCAGCCATATGCTCTGGGTGTTCATACTGTTGATCAGTGTCTCCAGTTGAGAGAACTGCCTATAATAATTGTTCTCCTTTATAATCAGTTCATCGTTCAGTTCTGCTATCCTTGCGTCATAGTCTAATATCTGACTATACAACAGATTGCTGTATGCAGATCTGTCGCCAGCCATACCGGCATTTTCCAACAAAGCGCCTCTATGTCCTCCGATGGTAGTCGTACGTATGTTATCCTGGATCACATCATAAATCCTGTAAATGAGTCCGGATTCGTTAAATCTTTGAGTTCTGGCCGATCCATCGGTCACTGCCGTGCTATACAGCACACTCGATTGTTTTGTAAAAAGATTGAAAACTTCTGTAGGATTCTCACTCAATGCATTCTTCAGCTTTTCTTCATCGACATACAACTTACCTTTGTCCACCCAACTGTTGGATTTTATGCCGATCGATGCGAGTGTCAGGCCTGAACCATCAAGGCCTTCAATGACAGCATTCCGAAGGCCTGTCACTATCGAACGGAGGATGCTGTCGCCGGCGAGAAGGCCGGATTTGGCCTTCTCCTCCCATCTCTTGATTTCATCCTCTGTCATTGCATCCTTCTGGTCGTCGGTCAACGGTGGGTAATTATATTCTCTCTTTTCTGAAAGCTTGCTGTTGATCTTGTCCAGCAGCTCGTTATATTTTTCCACGAATCCCTTGATAAGTTCAACAGCTTTTGTCGGGTCTGAATTCACCGACATTTCCACTGCGCCTTCAAAGTCCTTTTGGAGGTTGAAAGTTATTCCGTTTATATTGAAGCTGTTGGTCGAACGAGTAATCGTTTGTTCTCCGTTCACGCCGTCATTATAGGTTATGCTTGCATCACGTCCCGTGACGGCCGCTTCAGTTGCTAAGCCCAGAGCTTCCAGAAATCCTCCGTTGGAATCGCTTGCCATGATACGGGCAGTCGCTCCGGTTTGCCTTGACTCCAATATAAATTTGCTGTTAAGGCTGTCATAGCTCATCCTGACGCCTGTGTTCGCATTCGAGTTGACTGCCGCCATGATCTTGTTCAATGATGTCGTCCTTATATCAAAGCTGAAGGTCTGATCGTTTATGACAAAACTGATCTCATATTCATTCTCTCCCAAATCAAGAGATCCCGCCAGGCTGTCCATTATTTCGGAAATATTAGCGCTGAGATTCAGTTTGTTGGAGCGGCTGACGCCGTCCATGCCTATTGCCTTCAACCCTCCATTTGCCGGATTTGCTGATGAGGTATCCGATAACGTCAATGTATTCGTATTGTTTGTGGAGAGTATTAGTCTGTTCGCTTCAGCGTCAACAATTATTTTTCCGCTCCCGAACGCTGCATCGAGCTTTGTTTGCAGATCTGAAACCAAATCGTCAATATTGTTCAAACCATCAGACAAAACAATACTTTTCCTTACTCCGTTAAACTCAACATCGAACACATTGTTTCCTGCTTCACTGCTGATATTGATTTCTGACAAAGCCTTTCCCCTGATCTCGCTTGGAGCGGCAGAACCAACAACTTTAGCCGTCTGGGCTGTTTTTATATTGCTGATCGTGTAGCTGCCGGCTTTTGCTCCGGCGCCGGCAGAAGCAGTAAAGTAAGCATTGCTGTCAGTTCCGTTATATTTTACAGCAAATGCATTGTATATGGAGGAATTCCTCATGTCCGTAGCGGATTTCAGTGTA
>CAZQUQ010000174.1:0-6027 GCA_964596445.1 uncultured Oscillospiraceae bacterium
ACCACAAGAAAATCCGGATACGCGGGTTTCGTTATACCGTCCTTTTCATATGGAATACATAGCGACCACGGTTTTCTCGGTGGATTACGAAGCCAGCAAACGAAGTCTGGACGCGCAGCCTCTTCGTCAAGCACACCTTGTTCCCAGTTGTTGAGAGCAATTCTGGCCACTCCGGAATTATCTACGAATAGATGGTTGGAATAAACCCTGCCATTCGCGCTGTGCTCGCAGTTTATGGTTTCGGGTAGCATGAAAATGTGCGCACTGACGAGATCACCGTCGGAGACGATATCATTGTATTTCTTCTTGAACTTTACGGACAGGTTGATTGTCTTGCGCCGATATCTGTCGTTCATCTCATGAAAACGATCTTTTGCATAAGCATTCAACGCAGCGATACAGTTGCTGTCCGCCGCGAAAATAATGATGTCGATTTTGAAACCGTTCGGATTGTCCGCAGTCTGATACTTACGACCATATTTTACTCCAATGCCTTCGTTACCGAGCTTAGTATCGGCGAGTCTGAACTGCCTGTCCAAGTCAGTATCCGTGGCAGAAAGAAAGTCATGAATCGCATTGTTGTCTACACTTTCACCGAACACGTCAAAAACCTGCGTATTCAGCTTGAACTGCAGCACCTTTGCCGCAAGCTCAGAATACTTGCCGCTGGATTTGAGTGATTCTATGTAATCGTGAACCATCCGCACGATATCGTCGCAGACTTCATCGTAGGCGTTTTGGTAAATCAGCGATTGACTGAACAGGTGCGAGAGGGCAAACAATGAGTGGAGATAATTACTGATGCGCACGCTTCTCACTTCGTAAGTGAGCAGACCTGCATCGTTGATTGCTTTCATTACTTCTTCGCGGTCAAAGCCTAAGGCGACTTCTTCTGCCGTGCTCGTCGTGTCTGGATTCGCTGTTGTTCCATTGGTTGCATGATGCTCTTGTACTGCCTGAACATTATTTGATCTGGCAGGTTGCGCATTTACCGGCGATGCTGTTGCACCATTTTCAGAACCAGACGCGGTTTCAACTGCGGTTCCGGTTTCCAGCTGAGCAATATTCTCTAAGCTAATCTGATCCGGCCCTATTACTTCACGATGCGGCGCGACGGTTCTTGGCGTATTCTGCTTCGGACGTACTGTGAGGGTATCAAAGGTTTTCTCGCCGAACGCTTCACCATATATGTCGGTCGGGATGTTGCCGCCCTCGGTGCTCTGCAGTGCTTCGGCTACATCCTTAACGGTCTCCGCATTGAAGTACGGTAAAAACAGATGAACGTCGTTTAAAACATCATCTACCATAATGTGCATCTGCATTGGGGTGCGCACCATGCGCCCAAGAAGCTGCGCAATATAGGTTGCGTCGTTGGCATGACGGAAAGACATCATGGTTTCCGCTCGTGGGCAGTCCCAGCCAGTAGATAGATTCTCTTTGAAGAAAACGACTTTTATCTTCCGATCATCGGCAATGCGGGAAGGCTCACAGTAGTTTACTTCTATCCCATTAATAACGAGGGTACCGTTGGCTTGCCCGAAAGTGTGGACGACCTCGCCAAGCTGAAAACGCTCGCCGGTGCGTTCTTCTATCTTCTGCAAGCAGTCGTCCAAGTCAGTAGAAGAGAGCTGGCTTCCGCTGCCGTTTTGAACCTGAATGACAAAAACGGGATTCACATACGCGTAATGCTGCTCATAGCAATACTGCGTCCAATGCTCCCATTTCTGCTTCCAATCATCCGCAGCGGCTTGAAGTACCGCCATATCATTATTGATAGTGTCGGGATATGTGATGATGATTCTATCCTTTAAAAGGCCGGAAGCACGGACTTCGTCTGCAGTGGTTACGACGTAATGTGTAGTAGAATTGATGCCGGAGGCGAGGTTATTAAACCTTTCCGGCGTTGCCGTCATACCAATGACAACAGGCATAGCCGGTAGACCGTCATCCGGGCTGCCTTTCAGAAACTTCTGCATGATGGTGGTAGCTTTGGCGGCGTCACGGCCCTGCATACCCCGGTGCGCCTCATCGATGATGAAGTATAGACGGTCGGACTTTTCGCGAACAGTATTGCTCAGCGTTTCCCAAATGGTGTATGTCCTACCATCACCATGCTTTGTCAGATTGCTGCTCTTACCGAGTTTTTGTGTATTTAAAAAATAGATGTTTCCGTCGTCAAGCATTTCCTGATCAAAGGAGTCATCGGTTATAATTTTGCATTGGTCGAGTGTGATTTTATCGGCCTTCAAGTCAATTTTGTCCTTAGACTGCTGATTCAGCTCCGGTGAGTCTGAGAGCCA
Organism: uncultured Oscillospiraceae bacterium; assembly: GCA_964596445.1. Taxonomy (GTDB): domain Bacteria; phylum Bacillota; class Clostridia; order Acetivibrionales; family DTU013; genus DTU013. The sequence goes on from CAZQUQ010000174.1 coordinate 2,301, forward strand.
TACGAAGATGGCATCGGGCTGATCTGGATATGTATCATCACCAGATAGAATGCTCTCAATCAGCGCGGACATGACGATGGTCTTGCCAGCGCCTGTGGGGGCCGTATAAGACACAATCTGCGGGGTATGAGTACGGCGATAGCTGCCAAGCGCTTCGGCGGTATTCAGACGCAGGTTTGCAAGCGCCTGCTTTTGAAACGGGAATAATTCAACCTTCATCTTTCTTCCCTCCTTGCGTTGATGCGGAAATTATCGAGATAGCTGCGATAGAGCTGATATGTATGCTTGGCGCTGATACCGTATATCATCTCGCGGTATGCTTTCTCTGAGTCTGTCACAATGAACACTGTATCGATTTCCGGATGCGCATCAAGCTGCTCTGCAAATGCCATGAAGCTGCTTTCGCTTACCAGAATTGCGAGCTTATTTTCTGGAAGTATCAGCATGTCCGGTGTTTCTCCATGGAGCTCCGGGCGTTTGCCGACAGCTCCGGCCTTGAGCCACAACAGCGGTAAAATTTCTTTGAACTGCCGTCCCAACGCAACATCGTCTTTGTCGAGAAAGCCCAGCTTGAAGTATTCGCAGTTTGCCTTAAATCCCTGCGACATTGGAATGGGGTTCCCATCTGCGTCGTTGGCAAGGTAATCCCCCTTGAGCGGAACGCCATTTATATCGTGACCTTCGATGCTGCAAACAGTACGAGGCCATGTGACATAGCGCGCAATGCCGAGCTTTTCCCATTCCGGGTCACCGGGCTGGAAGCCCTGATCAGTAAGTGACTTTGCTTCATCAGCGGACACCTCGTTGTTCGTTACCATTATACAGCGCCGATGACCGCCATCCTCCGCGTTAAGCAGATTGACGGCATGGAGAGTGGTGCCAGAGCCAGCGAAGAAGTCGACAATAAGGGCATTGGGTTTGCTAAGGCAAAAAAGTTTAATACAATCCTCAACAGCATATAATGATTTGGGAAAGTCGAATCGTGTTTCGCCTAATATATTTTTTAAAACTTTCGTTCCATAATCACGTGCATCATGCGTTTCAAATGCCCACTGAGTTTTGGGCATTGCCTTTCTGGATTCAAGATTGCTTGCAATAATTCCGCCATCTTCAGAGTATCCTCTTACCAACACCTTTCCCGATTCAATATCTCTGATTGTTCCAGAAGATAAATATGATACGGCAAATTGTTGCGGTTTATCTTTTTGATATTTCGAAGCTTTTATATATCCTTTTTCTATAAGATGTCTGCACGCATTTGGTGTAACACTCCACAGCATTTCGGTTCCGTCGTCACGCACGGGAAAAACAGTTTCACAGTTTTCCACTTTACTTACAGAAAATCGATCTACTTCTGGCGTGATTGGTTCTCCAACCTTAACAATCTTATATGTATTCTTATCTATATACAAAGGATAGAATTGCGATGGTCGAGAAGTGCGTATATTTGCCGGATTACCTCTACGGAATGATCTCCAATGAATATCGTCACCTTCTTGTTGGTAATTAGCATTTTCAATCGGCGTTATTGTATAGTTACCGTTCATTACAAAATAAATAAACTCATTAACTCTACTAAAACTATTAAATCTGGCTGCGCCACTCCTCGCAGTTAATGTGCTGACCATCTGTATATTTGCTTCCGGAAACATTTCCTCCAATAAACAACCGAGATGTAAATATTCTTTTTCGTCGATAGTTACAATCAGAACCGAATCGTTTGGATTCAGAATTCGTTTCGCAATCTTAAGCCGCTTCTGCATCATTGAGAGCCATTTACTATGACGGTAACTGTCGGAGGAGTCGACATAGTCATTGTTGTACTTCCAGTCGCGGGCACCCGTGTTGTAGGGCGGGTCAATATATATGCAATCTACCTTTTGCGGGTAGAGATACTCCAAAAGCTGCAGGGCATGATAGTTGTCCGCCTCAATCAGCGTATGCCACAGGTCGCTGTCAGGCGCGTTTTCCACTTTATCTATTGGCTGCAGGGTAGGATAAATAGGCTCGCCGAATTTAGCCACCGGCACGAGGTCGGAAAGCGCAATAGTCTCGCTTTCGCCGGAGGCAAGATGCAGACATACCGCATCGCCGCCGTTTATCTTGGTTACGCGGTACATATCATTGATGGCTCCGGCTTTTTTCGCCACGGTACTGCCGCACTTTATTTCGATGCCGTAAAGAGGGGTGCATTCCGGAATGTGCTCCTCAAAAACAAGCCCAAATTTCTTTTGCTTTGTTAAGCGGGCTGCCTCCGCCATGAGCCGTTCGCGCAAGGCTTTGTCCTGCACCTGATTAATTAAGTCATTTAATGCAGCCATAATCAAACTCCTATCTATGAAATGTTTCAGTGGTTATACTGTCACATTATAATTCTACTTCAAGCTGTGTCCGATAAAACGGGCTCACTCCGCATCGGCAGGGTCGGAATTTTCCGCTGCGCCGCCGGATCGTATCCAGGCGTCAACTTCGGACAACTTGAATTTCCATAGCCTGCCTACTTTGTAGGCGGGCATATTTCTTTTTGCGATCCATTGCAGAATGGTTTCTCGCCCAACGCCAAGATACTCTTGCACTTCCTTGAGGGTGGACCATTTTTCAATGTTAATCTCGCTCACGCTATTGACCTCCATATTCTGTTCCGCAGTGCCGCAGGGTCTTATACCTGCGGCTTTTCTATCTGCGTGAGTGTCATATACACTTATACATTTAATATTATATCACAATAATACGCGAAAATCAATGAATCAAGATGAAAACGTTTATAAAAAGTCATAGATACGCTTTTTGTGTCAGCAAGAACCTGCAAAATTTCTTTTTGCTTCCTTCGTCAAAACGGCTTTCTCATGTCCAGCGAGTTATGAAAGCAAGAAAAAACCGCTTTCAGGCTGGAGGTGAAAGAGATGATTCAGGAACGAAAGGATACCCGGACACAGGTTGCGGACGAGGAGCTCATCGAAGTTCTGACTGCAATCAGCGTCGTGTCCAAACGTCTGGCAAGAAAACTGGCCTTGCTTGCCGGACAGAGCAAATCCATGGAAGGAGGAAAAACAGATGAGCAAAATGAGCGAAATGGCTGCGTCTATCGAAGAACTGCGCAGCGCTGCTGCCGCTATTAACGACGTGGCAAACTGGCTGGCCGAGGCGTTCAGCGGCGATGAGCCGAAATCGGAAGCCAAGCCTGATGAGCCGACGCTGACGCTGGAGGCGGTCAGAGCCGTTCTTGCGGACAAGTCCCGTGCGGGCTTCACCGCTCAGATTCGCTCTCTGCTCCAGAAGTACGGTGCCGACAAACTGTCGGGCGTTGACCCGGCAAACTACAAGGCGCTGCTTGCAGATGTGGAGGATATCGGGGCCCCCGAAGAATCCACAGATTCTTTGGGGAGAGGAGGAGCAGCGGAATGAACGAGCTTTCGTGTTTTCACGGAAGCGAGCGATATGAAGCTTGCGACGACGAGATGCCACCTAAAGGACATGCAATTCTCTCCGCATCTAGTTCTGACCGTTGGCTGCACTGCCCGCCGTCTGCTCGGCTCTGTGAGAGCTACGACGATAAGGGCAGCAACTACGCCGCCGAAGGCACCGACGCTCATGCGCTTTGTGAGTTCAGGCTCCGTCAGGCGCTGGGCATGGAGGCAACCGACCCGACCGAGAATCTCACATGGTTCAATGAGGAAATGAACGACTGCGCCACTGGTTATGCCGCTTATGTACTTGAACAGGTCGA
>CAZQUQ010000175.1:0-4563 GCA_964596445.1 uncultured Oscillospiraceae bacterium
ACTCTGGCTCTTTGCTTTCTTTGGTCTATGCTTACGATCATACCTTCAAGAGAAAACAGGGGGCCGTCGATTATACGGACCACGCCGTTTTCAACAAGTGCATTGGAAATACCTATCTCTTCACTGTTACAAATGAGCTTTGATAATACGGACATTTCTCTGCGGTCTATCCTGGCCACAGAACTGCCTGTTTTAAGAAGCCTTAAGACGTCAGGGATGTTTTTTAGCTTGTAATATGTATCTGTTGTTATTTCTCCGTTTACAAGGACATAACCCGGGAATAAAACCCTTGTCTCTACCCTCCAGATGCCGCCCCTCCTGATGCGCAGCTTTCTCTTGGGCACCACAGCCGTAAAACCATCCTGCAATCTGTATAGGATCCTTTCCTTAGCCTTTTCTTCCGCTCCTGTAACAACAAAGAAACAGTGCCATTGATCTAACTGCGAGTCCTCATACATCAGCGTTTCCCACCTTGGCACTTTTTTAGGCTAAAATCCATTTTATAACATAAAAGGTTTTAAGTCAATATTAATAGTATTATAATTACTGCTTATTTTCAAGTAATTTCGGGCATTTTGACAAATTTTGACTAGACTATCGCTTCCACCGTTTTATTAAAGATGACACGCAAAATGGCCATGACCGGCACGGCGAACAGCATCCCCGGGATTCCGAAGAATTCGCCGCCTGCAAGGACTGCAAATATCGTGGCTACAGGATGGAGGCCAAGCCTGCCTTCCATCATTTTGGGCGAGATGAAGCTGTTGTCGATCTGCTGCGCTATTATGAAGACGACTATGGTCCACACAGCCTTCATCGGCGACACGGTCAGTGCGACTGCAACTGCGGGGACCGCTCCTATGTAGGGTCCGAAATACGGTATGATATTCGCCAGTCCGCCGATCATCCCGAGAGCCAGCGGATACTTCATCCCGATGATCATAAGGCCGGCAGTCTCCAGCATGCCGACGATGAACGCGATCATAAGCTGGCCTTGAATGAACCCTGCCATGATCCTGCCGATCTCCTTGCCTGCACCGGTGAGCCAAGGCCTCCAGCGCTTCGGCAGCAGTGAGAGCACAAAGCTCTTGAGCTTGTCGCCGTCTTTTATGGCATAATAGGTTATCACCATCGCTATTGTCACATCCACGACGATCCTTGCCATATCGACTATAAGCTTGAGGCCGTTTTCCAGCGACCTGACCAGGAACTCCTGCACTTGTGCCGCTGTGTTGCCTATCTGCTCGAATACTGCGGTTTTGACCTGATCCGACCAGTTGCTTTTGCTTATCGTCAGGAGTATGTCGTTGAACATTTTTTCGTAACTCGATATCAGCTGAGGCAGCGTCTCCATCAGCTCCCGGGTGTTGGCTGCCAGCTCCGGGATGAAGTAAATGGCCAGCGCCGCCAGCGTTGCGGTTATGAACATGTAGACCAGCAGTATCGACAGTCCGACAGGGATCTTTTTTGCAGTCAGCCTGTCGGACAGCGGTTTTACGATGTAGACGAGGATCACTGTGATGAAGAACGGCGACAGGATCCTCGCTATCTTTTCTCTGTGCTTATAAATGAAGAACGCCGCAGCCAGGATGAGCAGCGCAAGTATCAATGTAAATATAATCCTTTTGCACCTAATTCGCGCTCACCTCCGTTTGCTTTTTCGGGGCCTTCCTTTGGGGACGGTTCTCACCTTTTCACCAACTTGGGGACGGTTCTCACCTTTTCACCACCTTGGGGACGGTCCTTCTGCAGTGTGGGTGCAGTCCGTCCGCTGGTAGTTAAAGACCGGGTAGGTGCTTCTACCCGGTCTTTACGAGGATTTGAGAGAATGTGTGTATTCCCGCTGTACAACCTGCAAATGCAGGCGTTGGGGGTATGAAAGCCTTTCGGCTGTTCATCTGAACAGATCGGCCACGTCGCTGATGATATGGCCTGATTTCCTCAAAAGATTTTTGCCGCTCCTCATCATTCTTTTTCTTGTCCGTCCGGACATCATGTCGGTATTCATCATAAGCCCTACCGATGCGGCAACAAGGCCGCCTATCATTACACCCTTCATAAATCCGTTACGCATTGATGATCTCCTTTCTGTCTGGTCATACCGCATTTGTATAAAATTCGGACCGCATATCGTTTCTATCGAAGAACTCCTTGCCACATCTTCTCCGGTTGCCGCAGGACGTCTTGCCTCAGCCCTTCCGGTTGCCGCAGGACGCCTTATTTCAGCCTGTTTCTGATGCCGCCGCCTGTCTCCTTCATTTCCTCCACTGCCTCTGTCCCGACCACTGCAACTTCTTTGCCCAGTTCTACCTTGCCGAACAAGGGCAGCACCTTCCTTCCCTGCATCACATCCTGCAGGAGGCCGTCAGAGATTTCAAAGCCTTCGATCCTGCCTGTCTGACAGTCGAATATCACATCCTTGACGATCCCTACCTCACCTCCCGCCCGCGAGTAAACTTTAAGGCCGATCAGGCTTCCTTCGTCTTCAAAAGCTCTTTTGAACGAGGCCCGTTCCAGTTCCGATATGCAGATGCCGCTGTCAACGATCGCCGCATCGCCGCCCAGGCTCAGCAGTTCATTCAGGTAAACCACCCGTTTTTTCATGGACAGTCCCTTTTGCTCAAGGAGCAGTGCCATCACCCGCCTGTCGCCTATGCTGAACAGTATATCTTTAACAACTCCGGCTCTTTTGCCGGTATCCGCACATATCACAGGAAGGTTCAGCACCTCGCTGTATTTTCGCAGCATAAGCCTGCCTCCGTATGTTCATGCCGGCTGCCCGCCAGTCATTCATTATTATTTCTTGCATCATTGAAAAAAATACAATGGAAAAGATAAGCAATATGTATCACCGGATATAGACAAGATTCGACGCATTAGTTAGAATAACATTGCGAACTAATAAACAGATTGGATTTGCGTAACAGATAGGATTTGTATAAGCAGATCGGATTTGCAAATACGGAGGTCAAAATGACAAAGCAACTGAAAAAACTGGGCGTACATGTCCCTGAGATCCTGCTGCCCGCAGGCGGTGTGGATCTGACCAAATGGGCGGTCATCGCATGTGACCAGTATACGTCCCAGCCAGAATACTGGGAGAATGTGAACAGAGCTGTCGGAGACAGCCCGTCGACGCTCAGGCTGATCTTTCCTGAAATATATCTGAAGGATGACGATGCGGGCAAAAGGATCGCCGCCATCAACCAAACGATGGAGCAATATCTCGATCAGGGCATCCTCGAATCTCAGGGGCAATGCTTCATACTGACAGACCGCAGCACGCCGTGCACGCCGTCAAGAAAAGGCCTTATACTGGCGCTGGATCTGGAATGCTACGATTACATGCAGGGAGCACAGACACTGATCCGTGCAACTGAGGGGACGGTTCTCGACCGCATACCTCCGAGAGTCAAAATACGCGAAAACGCGCCGATAGAGCTTCCTCATATAATGGTGCTGATAGACGATCCCTGCAGGACCGTCATCGAAGCTCTCTATTCAAACGCCGAAGCCGGAAGATATAAAAAACTGTATGACTTCGATCTGATGCAGGATGGCGGCCACATCAAAGGCTGGAAAATCAACGATGACGAAAGCATTTCCATGATAGCGGAAGCTTTGAGCAAGCTCGCATCTGTTGGGGACGGTTCTCACCTTTTTAACGAAAGCAATTCTTTCAGCGGGGACGGTTCTCACCTTTCGAACTTTTTGTTTGCCGTGGGCGATGGCAACCATTCGCTCGCTTCCGCAAAGGCACACTGGGAAAAAGTGAAGGCAGACCTGACAGAAAAGCAAAGTGATAAAAATGCAGTCCCCGAGCATCCAGCCAGGTATGCATTGGTGGAGATAGTCAACGTACATGATGAGGGACTTGTTTTTGAGCCTATCCACAGAGTATTGTTCAACATCGATCCAAACACGATCGCAGAGAAATTTAAAGCGGCATGCAAAAGCCCGCTTTGCGCAGACATCAGCTTGTGCGGGACAGAGGAGAAAATGCAGGAGCTTATGGCCGGCACAGTTTCCGGAGAAAACAGAGTGCACCGTATCCCGTTCATTCTGGAGGGCAAATATGGGATACTCACGGTTGAAAACCCTGCTTCCAATATCGAGGTCGGTACGCTGCAGGGCATTCTCGACGAGTTGCTCAGAAATGATACGGATATTGAAATAGATTATATACACGGTGCGGAGGTCGTCACAGAACTCGGGTCGAAGCCCGGCGCTATGGGCTTTTACCTGCCCGTGATGGACAAGCGGAGCCTGTTCCCCACTGTCAAGCTGGATGGTGTGCTTCCACGCAAGACATTCTCAATGGGCGAAGCTGAGGAGAAGCGATATTATCTTGAATGCAGACGCATACTGTAGCCGCCGGCCAGTATTCCCAAATGGCATAAAAAAACTGCTGTCTTTCCAGCAGTTTTTCTTTTCGGATCATTTGTATCTTGTTTTGAGCTTTATCTGTTTCCTGGTCTGTATCCTGGTCTGTGTCCTGGTTTATATCCTGGTCTGTATCCTGGTCTGTGTCCTGGTTTGTGTCCTAGTCTGTGTCCTGGTTTG
>CAZQUQ010000175.1:4663-6014 GCA_964596445.1 uncultured Oscillospiraceae bacterium
TGGTCTGTATCCTGGTCTGTGTCCTGGTTTGTGTCCTAGTCTGTGTCCTGGTTTGTATCCTTGTCCGTATCTCTCAACTTATCTTGGTATTGATCCGTGTCTTTGTATTATTTATCTTTATCTAAGCTTTATCTTAGTATTCGTATACTTTTGTGAATTGAGCTGCATCCTTAGTCATACTGAATGTTCTGCCGGCAACTCTTCTCTCTGAATCGTATGTAGTATCTATCGTTATCCATGTCCCTGTTTCGCTGTCGTAAACCTCATTCCATGCATGGTAGCCTTCAACATTGGTCGAGTAACCTTTGACCAGCTTGGTCGGTATGCCCTGGCTGCGGAGCATTGCTGCAAACAATGATGAGAAGTCATAGCAGATGCCGGTGCCGCTTGCAAGCGTACTTTCAATGTTCGGTACATAATCGCTTTTCAATGTCGGAAGCTTGTCGTAGTCATATACGATGTTGTTTACTATGTACTCGTAAATCTTTTTTACCTTGTCACTGTCCTTTTTCAGGCCCTTGGTAAGTTCTTTCGCCAGCTTTATTGCTTCCATGTCTTCATTCCAGTTTATGTTCTGGACTGATGCCAGGTATACTTCGTTGTCATTAGAAAGATCCAGGCCGAAGTTCTGAGTCGATACATATTTGTATTTTGTTCCGCTTATGTTCTCGAGGACGCTTACCTTGTAGCTTCCGTCTCCCAGCTGGAGGGGGAATGTCTCTGCCGTACCGTCGTTCTTAAGATCGTATGTTACCTTTTTTCCGTCTTTTTCTACCATGACCTTGAGTCTGGCACTGGCAATGTGGCTTATCGTAACTATCCCATCATCGAGTTTGGATGTGTCGAAAGAGGGTGTTCCTGCTGCTGCTGCAGCTATCGGATTAACTGCTATTGTGAGGGCAACAAGTATTGCCGTTAAAAGCTTTTTCATCAAACAATTCTCCCTTCGGTAGCTGGCTGCCTTCCCGCTCTTTCGAGCTTGGGATCAGGCCCTGTAGCTTTGCGTCCCGGACTTTCGTCCGGTTTGCCATTATCGGCGAAGCATTTGTTTGGTTTTTTCGAGCTTTCCAGCGCTACAAGCTGTTTTTGAGAAATAAAAAACTTTCCTTTCGGTAACTGGCTGCCATCTCATCGCCCTTACGGGTTTTGATTTAAGGCCCTGTAGCTTTGCGTCCCGGACTTTCGTCCGGTTTGCCATTGTCGTTGAAAAGCTCAACCTACCAATATTTACTTCTTTCCCATATATTCTATCAGCAATAGCTGATAAAATCAATACTTTTTTTGCTTATTTTACATTTTTTGTGTCTTATAATGTAAAATTTCATCTTCTGCTGGTATATATTTACCCTTT
>CAZQUQ010000176.1:0-6010 GCA_964596445.1 uncultured Oscillospiraceae bacterium
AGGTTCGGCAGTTCGGGGTCATTGTCGTAAGCTTCCTTGATCCTGTGCAGGAACTGGGCCCTTATGATGCAGCCGCCTCTGAATATCATCGCTATCCTGCCATAGTCAAGCTTCCAGCCGTATTCCTGTGCGGCAGCCTTCATCAGGGCAAAGCCCTGGGCATACGAACATATCTTGCTTGCGTATAAAGCGCGCCTGACAGATTCGATGAAGCTCTTCCTGTCGCCGCTGAAGCCTTCTCCGGAAGGTCCGCTCAATACCTTGCTTGCTGCTGCTCTCTCATCCTTTATTGCAGAAATGCAACGCGCAAAGACTGCTTCCGTGATCACAGGCGTTGCGATGCCAAGGTCAAGGGCGCTCTTGCTTGTCCATTTGCCCGTGCCCTTCTGACCGGCTTTGTCCAGTATGACGTCGACCATCGGTTTTCCTGTCTCCGGATCCTTCTTAGTGAAGATATCGCTGGTGATCTCTATCAGATAGCTGTCCAGTTCTCCCCTGTTCCACTCGGCAAACACCTCATGAAGCTCATCTGCCGACATACCGAGGATATTCTTCAGCAGCGAATACGCCTCGCATATAAGCTGCATGTCTCCATATTCTATTCCGTTATGGACCATTTTCACATAATGTCCGGCGCCGTCTGTCCCTATATATGTGCAGCACGGCTCTCCGTTCACCTTTGCAGATATCGCCGTAAGTATCGGCGCTATGATATCATATGTTTCCTTTTCACCACCGGGCATAATGGCAGGACCTTTCAGCGCACCCTCTTCGCCGCCCGAAACACCGGTCCCGATAAATCTGTAGCCTTGTGCCTCCAGCTCCCTGCTCCTTCTTATGGTGTCCCCGTAGAAGGAGTTGCCTGCATCAATGATTATGTCACCCTTCGAAATGTATTCCTTCAGCTGCTCTATCGTATCATCCACCGGTTTGCCCGCCTTGACCATGATTATGATCCTCCTGGGGGGCTTGAGTGAATTAACGAACTCCTCGATGGTATACGTTCCGTGTATCCTTCTTCCCTTTGCCTCCTCGAGCATATCGTCCGTTTTTTCCCTCGAGCGGTTGTACACCGAAACCGAATATCCCCTGCTTTCGATGTTCAGCGCAAGGTTCTTGCCCATTACCGCAAGGCCGATCACGCCAATATCCTGTTTATCCATATCCTGTATCTCCTTCCTGCTCTCATTTTCATCTATTCATCCAGCTGCAGATGCATATCTGTCAACATATTTTTACCACAGTGTTATACTCCTGAAAAAGCGGAAAAGCCGCCGTCTACCGGGACAACGATGCCGGTGACGAATCTGGATGCGTCGGAGCAAAGCCAAATCAGTGTTCCGATCAGATCCTCCGGCTTCCCGAGTCTGCCCATCGGAGTATGATCTATGATGGTCCTTCCCCGTTGGGTAAACTCACCGGTCTCGGGATTCGTCAGCAAATATCTGTTCTGTTCCGTCAGGAAAAACCCCGGAGCGATGGCATTGACCCTGATCTTATCTCCATACTTTCTGGCCAGGTCGGTGGACAGCCATTGGGTGAAGTTGCTCACTGCCGCTTTTGCTGCTGAATAGCCCGGAATGCGCGTCAGCGGCCTGAATGCATTCATCGATGATATATTGATGATCACTCCGCCGTTTTCATTCTTAACCATTTCCCTTCCGAATACCTGCGACGGAAGAACGGCTCCTCCCATCAGGTTCAGTTTTACCACCCTGTCGAGCACATCTCCGTCCAGATCAAAAAATGACACATCGTCGGATGTGGTAGCAGCCTTCATATTCCCTCCGACCGCATTTACCAGTATGTCGACTCTGCCAAAATCGGCGAATATGGATGCTGCTGCAGATTTTATGCTTTCCGGGTCCATTGCATCGACTTTATATGCCTTCACAATGCTTCCGCTTCGCTTAATCGAGTCTGCAACTGCCTGGGCCCTCTCCGGATCCAGATCACAGATTACCGCATCGGCTCCGGCATCGACAAGTCCTTTTGCCATCGCTGCGCCAAGAATGCCTCCGCCTCCAAGCAATACGGCCTTTTTCCCCTTGAGACTGAATAAATCCATATCTTTCCTCCTCAACGCATACTGATTTTATACTGATCCGTTCGTCATACGGCTGATATACATCAAATCGGCCGGACGGCAAAAAAAGCATACCTGTCCCGCTTGATTTCATTATAAAATATTGTTCCTCGTTATTCATTGCGATAATTGCTTGTTAATATGTAAATATTGCTCTATGACTGCACCGTCATTGAAAATCATTCAGCGCTGTATTAATATAATGGTGTTCATAAATACATAGTGCTTGTTACGCAAAAAATCATATTCGGGATCGCATTTCCCAGGACCGTAAGAAAATAGATTTCCGGGAGGAATGAAGAATGGATCTGAAAAACAACTATAAATATGCTCTCGTAATGCCAACGAGTATGGGCGTCAGGATAACACCGTTTGACCGCCAGCCGGTCCACACGAGCAATTTGTATACCATGCAGGCGACCAGCGCAGAGTCCAATGTGGGGAATATCGCAGCATCTCTCGGTATGAAGGTAAAGCTGCTGACTGCTTTCGTCAAAGACAGCGAAATAGCAGCGTATATCAAAAGCGAGCTGCACAGACGCAATCTGGAGTATGAAGGCCCGGATATCCCGCAGGGTGGACCCTGGGGCTACAGGCACCAGTTCAATATTGCCGACAGCGGATACGGCATGAGAGGCCCCCGCGTACTGAACGACCGGGCCGGTGAAGTCGGAAGAACTTTAAATACGAAGTATTTCGATATCGAGCGGATATTCGGAGAAGAGGGAGTCGCAATACTGCATTTATCCGGCCTGATCGCCGCTTTGTCCCATGATACGAGCCAATTCTGCCTGGATCTGGCCAGAGCAGCGAAAAAATACGGCACCAGAGTGAGCTTTGACCTGAATTACCGGGCTTCATTCTGGGCAGGCCGCGAAGAAGAGCTCAGAGATACGTTCTCAAAGATAGCAGCCCTGTCGGATATACTTATAGGCAATGAAGAGGATTTCCAGCTTGCTCTTGGCATCGAAGGTCCTGAAGCAGGCGGAGTCGGACTCGACAGGAAGATCGGCGGCTTTAAGCTGATGATCGAAAGAGTCCGCAATACGTATCCCAATGTATCCGTATTTGCAACTACACTGCGGCAGGTGCTGAATGCCAATCTGCATCTGTGGGGCAGCATAATGCTGTATGACAACAGCTGGTATGTTATCGAACCCAGAGAGATACCGGTATATGACCGCATAGGCGGCGGCGACGGCTTTGTCGGCGGCCTGCTTTATGCGATACTTAAAGGCTGGGAGCCGGAAAAATGGCCGCAATTCGGCTGGGCAACCGGTGCACTTGTCACCACCGTAGCCGAGGATTACGGCCAACCTTTCGATGAAGCTCAGGTTTGGAGCATTTATGAAGGAAACGCCCGTGTCAAAAGGTGAACCGGCTTCCAAAGCCTCACAGCTTCACGGTCGTTCCTGCTTCTATCCTGCACGGCTCGCCATCGACGCCGATCCAGACATCAAGGGCTGAGGGATTGTATATGGTTTTTCTGTCCACACTGAATTTCAATCCCTTTATAGCCTTCAAATAATCCATGATCTCGATATTTGTCGCATACCATACGGTTTCATCGCCGGATACTGTTTTGCAGAATTCCTCGATGAGATCCCAGTTTTTCTGCCATTCAAACTCAAAGCTATGTCCCCAAACGTAGAACAGCGGCATTGTAGCCCACTTCAGCTGATTCTTGAAAACATTGGCCTTGTCCATCAAATTCTGATTGTGATGGCAGGTAGGATGCCAGGCCAGGAAGTCATCCGGCACCTGGAAGCCGCCATGAGAGTTGACGGTCCTGCAGTACTCGATTCCCAGGCATGGCAGTATCTCCATCAAATGCCTGCTGTATGCCCCGTATGGATATGACATCCCTCTGACCGGATATCCGGCAAGATCCTCAAGCCTCTTCCTGTCCTCCAGCACCTCATATGTTACTATATCATCGGGTATCAGCGTAAGGTAAGGATGGTTCAGTGTGTGGGCCGATATCTCATGGCCTTTGAACAGTTCACTGATTTCAGAAGACTTCAGGAAAACATCCGCATCAAACCGTCCGGAATTCAAGTGGAATGTTCCCCTTATGCCATACTTGTTGAATATCTCCACAAGCCTCCTGTCATGTATCTGACCGTCATCATAGCTCATGGTAAGCGCTTTTTTCTTCCCCTCAGGGTAATAACAGAAAGATATGTCCACAAAACCAACTCCTTATATAATATATTTGGCAAGCACTATTCAACGTATTGCATCAAATAAATCACTCATGCTGCGCTTTCACTTTCCTTCGCATGCCTTTTCCGGAGAGACTGCCGACTATGACCGTCCCGATGAGCGCACCTGCGCTGTCGATCAGTACGTCAGTCGCCTGACATCCCCTGCCCGGCACGAACAGTTGATGGATCTCATCGGAAACAGCATATAATACGCATACGAGCAAAGCGGCGGCAATCAGTCTGAATCCCCGCAGGCCGCTGCTTCTGAGTGCATTTGCCGTCAGTATGCCCAGCACGAAATAAGCAAAAAAATGAGCACATTTTCTGACTATGTGATTCATGTTTTCTGCAGTAAATCCGGTGGGGATCAGTTTCCCTATAACGGCGATAATCGATTCGGTTATTCCATTGCTCAATTGGCTTGATTGCTCCGCAGCCTGGGCCGACAGGAGGAAAATCAGCAGCATCCATAGAATAACAGCGGCCCAGTATAGTACTTTGCGCATTGGCAGCTCCTTCAGTTCAGTCTCACAAATTTTGCAATATAAACATTATACCACAATATGAGAAAATAATATAAAAAGGCAGAAGTGAACTGCTTACATCAGAATCTATTCAAACTCCCTGAAACCCATGTTGAGCCAGGTCTGGCGGTCGATCGTATTTTGCGCCTTCAGGCCGGAGTCACGCTGGAACTGATGGACGGCCTTTTTCATGCCGTCCTCATATATGCCGTCCAGCGGTCCCATGTAATACCCAAGCTGCCTGAGCCTTCTTTGTATTGCAAGCACATCTGCACCCCTGTCTCCGGGATTGATTTCATCGAATTTCCTGCCGAAAGGTCCGAACTGACCGTTCACGATAACCACCTCGGTGCCTGTGGGTACCAGGCTGTACAACTCCGCCACATCGTCGTTGAACATGCGTATGCAGCCATGGCTGGCCGCAGTTCCTATAGATCCGCTTTCCCTGGTTCCGTGTATCCCGTACTTGCCCCAGGGCACATCCAGACCAAGCCACCTTCCGCCAAAGCCTTCGCCCCAGTCACCTTTTTCGATGATCCTCCAGCGCCCCAATGGAGACGGCAGGCCCGATTTGCCGGAAGCTATCCTATATTCCTTGACACAGGTGTTTCCATCCAGAAGATATAGTGTCTTATCCTCAATTTCTATGAAGATGGTATATTCCTTTTTTGCATCCAACACCAACGCATCGGCGGATGTCTCCTCCTTAGCGTCGATTATGATTTGTGTCACTGACAGCACAAAAATCAAAACTATAAAATAAGCAGCGGCTGCTTTGACCCGGTTCAATAAAAACACCCCTTGCAACAGCGAAAAAAAGCCCGGATGTATCAGGCGGCATCATTAATAATTTATATGCGGTGTTTGCAGGTATTAGTAATATGGAACAGCGGTCAAAAGTTATGACCAGAGCAGCAGTGAGCTCTTACATCATGGCAGCAAGCTGCATGAACTGGTCTCCCTCCACCGGCCTGCCCAGCAGGAAGCCCTGCATGCAGTCGCAGCCCAGCTTTTTCAGATAGTTCAGTTGATCAGCGCTTTCAACACCCTCTGCCACGACTATAATATCCAGACTGTGTGCCAGCGCTATGATCGCACCAACGATGCGGTTTACGGATTCCAGTTCTCCTATCCTGCTTACAAAAGTCCTGTCGATTTTGAGAGTGTCGATGGGCAGCATCTGCAGATATTTC
>CAZQUQ010000177.1:0-5995 GCA_964596445.1 uncultured Oscillospiraceae bacterium
AACAGTTACAGGGTCAAACAGGCTGAAAAGCTGCTGAAATCGACAGAAAAGCCGATTTTGGATATTGCACTGGAATCCGGGTTCAACAGTCTGCCGACATTCAACAGGATATTTAAAAAGGTAAAAGGCTGTTCGCCGTCATATTACCGCAAGGCCGTCATGTGACATGTCTTGCGGCAGTACATTCTTCTGTCACATTTTATGTGATCCACTGATCATCATTTTCAGCATTGCATAGTATAACTTCTCAGTGCCTGCAGAGTGATAATGTCTCTTTGCCTGCAGAGGGGCAATCTCTCTTTGTCTGCAGTGGAGTAATCCTTTTTGTCTGCAGAGGGATAAATCACTTTGCCTGCAGTAGGATTGCCTCTTTGCCTGCAGAAGAGGAACTTCTCCATGTCTGACAGAGTGATAACCCCTCTTTGCCTGCAGTAGGATTGCCTCTTCCAGCTTGAATAAATGCAGCCTCTTTATGAACGTAGTAAGCGGCCTTTCCATTACAGTAAGGACGAACGTCTCGACACATGCCTTCTACCGCTCCCTGCTTTGTAACATACTTGTTAATTAAAATTCACTGTATTGTAACCTATTTCCAGTATTGTTATGTAATACTATATATACAGACATATGTTGATATTGGAAGGAGCGTCAAGCATGAAAAAATTTTTAAAATTCACAGCGGTCGTTATGTCCATAATGTTTATTTTTGCACTAACGGCAACAGTCCACGCAACTGTCGGACCAAGTCGGTTCGTCGATGTGAAAGATAATCATTGGGCGATCGATGAAATACTGTGGATGGTCGAAAACAAGATAATCGAGGGCGTGGGCGGCAACAGGTTCGAACCCGGCAGAGTAGTCACCAGGGCAGAGTTTGCAAAGATGATGGTCCTCACACTCAGGATCCAGCTTTTCAGTCCGGCTACGCCATTTTTCCTGGATGTGAAAAAGAATGACTGGGAGTACCAGTATGTAGAATCTGCACGTTTTTATCTTACAGGGTTCAGGACATCCTCCGGCGATTATTACAAGCCTGACGAAGCAGCAGTAAGAGAAGATATGGCAGTCGCGCTGGTAAAAGCGCTCGGATATAGTAATGAAACCGCTGACATGAGCGTACTCGACAAGTTCGCAGACAAAGGCCAGATTTCAGAGAAGCTGCGCAGCCATGTCGCTCTGGCAGTAAAGCACGGTCTTATGCAGGGTTACAACGAAAATGGCAAGACCTATTTCAAGCCAAAAAACAATCTTACAAGAGCTGAGGCCGCAGTTCTGCTCTACAGGGCATTTAAAAACAATGAGGAAAAAATAACATACGATGATAACAAAGTCACATATGACGATGATTACACGGCACCGACGGTTTCCGTATCATCTGAAAGCAACAGGCTCGTGGTCAACTGGAATAAAATAGCCTCAAACAAGCTGAAAGCCTATGCGGTCGTAGTATCAAAGAATAATAAGACACCTGGGTATCCGGACAACGGATATTTGCACTATATCACCGACAAAAACCAAACCAGTGCGGTGATAGACAACAGTACCGAATACAAAGGCACAAGCGATTTCGGAAAATATCTCAAAAAAAGTGAAGAATATTATATCAGCGTCACTGCTGTATACAACGACAGAAATGTGAAGGGCAATGCTGTACGGAAGAAATATAACGGCCCGCAGGATCCATCACAGTATACGGCTCCGAATGTGACAGTCTCTATCGAGAACGGAACCCATGTCGTCAGATGGAACAGATCAGAATCCACAGAATTCAGCGGCTACGCCGTAGTGATATCAAAAAATGACGATACGCCCAAATACCCGGATAACGGTTATCTGACATATATAACAGACAGGAACAGATGCTATGCAGTTATAAATAACAGTTCAAAATACAATAACGGTGACTTCGGTAACTATCTGACCAAGGGCGAGAAATACTATGTAAGCGTCACAACAGTATACAATGACAGGAACATTGCAGGAAACACAGTCCGGTTCAAGTACGACGGCCCCGACGATCCTGAAGCCTATGTCGCACCGAAGATAACTTCAGCAGTGGAAAACGGCAGGCTGGTACTCAGATGGAGCAAGATCGACTCACCCAAATTGCAGGGCTACAAAGTCGTTGCCTCAAAGGACGACTCGACGCCCTCATATCCTGAGAACGGATATTTATATTGGATCACCGACAAGAACAGGGATTATGCTGTTATTGATAATACAGCCCAATATAACGGCGGCGACTTCGGAAAGTACTTTATAAGCGGGCAGACATATCATTTCAGTGTAACTGCAATATACTCCGACAGGAATGTGGCAGGCAACACATTAACACTCAAATATGAAGGTCCGGACAGTCCCGAGCTGTTCCCGGCGCCAGTCGTCAAGGCCGAATATGAAAATGGCAAGCTGGTCATAAAGTGGAATAAGATAGAGTCGCCCGAACTGGTAGAATACAGGGTCGTAATATCGCAGAACAGCCAGTCGCCCGTATATCCTGCCAACGGATACTACGAGATATACAATAAGGATACGACTTCCGCCATTCTGGATGAAACGGTGGAATATACGAATGGTGATTTCAAGAAACTTATCGACGGTACGGAGTATTATTTCAGCGTAACTGCAGTATACAACAACAGTAAATACATTGCAGGGAACGCTGTGAAAAAGCTGTATTTGCTTCCTCCTCGGCAATAGGTAACGGGCAGATACAGTAAAAAAGGGGAAGGCAAAAGCTTTCCCCTTTCTCTTCCGATTTATAACCTCTATCCGCTGCCTCTTTATATCCTGTTGACACCCGACTTCACTGCCGCTTCCGCCACAGCCTTTGCCACAGCCTTCGCGACTCTGGGATCGAATGGGGCCGGGATAACATAATCGGCATTCAGCTCATCATCGGAGATCAGATCTGCAATAGCACGTGCTGCAGCGATCTTCATTTCATCATTGATATCTCTGGCTCTTACATCCAGCGCACCTCTGAATATACCGGGGAATGCAAGCACATTATTGATCTGGTTCGGGAAATCGGAGCGTCCGGTGCCGATAACGCTGGCTCCCGCCTCTTTTGCCTCGTCGGGCATTATTTCAGGCGTCGGGTTGGCCATAGCAAATATGATTGGATCCTTTGCCATCGTCCTTACCATTTCCTTCGTCAGTACTCCTGCTGCAGAAACGCCTATAAATACATCGGCGCCTGCAATGACATCCGCAAGCTGGCCTTTCTTTTTCTCAAAGTTGGATATCTTCGCCATCTCAGCCTTTTCTGCATTCAAACCGTCCCTGCCCTCATAAATAGCGCCTTTTGTATCACAGAGTATGACCTTTTTGAGGCCCATTGCCATCAACAGCCTTGTAACCGCTATACCCGCAGCTCCTGAGCCATTCACGACCACTTCTATATCGGCAATATCCTTTTTAGCCAACTTCAGTGCATTGAGCATCGCAGCAAGTGTAACCACCGCTGTCCCGTGTTGGTCGTCATGGAAAATCGGTATGTCACATTCCTGCTTCAGCCTTCTTTCTATCTCGAAGCATCTCGGAGCCGATATATCCTCCAGATTTATCCCGCCAAAGCTGCCTGCCAGCAGCTTCACTGTCTTCACGATCTCGTCTGTATCCTTTGAACGGATGCAAAGAGGAAAAGCATCAACATTGCCGAAGGACTTGAACAGTACGCACTTCCCTTCCATAACTGGCATCCCCGCCTCAGGCCCTATGTCGCCCAGTCCAAGCACTGCTGTGCCGTCCGTTACCACTGCCACGAGGTTCCACCTTCTTGTCAGCTCGTATGACAAATCCACATCCTTCTGTATAGCAAGGCAGGGCTCGGCAACACCGGGCGTATACGCCAGCGAAAGCTCCTGCTTGTTTGTAACAGGTACCGTGCTGATGACCTCGATCTTTCCTTTCCACTCACCATGCAGCCTCAATGATTCCTTTCTGTAATCCATCAGTATCCACTCCTCCTGAGCTAAATAATGCGCTGTACAATTTATCACAAGAATAGCAAAGTTTATATCCTTAATCAAGCTATTTTTGGAAAGCGCGGCCGATGGCTCCCTGACTTGTTGATTATCACCTCTGCAGATGGCATAATAAATCCGGGAGGAGATATGATCATGCATGATATTCAAAAAGTTTACCTGATAGGGCTCGGAGCCATAGGAGGAGCATACGGCAGCAGGATAATGGAAAACTGTCCGGATACTCTTAGCGTCATTGCAGACAGCGCCCGATTTGAACGGTACACTAAAGCCGGCGTGATAGTCAATGGGCGTAAAATCCCGTTTAAATATGTGAAGCCAGGCGAGACTGATGATAAGGCAGATCTTATACTGATAGCGGTAAAACACCACCACCTCGGTCAGACCATAGAGGATATCAGATCTCTGGTAGGGAGCGATACGATAATATTGTCGCTGTTGAACGGCATCTCAAGCGAAGAGATGATCGGCAGCGTATTCGGTATGGATAAAATGCTGTATTCATTCTGCGTAGGAATCGACGCGGTAAGAATTGGCTCGGAGATCCGGTTTGCAAATATCGGCAGGGTAGTATTCGGAGACAGGGACGGTTCTGCATCGTCGGAAAAGGTTAAAGCGGTCGGTTCATATTTTGACCGGGCAAAGCTTCCCTATACGGTCCCGGATGATATCATCCGGGAGCAATGGTGGAAATTCATGCTCAATGTTGGTCTGAACCAGGTATCGGCCATCCTGCGGGCTCCTTACGGCAGCTTTGTAAAGGACGGTTTCGCAAGAGGGCTAATGGCAGATGCTTCCCGCGAGGTAATATCAATAGCGCAGAAGGCAGGCATCGACTTGAGCGAAAAGGATATCCAAAAGGCTATCGAGGTAATTTCAGCTCTTTCACCCGAAGGAAAAACTTCTATGTACCAGGACATAGAAGCAGGCCGCAAAACCGAAGTAGAGATATTCTCAGGTGCGGTATCGGAGCTTGGCCGCAGATACGGTACAGCTACACCGATCAACGATCTGTTGTACAGGATGATCAAAGCTTTGGAGGAAACATCTGCGATGATCTGATGCTTGTGATAATTTGATGCCGACCGGCCGCAAGACCGTCATGAGTTCAATATCTTTTTATATATGCGCCACTGCGGCAGAAACCGATCCATATAGCTGTAAAACACGCTGTTATGGTATCGTTCGAGCAAATGCACAAGCTCGTGCACCACTATATACTCAAGGCACTCCGGCGGTTTCTTTGCAAGCTCGAGGTTGATCCATATCCGCCGTGCTTTCCTGTTGCAGGTACCCCACTTGGTTTTCATTTTTTTGATCCCGAAACTGCCGACACTTACATGCATCTCCTTTGCCCACCTGTCAATAATGCCGGGCAGGTCTTGCCTGAGCTGCTGCCTGTAGAATTCATCCATTACGGCTCTGCGTTTTTCCGCATCTGCTCCCGGACGAATATAAAGCTGGAGAGTATCGCCGTTTACTTCCACATACGGCTTTGCCTCTTGTTCGATCAGCATGAGCCTGCAGCTTCTGCCCTTGAAAAGATGTGGTTCACCATCGGTAAATCCCAAAGGCATATAGATTTTCTTTTCTCTTATCCTGGCCTGATGTTTTCTTATCCAACCGATTTTTGAAGCTGCAAATGAGTGGATCATATCATCGCTGAAACGCATAGGCGCAGATATGCGGACAAGCCCATCAGGCGGATACACCCTAAGATGCAGGTTTTTGATTTTCTTCCGTTCGATTTCTATTACGATATCCTCTACCCGGATTTCCGACTTTCTGTTTTGCCTGCGGTAATTGCTGAGCATGCCTTTATCCTGTTTGCCTTTGTCCTGTCTGCCCTTATCCTCCATGCCTTTATCCTGTTTACCGTTATCCTGTTTGTTGCCATATAGTCTGTTTTTGTCCGTATACATCCATCTGACCTCTCATCTGTCTCATTACTTTATTATACCAGATGCCTGGCAGGTGAAACATTATACAGATCCGTCCGTCTAAAA
>CAZQUQ010000178.1:0-5932 GCA_964596445.1 uncultured Oscillospiraceae bacterium
CTGTGTCAGGTCATTGGTACCGAAGGAGAAGAACTCCGCTTCAGTTGCGATCTCATCGGCCAGCAGTGCCGCCCTTGGGATCTCGATCATTGTACCGACTTTGTATTCCAGATCGACTCCGGCTTCTTTTATGACAGCATCGGCTGTCTTGACGATGATATCCTTGACGAATTTCAATTCCTTCACTTCGCAAACCAGCGGGATCATTATTTCAGGAACTACTTTCATACCCTTCCTGTTTAAATTGATTGAAGCTTCGATGATAGCCCTTGTCTGCATCTCGGCGATTTCAGGATATGAAACAGCCAGACGGCATCCTCTGTGTCCCATCATCGGGTTGAGCTCGTGGAGGTTCTTGATAACGTTCTTGAGTTCGGCAGCAGTAATATTCAGTTCGTTTGCCAGAGAATTGATCTCTCCCTCGTCCTGCGGCAGGAACTCATGCAGCGGAGGATCCAGCAGCCTTATGGTCACGGGATGACCCTTCATTTCAGTAAAGAGGCCTTCAAAGTCTCCTCTCTGCATTGGCAGGATCTTTTCAAGAGCTTTCTTCCTCTGTTCAACACTGTTGGAAACGATCATCTGCCTGAATGCAAATATCCTGTCGGCTTCAAAGAACATATGCTCAGTACGGCAAAGGCCTATGCCTTCAGCACCGAATCTAACGGCAACAGCAGCATCCTTCGGAGTATCGGCGTTGGTCCTGACCTTGAGTGTTCTGAGCTCATCAGCCCATTTCATGAATGTCGCAAAATCGCCGGCCATTTCAGGCTCTACTGTCGGCAGCTGCTCACCGTATACATTGCCGGTGGAACCATCTATTGAGATCCAGTCGCCTTCGACATACTTCCTGCCGTTCTTATCGATGAAGTATTTCTCATGCTCGTTGATCTTTATCTCGCTGCAGCCTGCAACACAGCATCTGCCCATACCGCGCGCCACAACTGCTGCGTGGGATGTCATTCCGCCGCGGCCGGTCAGGATACCCTGTGAAACATGCATGCCTTCTATATCTTCAGGTGAAGTCTCAAGTCTTACGAGGACTACCTTTTTATCTCCATTGTTGAATGCGTTGACAGCATCCTCTGCAGTGAAATAGACTTTACCGGTCGCAGCTCCGGGTGATGCGGGAAGTCCTTTAGCCACTGGCTTTGCTGCTTTGAGAGCTTTTTGCTCGAATGCCGGGTGGAGCAGCGAATCAAGCTGCTTCGGCTCGACTTTTAAGATTGCCTCTTCCTTCGTCAGCATTCCTTCATTGACAAGGTCAACAGCTATCTTCAGAGCTGCGGCAGCAGTTCTCTTGCCGTTTCTTGTCTGGAGCATGAACAGTTTGCCTCTTTCGATGGTAAACTCCATATCCTGCATATCCCTGTAATGCTTCTCAAGGGTCTCCGCAATCTTAGTAAACTGATTGTACACTTCAGGATTGACTTCTTTAAGCGTATCGATGGACTGAGGAGTCCTGATACCTGCAACGACATCTTCTCCCTGAGCATTCATCAGGAACTCTCCGTACAGCTTCTTTTCGCCTGTGGACGGATTTCTTGTAAATGCGACGCCCGTTCCGGAGTCGTTGCCCATATTTCCGTAAACCATTTCCTGAACGTTGACTGCGGTGCCCCAGTCGCCGGGGATGTCGTTGAGCCTTCTGTAAACGATGGCTCTCGGGTTGTCCCATGAACGAAAAACAGCCTTTACAGCTTCCATCAGCTGAGTCCTGGGATCCTGCGGGAAGTCAGTGCCTTTTTCCTTTTTATAAAGCTCTTTGAATCTCCTGACAACCTCTTTGAGTGCGTCAGCATCCAAGTCGGTATCAAGGACGGCATTCCTTTCCTCCTTTACGGCATCAAGAATAGCCTCGAATTTCGGTTTCTCGACTTCCATAACGACATCGCTGAACATCTGGATGAATCTTCTGTAGCTGTCATATGCAAATCTTTCGTTGTTGGTGAGTTTGGCAAGACCAACCACGACCTCGTCATTGAGACCGAGATTCAATATGGTGTCCATCATGCCCGGCATTGAAGCCCTTGCTCCGGATCTTACCGATACCAGGAACGGGTTCTCGGGATCTCCGAACTTCTTGCCTACGATCTGCTCGGTTGTAGCCAGAGCATCATAGATCTGGTCCTCGATTTCTTTGGCAATCATTTTGCCGTCCTCATAATATCTCGTACAGGCTTCCGTTGTAACAGTGAATCCTCTGGGCACAGGAAGTCCGAGGCCTGTCATCTCTGCCAGATTGGCGCCTTTGCCGCCAAGCAGGTTTCTCATCGAGGCGTTGCCCTCTTTGAACAAATAAACATACTTTGCCATATATACCTCCATTTATGTATGATGTAATAGGTGGATCATATTTCACAAAAAAAGAAATAACTCCAGCAAATAGCCTATATCATTATAACATAATATTCTTTTTTGCAAATATCTTTTTTGCATTTTGTATACTTCATGCACATTTTCTCCAGCCAGTCACAAACACCGTTTGATTAGGGCTGTGACCATGCCGTCGTTAATTAGCATTACCCAATATCAATGTATTTTATTACGATAATTTCAGGTATCGGATAAAGAGCAAAAGATATGATGAATATAAGCGAACCAAGCCGAATAAAAGAATTATGTTTACATATTTGCTGACAATGATACAATGGTAATGAATAAATGGTTAATAATACCTCTGTCTGAAAGGATTCATAATGCAGCCCGTATATGATGGATTAGTGGATATAGGCATGTTCTGGTGCTATATGACCGGTATTTGCATTATTGCGGCAAGTACCGGCACTATTGAATACCTTTGGTGGGCACTTTCCAAAGGAAGACATATCACGCGGGATATTTTCGAAAACGTAAATGAAACTACCGTCATTTATGACAGGAATGACAGGCCCTGCTATGTAAATATCACGTATGAGCGCAGCAGTATCAATGATTTCCTGCAGAGTATAGATGAAGAGATCAACAGATCCGGGATCCTCCCGGAAAACTTCAAAGAAAGCTGTCCGGGCGAAAATGCTTTAAGCCTTTACGAGGGTGAGATCAAGCCTTTTGCTGAGAATGATTCGATATACTCCTGGAAAATGTGCCCGGTCGTCAGAAATAAGAAGTACTTCGGACGTATTTTTGTTTTTAATGACATTACGGAATACAAAAAACTGCTTGAGCAGCTCGACAATCAAAACAGGCAGCTCAAGGAAGCTCTCGACGCACAGCGCAGATATGCCGGAGTTGTCAAAAGGCTGGGCGCCGAAATAGAACGGGAAAGGATCATGGGACTTGTCAACGGGATCGCAGCGGAGTATCTGGAGCAACTGAAGGAAAGCATCAGGACTATGGAAAAATACGCAGCCGGAAATACAGCGAAGCTAGTTTGCGTGTTTGAGGCAGAAAACAACAGGATGATATATATAACAAGAGAAACTATCAGCAGGATAAGGAACACCGTCAAGTCGCTCCATAGTGCGATCTGAATATACATTTGCGAGGTGAGCAGTAATATGCGTATACTGATAGCTGATGACCATGCGCTTTTATCTGAAAGTCTGCGCATGATGCTGGAAAGGGACAATGAAACCGAGGTCGTGGGAGTTGCCTACGACGGGCAGCAGGCGGTGACGCTGTGCTGCGGGCAAAAACCCGACATAGTGCTGATGGACATCAGGATGCCGGTCCTGGACGGCATTGCGGCAACAAGGCAGATCAAGGAAAAATGTCCCGAAACTAAGGTAATCATACTCACATCGCTGGAGGACGACAAGTATATTGCCGATTGTTTTGCTTCCGGCGCTGACGGTTATCTTCTCAAGGATACACCTCCGGATAAACTGACGGCACTCCTCCGGTGCGTACACTGGGGGTACCTGGTATCCAGTCCCCAGATCCTGCGCTCCATGTTCGGCAGAAACAGGCCGGGAACGGAATCTCAGCAGGGCCAACAGATAAAGGGGGACGACCTTCAGATGATAAAGCTTATCAGCGAAGGAAAGTCAAACAGCGAAATAGCCGCGATCATGTGCTTCGCTGAAGGAACGGTCAAAAACAGGATCACAAGGATCATCGAGATGACCGGTGTTGAAAACAGAGCCCAGCTGGTGATGTATGCGCTGAGGAACAATCTGATCTGACAGGAGCTTGCGATATGGAAATACCTTCGGTACTCCGGCTGCAAATCGAAGCGGGGATCAACCTTCTTTTCATAACTGTGATGACCGGCTTTCTTGTCTATATATTCATCAACTCCAAGCGGACAAGAATCCTGTTCTGCTATTGCTTTATGCATACTCTGCTCATCCTGTTGTTTGCTTTCAATTTTGCCGCGTCTATTTCCCCGGACATCAGCATACGGTGGTACTGTATTACAGCGACATATATCATAAAGCTATTCTTCGACGTCACTTTCATCCTTTATATCCATCATTTTTTCAATCCCGGCCAAAAGCTCATTTCATTAGTGCTGGTCATTGTCCATATTGCGGCAGGCTCGATACTCATTATCACTAATCCTCTGCATCATTTATTTGTACGAAAAATGACGGATACCGAAACCGTTTTCGGGATCTTCTTCTATATAATAATGGGAGCGGGTTATGTCATCCAGACTGTCGGAATGCTCTGTATAATGAAATTCTGGATACGAAGGCTGGACAACCAGTCCTACAGGATCCTGTCATCGGTCCTGGCCCTTGCCAGCATACTGTTCCTTCACCTTTCCATGCTGAAGATCATCAGTATGCCCGTCGATATTTTCCCGCTCCTGATACTTGCCGGCTTCGCTGTTTATTTCATCGGAGCATATAAATACGGTATGTTCGATACTATATCATACGGAAGCATCCGCAGCGTTGAAATGTATACAGACGCGCTTATGATCATCGACAAAAAAGGAAAAGTGCATTATAAAAACAAAGCCTGTGATATGCTTGATGAAAAAACGCTGCAGGAAATCCTCGTCAGACTTCATAACAGACAGCCACAGCAAAGACCGGCAAAATGGATCGGCAGCAAAACAGATATGGAGATCCCACAGACAGATGGGACCAAGTACTTTTCGGTCTCTGTAAAGCCTGTAAGATCCGGGTTGCTCTCTACAGGCAAAACCATCATCATCATCCACGACAATACAAAAATCGTTTCCGCAATAAACAGCCTCTCTGAAAAAAACCAATACCTCAGGGAAATGAATGAAAGCATCAAAATGCTGGCAGAGGATGCAAAAAAGCTGGCGATCCTGAGTGAGCGGAACCGGCTTGCAAAAGAGATCCATGATGTTATCGGGCATTCGCTCATACTTGCTCTGAATACTATGGAAAGCAACAAACTTCTGGTCAATGACATACCCTCCGCCATGCGCAGGATCAATCAAGCGGTGTCCGAGATAAGCAGCAGTCTGGACGAGGTCTCCTCCGCAAGAGGTAATGAACCGGATACGGAAAATACCTCATCTGCGGATCGAGCCCCTAATACAGGACCGGCAGGAACGTGCCGCACAATGCTTTCTGAAAGGCTGGATACCCTTGCCGCCAAGCTGTCCGAGTCAGGCATCACGCTGGAGTTGGCGGCGATGGACGATCTGGACGGATGCCGGGAAAACGTGATCAACACGATATACAGAGTCTGCCAGGAATCGGTCACCAATGCCATCAAGCACGGACAGGCAAGCCGGATAACCATATCGATAAGATCGAAAGCCGGTACGGTCGAGCTTTTTGTCGTCGATAACGGCAAGGGGTGCTTGAACTTCATAAAGGGGACGGGGCTTTTCGGCATGGAAGAACGTGTCCGGGAGCTGAACGGGACGATAAGCTTCGGTTCCTTTGAAGACCGGGAAGGGTTCATGGTCCGGGCCGTTATTCCAATCTGCTCCCGGCACAAGTGCAAAAGTCATTTCTCAGTGCAAATGTCACGGACCCGCAGTGCAAATGTCATAATT
>CAZQUQ010000179.1:0-5870 GCA_964596445.1 uncultured Oscillospiraceae bacterium
GGCAAAATAATACAACAAAATATTCCACCTCAGGCTGAATGTGTATAATTTATATGTGCCTGCAGCTGTTGCTAATTGATGTAAAAGGCTGCTTTATGTTGTCAATGGCTATTTTTATGTTTTCTGAGGCTATTGATCTCTGAACTCCGTAGGCGTCAATCCAACGTATTTCTTGAACAGTCTGGAAAAGTAATGCGCATCCGGGATACCCACCTTTTCGGCAACCTCATATGTTTTATATTGTACATCCTTGAGCAGTTCCTTTGCTTTCTCTATCCTCAGCTCGTTCAAATAGTCAACGAAATTTTTTCCCATCTCTCTTTTGAACATCCTGCTGATATAGTAGGTGCTGACAAATGTGTGCTCGGCGACCTCATTGAGCGTCACCTGTTCATGGTAGTGCTCATGCAGATACTCCACCGCTTTCCTCAGTACAAGCTTTATGCTCCTGTTGTTGAAGCTGTTGACCTTCGACGCAACGCTTCTTGCGGATTCGTCAAGGAGTAAGTTCAGCTCATCCGCGTTGGTACATTTCTCAATGAGGTTATATAGGCCGCTAAACTCACTGTATTCCGGTTTTTTACCCTCTTCGCCTGATTTTAGCGATATCCTGATATTGTTTATGGAGGTGATGGTGTTCCAGTAAAAATTCTTGATAAACTCCTTCTTAGACGGGTCCATATTCTTGATGTAGCTGAATATATCCTTGAGCCTTTCCTTCACGGATGATTCATTTCCCGATTTCACTCCCTCGATCAGCGCTTTCTGAAGCTTTTCGAGCATGGAATTATAATCATATTTGAAAAATGTGTTTATATCGCTGTGGAATATTATCGAGTTGCTGCCCAAATAGAACTTGTGCTCGAGAGCTTCCCTGCACTCGCCGAATTTCTGCGGCAATTCGGCCATCTCGATGCCTGTCGAGCTTACTGCAATGGTTACTGTAAATCCAAAGCAGTTGCAGATGATTTCCTGGAGGTACGTACATTTCTTATCTATTACTTCCGAAAGGTCTTCTTTATCAAAGAGCGGCATAATCAGGAACACTACCTCTGTATTGTTGAGCGTGACAGGTGTGACATCGAACTTGTCAGAAAATATTTCGTTAAAGGTATTAATTATCCCAAACTGGTATAAGTGCCTGTCATACTGGCTCATCCCACTGCCGCCGTCATTTTCGTATTCGGCATCGTTCTGCACCAGCAGCATGCAGAAGGTGCCCTCACGTATACCGAACAGCTTAAGTTTTTCCTTTATGTCTTCCATGTTGGTATTGATCTCGTATATGATGTCATAAAGCAGCTTTTCACGCAGGGCCGAAATATTTTGCATAAACATCTGATTCAGCTTTTCAAACTCCTCAGCTCTCTCCTTCTGGAATTTCAGCTCCCTGACCGCTCTTGTTATAGCGGAGGTCAGCTCCTCGATCTTCGACGGCTTGAGTAAAAAGTCTGTAACGCCAAGTTTAAGCGCTTCATGGGCATATTCGAAGTTACGGTATCCTGTCAGTATGATGATCTTGCTGTGCGGTACCGCATCCTTTACTTCCCTGATCATGGACAGCCCGTCTGATTCAGGCATTTTTATATCGGTTATTATGATGTCGGGTATATGCTTCTTGATCAGCACTGAGCCATCGAAACCGTCTGCGGCTTCTGCGACTACTTCACATCCGAAGCTCTTCCAGTTGATAATATTTCTGAGCCCCTTGCGGATTATCGGCTCATCATCAATTATCAGAACCTTATACATAAAAGCCCTCCTCACTGTCCGCTCCTATTTCACATGGTATCGTGACAGTCACTCTCGTATAAGCCCCGACTTCGCTTTCTATTCTAAGGCCATACGTCTCCCCGTAAAACAGCTTGATCCTTCTGTTGACATTTTCGATCCCTACGCTCCTTCTTCTTTCGCCGATATTTTTAAAATATGTATCATTATCCATAGCAAGCCTTGCATTCAGCTCCTCAAGCTCTTCCGGCTCCATTCCGGCACCGTTGTCCGTGACTGTCACCGATACATACCCTTCCATTTTTATTGCACTGAGTGCTATGACCCCCTTTCTCCTGCTCCTTTCTATCCCGTGATAAACCGCATTTTCTATCAGCGGCTGTATGAGCAGTCTCGGGATCTTTATACTGTTGACATTAGGATCAATATTTTTTACTAATTCCAGTTTATCTCCGAATCTCCTCTTTTGCAGCGATATATATTTATCCGCATACGTAAACTCCTCCTCGATGGTTATCAGCCGGTCATCCCTTCCGATACTTGCTTCCATCAGATCCGACAGGTCGGATACGGTACTGCTTATCTCAGGCACGTTGTTCAGTTGCGCCATCCAGTTAATCGCCTCAAGCGTATTGAAGAGGAAGTGGGGATTTATCTGGGACTGCAGCGCTTTAAGCTCGGCCTCCTTTCTTGTCAGCTGTTCTCTGTAGACCCAGTTGACAAGATGGTGGATCTCACCGGACATTTCATTGAACGCCTTATGCAAGAATCCAAGCTCATCTTCTCTGTCTACCTGCAGCTGTACGTTGCTCCCGCCGGCCTGCACTTTTTTCATGCCGTTGACAAGCTCGTTTATCGGCTTTACTATATCGACCGCTATAAACAGCGTCAAAACAGTCAGCACTATCACAACGGCGACACAAAGCATGACGATCTTGTTCCTCAGCGTATAGGCATCCCTGTAAAGCTCGTCAAGAGCGGTATATGCGACGATTTTCCAGCCAGTACTCCGCTGTGTTATGTACGATACGAACAATCCTTTCTTTTCATCAATTTTCTCTCCCGTTTCAGCTTCTATGCTGCCCAGCAGTGCATCGGACATAACCGTAAGGTCGTTGTAGTCCCTGCTGGCTATCAGTTCCATATCCGACGTCAATAACACGATGTTCTGAAGGTTTCCTGTCAGACCCTGATATACATCATCCATAATATCCTTTCTGACATGTATGATCAGCATGCCCAGTTCATCAAAACGATCTCTGTCATTTATCTGCCGTACCATATATATGTCGCTTACCTGCTGATTTTCGGATACGGTAAAGATACCTGGCTTGCCCTTGAGCTTCCTTGCCTGTTCGAGCATTCTGCCGTAGGGTATTTTGTCCCGGGAGCCTGCATCCTTCGTATTATCGTCCTGATAATATGTCCTGCCATCATTTGAGTAAATGCACAGCGAACTGATTTCCGGCCTTGAAATTACCACCATTTTCAGGTGGCTGTTCACAGAGTTTTCATACTCGTACCGCATGATCGGGTCTATCAGTTTATCGTCGTCGCTTTTTAGCGCGTCATATATCTTTTCTTCATAGAGAAGATCCTGCGAGATCTGTGTCAGGTTGCTGATGTAGTCGTCCAGGCGGAGGCTTATCATATGAAGTATGTCTCTCGAGTAATCTGCAGAGTTTTCCTTGATTATGCTTTCAGAGTTTTTATAGCTCAGGAAGCCAATAAGGATCAGCGGTATAAGTATCTGTATAAAAAGTACCGATACCAGCTTTATCTTGATAGAAAGGTTACGGTAAAATTTCAGCAATCCCCAGCGAATTTTATTCATTGAGCACGACCCCCGAAAGAAGCCGGAATAAGCCCGGCTGTCAAAGCTTTGAAGCTGTGGATGTCAATAATCCAGTATAATGCCGTTTTTTATCGCCCTGTCCCACATCTCCTCTGCGGTAATACTGCCTGAGAGGAAGTATGGGAACTGATCCGCTATATATTTTTCCCACGCTGTCCTGTCCACGAACGAATCGAGCGGACCCACAAGATTTTTTGCATCGTCGAGCATCTGCATGCCCTTGACTGTCATACTTCTGTATTCTATATTGTAGTCTTTCAGACTGACGTTGCTTATCATGCCTGTTCTGGATGCGAAGACGGCAGCGGTTTCGGCAGAAGTCAGATAACGAAGCAGCCTTACGGAGGCACTGTGCTTGTCGGCATCGTCCCATGAGGCTGAGCTCATGTGGAACGTGCCTCCTCCGAGTCCGTAAACCATAGTATCCCTGTGGTCCTCGTATCCCTTCACATATGGAAATGGTATAATGTCTACAGTCGTATCCAACGCGTCGAAATCACCGATATACCATGAGCCCTGAACGATCATTGCTGCTTTCTTTTCTTTAAAGAGGACGTTCCTTTCATTATTGGACATCGTAAAGCAGTTCCCGGGGAAGGCCCCGAGGTCATACAGCTCCTTTATCATGTCCATGGCCGTTATGTGGCTTTGCTTTATCCTTCCGTCAATAAACGGCCGTTCGGTGTCATCTTTTCCTCCTATGACAGGAATGAGGTTCTGATAAAGATATGTACCCTCTGCTTCAGTATTGAATGCTATCGGTATGATATCATGATTTTTGAATGCAATGACCGCATCTTTCAATTCGTCGTAATTTTCAGGGATCTTTATGTCGAATTTGCTGAAGAGGTCTTTATTTATGAACATGCACTCAAATATTATCTCGAAGGGCAAACCGTAAATCTTAGAATCATATGTCGTGTAGCTCCACATAACGGGATTGAAATCCGATTTCCATTCCGGCGTGCTGTCGAGCAGTCCGGTGAGATCCGCCACCTTGCCGGCCTTCACCAGCATGTTTATATCGGAGCCGGGCCAAAGGCCGAACACATCGGGATCGTTCCCCGATGCAAAGTCGGTCTTGATCTTCGGCAGAAAATCCTCTCCGAACAACGATCCGTTTATGACCTTGATATCAGTATTGGCTTTCTCGAATTGTTCGAGCAAAAACTTCAGAGTTTCAGCCTTGCTGTCCACTCCGCCCCAGCTGCATATAAATCTGAGCGTCGTTCCGGTCCCGGCTGTGCCCTGAGCCAACGCATCGTTTTCAGGCAGCAAAGCGGAAGGAGGCGTTTGAACACACGCACCCAAAATGATCGATGTCGATATCAAGATCAGCAAGGTACGGAACAATTGTGATGCCTTCATCATAAAAGCTCCTTCTTTATAAACTATCACATTTCAAACAGACCCGATCCTGTTTGTCCGGATCGGGTCTGTCCGGTACTGTTCTTTGTATCTGCAGCCGGTCTGCTCCTGTATCTGTAAGTTGATCTGCTCCTGTTTCAGTGAGTCGGTCCGTTCCTGTTTCTGTCAGTCGATTTGCTTCTGTTTCTGTTTTTTGTGAGATGATTTGCTCATGTTCCTGTGAGTTTATTTGTTTTATATCTGCTGTTGGTCTGCTCTTTTATCTGTAGTCAACCAGCCTTGTTTATTTAAACTGTTAACTGGTCTGTCCTTTGCACGCGGAACCTTATTGCGCCATCCTCCGCATCCACTGTGATACTGTCGCCGGTTTTGATCTTCCCGAGGAAGAACTGCTCCGTCATCTCATCCTCAATATATTTTTGTATGGTCCTTCTCAGAGGCCTTGCGCCGTATTTGGGATCATAACCTTTTTCAACGATAAGATCGCAGGCTTTGTCGGTAAAGCTGACATTTATGCCCTTTTGTGCGGCTTCTGCACGCACCTCTTCAAACATGAGGCCTGCTATCTGCTTGAGCTCATCCCTGCCAAGCTCGGTGAATACTATGATCTCATCGAGCCTGTTGAGGAATTCCGGCCTGAAGGTCTCCTTCATCACATCCATGACCCTGCTGGCAAGCGTCTTGTAGCTGTCGCTGTTGAATCCGATGCCATTGGCCTTCAGCGTCGTTCCGGCGTTTGATGTCATGATGATGATGGTGTTTTCAAAGTTCACTACACGGCCGTGGCTGTCCGTCAGACGCCCGTCCTCCAGTATCTGCAGCAGCATGTTGAACACATCAGGATGCGCCTTCTCTATTTCGTCCAGCAATATTACAGAGAATGGCTTTCTCCTCACTTTTTCAGTCAACTGACCTC